>NZ_CP179930.1:2400000-2702639 GCF_047495495.1 Zymobacter sp. IVIA_12111.31 C1
CCTGCGCGGCCGCTCTCAACAGCGCATCAGCGCTTATATCGCTCATGCCTGAAGAGCTGCCAGCTGATCTGCCTGATGCTCTTGAATCAATGCATCGAAGACTTCATCCAGATCGCCTTCCATGACATCGCTGAGCTTATACATTGTCAGGTTGATACGGTGATCGGTCAGACGCCCCTGCGGGAAGTTGTAGGTACGAATGCGCTCGGAACGATCGCCCGACCCCACCAGCGAACGGCGCGTTTCGGCCTGCTGCTTATGCTGTGCGTCTTCCTGCTGCTGGCGAATGCGCGCGGCTAGCAGTGACATGGCCTTGGCCTTGTTCTTGTGCTGCGAACGTTCGTCCTGACACTCGACTACCGTACCGGTCGGCAAGTGAGTGATGCGGATAGCCGAGTCGGTGGTGTTGACGTGCTGGCCGCCCGCCCCACTGGCGCGGAACGTATCGATGCGCAGCGTCGAGGGATCAAGTACGACATCGACGATCTCATCCACCTCTGGCATCACCGCCACGGTGCATGCTGACGTATGAATGCGCCCCTGCGACTCGGTCGCAGGCACGCGCTGCACGCGATGAGCACCAGATTCAAACTTGAAGCGGCTGTAAACGCCGCTGCCCGCCAAACGGGCAATGACTTCCTTGAAGCCGCCCTGCTCGCTCTCACTGGCGCTGATAATTTCGACGCGCCAGCCACGGCGTTCAGCATAGCGGGAGTACATGCGGAACAAATCACCAGCGAACAGCGCGGCTTCATCGCCACCCGTACCGGCACGCACTTCAAGGAACACCCCACGCTCATCGTCAGGATCTTTGGGAATCAGCAGCTGCTTGATGCGCAGCACCTGCGGTTCGTAGTCAGCCTGCAGTGCTTCGAGCTCGTCTTTGGCCATCGCCCGCATATCAGGGTCGCTGTCGTTGGCCATCGCCTGAGCGGCCTGGATGTCGTCTTCCAGCGCGCTGAAGGCACGCCATGCGCTGATCAACGGTTCGAGATCAGCGTATTCGCGAGAGTAATCGCGGAAACGGTTCTGATCTTGAATGACATCCGGTTCGGACAACAGCGCCGAGAGTTCTTCAAACCGTTCTTCCGCCGTTGCAAGACGGGCGCGCAGAGTATCCTTCATCTAGATCGCGTTCCTTGTTGATGTTCAGACGTGGCCGCGGCGGGTTCTTCCAGCAGCAGGTGTTCAAAAGCGGTCAATATATCATCCCGCTGCTCGCGCGAGGCATCCCGCAGCCGCGTAGTCGGGCCGTGCAGCAGGCGATTGGTAAGCTGATGGGACAGTCGTTGGATCACTTCTTCTGGAGAATGGCCGCGTGCCAGTTGCGCTAGCGCCTGCGCTTCCGCCGCTTGACGCACCTGTTCGGCCTGCTCGCGATGCTTTCGGATCATGGGCCCGATCGAGCGCAGGCGGCATGCCACGCGCCACTGCTGCAGACTCTGCTCGATCACCAGCTCAGCGGCGTTGGCCGCCTGCTCACGGCTGCGACGATTGTCGTCGATGATATCGTTGAAATCGTCCAGCGAATACAGGAAGACGTCCTCAAGCTTCGCAACGGAAGGCTCGATGTCACAGGGAACGGCGATATCCGCCATGAACAGCGGGGCATAGCGGCGCGCTTTCATGCTGGCGCGCACCATATCGTAGGTCAGCACCGGCGTCGGGCTGGCCGTCGAGGAAATCACGATGTCCGCCTGCCTAAGCGCCACGGGCAGTGCATTGAGCGACACCGCCTCACCGCCTACCTCACGAGCCAAGGCTTCGGCCCGCGACACGGTACGGTTGGCGATGATCAATCGAGGGACTCCCGCTTCCTTGAGATGACGAGCAACCAACGCAATGGTCTCGCCAGCGCCCACCAGCAGTGCGGTGGCCCGTTCGAAATGATCGAAGATGCGCCCCGCCAGCTGTACGGCGGTATAAGCCACCGACACGGTGTGCTCACCGATGCCGGTGCGGCTGCGCACCTGCTTCACCGCTGAGAACGCATGCTGGAACATGCTGTCCAAACGAGGTCCGAGGGTGCCGCTGTCTTGTGCGCACTGATAGCCCTGCTTGAACTGACCGAAGATTTGCGGCTCGCCCAGCACCAGCGAATCCAATCCGCTCGCCACACGAATGGCATGCGCCACGGCACTTTCATCGGCATGAGCATAAAGGTGGTCATCCAGCGCGCCGGCGGGCAGATCGTGATAACGCTCCAGCCAGTGCTGCAGCGGCTCGACGCCGCCACGCACGGTGGCCAGCTGAGGGCCGCCACTGACGTACAGTTCAGTGCGGTTGCAGGTCGAGACGATCACCGCTTCAGCAACGCCGTCGAGCGCCACCAGCGCCTGCAAGGCAGACGCTTTCTGCGCATCGGAGAACGACACGCGTCCCCGCAACTCTTGCGAGGCGGTACGGTGATTCATGCCCAGTATCAGCAGTGTCATGGCATCGGTCGTGATCATCAGGACGCTGCACGAGGGCAACATCGTCGGAAAAGGAGTGGCGTATTCAATCTGTACCGTGTGGCAATGACAAGCATGTGAAGGCAGCGCCTCTGCACAGGTCGTCACGGCACCGTGTCGTGGCGGCATCGACTGGCGTCGATCAGCGCCTCAGGTAGTGGCTTCGCGGTGAACGAACCTTACCGGAAGTCTGGATGAATTGTATGCTATCCCTCGGCAGGATGGGGGCTTTATCCGATGAAACGCGGCTATCGACTCGATTGGAGAAACTGAAGGCGACAGAAAGGTTTGAACATCGCACGCTTCATCGAGCAGGTCTTCTACTCTAGCACACCCCTCTGCCATCGGCAGATCGGCTTGGCCTCATATGGGTCCAATGCTTTATCATGACAAAAGATCGCATGGCGACATGATGACACAGCGGACACCGCCGCGGGTACTTTCGAGAACACGCCGCCGTTCGCTGTCAGAACACCGCCCCTTCGCGGGCTAGCGCATACACGCCACGAGGTCCGCATGCTCAGAGTGCTTATTCTTGCAGCCTTGATCTGGCCGCTGACCGCGTGTCGCGACCGGACTCCGACAGCCGCCGAACCGTCAGCGCCCGCAGCGCTGCCCGTTTCACCCGCCATGCCCGGGAACCCGGTCAGTGCGGGCCTCGACAAGTCGAGCCTGACCCAACTGCTTCAGGCACACCTCGAAGAGCGCTATCAACACCCTGCCGATGCCAGCCAGCTCTATTTAAGTCAGGCGCGTCAGCATGGTGATCGCTCTCTGGCACAGGACGCTTGGCGCACCGCACAGCGCGCCGGAAGCTCCACTCTGGCGCTGGAAGCGGTCACGCTATGGCGCTCTCTGTTCGATCAAGCGTCTGCCAACGCCTCCTTTGCCCTCTCTCAGGACGATGTGGCGATGATGCACGCGCTATGCGAGCAGGCGCTGCAGGCACAGCACTGGGCAGAGGCGATGTTCTGGCAGCTCTCTCTCGACCGATATGGCCATCACGATGCCATCGACAGCATGCTGGAAACGTGGATGGCGACCGAACAGCCCATGCCGCGCGACGCGCTTCGCGCTCAGGTCGATACCTATCTGAAGCAGTATCCGAGCCATGATGAAGCTCATATCGTCTGCGCCGCTCTGCTGGCAGGCGACGAACGCTACTCGGAAGCGTTCCAGCGCTTGAATGATGTCCTGGTTCGCCACCCTGACAATCTGGATGCCCTGTTTGCCAAAGCATTGGTCGAACAGCGCCTTGGGCGTCTTGAAGCCGCCTTAAAGACCGTGCATACGGCCATAACGCATGGCGGCCAACAGGAGTTCCGCTTTGCTCTGTTGCGCATCGACATCGAACTTGATCTGCCCGGCGCCACGCTGGCCGACCGCCACATTAATCAATTCGTGCAGCAGCTTCCGGCCTCGGCCCGTGCCATCAACGAACTGACACAGTTCCTGCTTGATCACCATCATGCCGATGCCGCACAACGTCTGATGGAGCGCTATCCATTGACGGAGCAGGAAGCACAAGATGCCGGTCTGCTGGCCCACCGGCAAGCCTTGCGAGGCGTCACGGCCGACCAGCTTGATGATGTCGACGCCGCCCTGCGCGCATTCCAGCAGGTCACACCGGCCTCGCCGCTGTTCGCCCACGCCCAACTACGGCTGCTGACCCTGACGCAGGAAAGCCAAGGTAATGATGCTGCAGCACAGCTCATGCGCCACCAGCGCGAGCGCTTCCCCGATCAGTTATTGCTGTTGGTACAGCTCGAATTTTCTGCCTTGCAGCAAGCCCAGCAGCCAGAGCAAGCCTGGGCACTGCTCGAACAGATCGTAGACGCCCACCCCGAGCACGATGGCCTACGTTATCTGCGCGCTATGCAGCGCATGACTCAGCAGCAGATACCGCAAGCGCTGAGCGATCTACAACTGCTGGTCGAACATCAACCCCATAACCCCATATTCCTCAACGCCTATGGCTACATGCTGGCCGACCAGAAACAGGACTATGCTCAGGCAGTGCCACTGCTGCGCCGCGCGATCACGCTGGCACCGGACAATGCGGAAATACAAGACAGTTTAGGTTGGGCACTCTACGGACAGGGTCAGTATGACGAAGCCCGCCAATGGCTAGCACGCGCTTACAATGCGCTGCCATCACCGGAAGTGGCACGTCACTATCTACAGGCATTGATGGCGACACACGATGAAGCCGAAGCCCAGCGCATCCTGAATCAGCTCTATCGGTCATCCTCACTGGATCAGGCCGCGCGCAGTGCGTTGTTGCAGCAGTTTCCCACGCTACACGCACCGTCGCCCTGACCGCGAACGGCGACAAGCGCAGCTCATGCAACATTACGGCGGTTCGATCGTCAGATAATGAAATAGAAAAGAGAAGATAGGGTCAGCGCCACGGTAAGTAATGAGAGTGAAGCATGCTCCCTGCGCTGGCCCAGCAAAAATATATAACCCTATTCCCGAGGAGCACTTTCTCTTATGTTGAACCTGCTGTTTAAAAGCCGCCTGACAGGCCTATTCATCGGGCTACTGCTGCTTTCGGGCTGTGCCCTTTCACCGTCGACGCCCCCACAGGAACGCCCCTGCGGCCGCTGGGAAAGCCAGATACCTAAGACAAAAGCGCTGCAGCGCTGGACGGTAGCGGGCAAGGTCAACCTGCGCACACCGCAGCAGAACGACACCGCCAGCTTCGACTGGCAACAGCAAAACCCCGATCACTACCGCATGATGATCAGCGGTCCTTTTGGCATTGGCCGCAACACTCTTGAACAACAGAATGATCAGGCCGTGCTGTCCAACGGCAACGGCACCTTCCACGCCTCATCTCCTGAAGGACTGATGCAACAGCAGCTGGGCTGGTCGCTGCCGATTTCAGCACTGTACTACTGGGCGCGTGCACTGCCCGCCCCGAACCAGCCCTACCACATGACACCCGATGAGTGTGGCTACCCCGCCACGCTCGACCAGCAAGGCTGGCATATCGAATACAGCCAGTGGACCTTCAGCGATGGCTACTGGCTGCCAGGCCGCCTGAAAATGCATTACGGGCAGCTAAACGCTACGCTGCTGCAGAAAGAGTGGCACCCGGGCCGTTACGACACCGAATGAGACCCACAAACACGGCATGACACTGCGCCGCACCCGCGTTGCACGGTCAGACACGACGCAAAGACGCCAATGATGGCTGCTATCCATCACGCACCTACGGCGCTCAGAAGAGCGTCGTAGTTTTTCACTCGGCAGGTCTGCTGGAGTGAGGATAATCAACACGCAATGCAGGAAACATCAAAACGCATCACAAGGCTTTTTGTTAACCGCCTTTCGTCAAATAGTGTCACCACGTCGAAGATTAAAGCCTTGTAGCACTCTTACACCTCTTCCCCTATTTCTTACCCTTGGTTCATCTTTATACTTCTGCTGTGGCGCACGCCGTCAGCTTCTACTGAAGCCCACCCTATTGTTATTAAATAGAGTACAGCCACACGCCTTTTGACTAGCCACCAGCGCAACGGAACCTGCCATGTCGATGTCTCTCACGCTGCCCGCGCCCGCCAAGATCAACCGCATGCTGCACATCACGGGTAAGCGCCCTGATGGCTATCACAACCTGCAGACCCTGTTTCAGTTTCTGAAGTACGGCGATGAACTGACGTTCTCCTACCGCGGTGATAACCAGCTGACGCTATCGCCGGCCGTAGAAGGTGTGGAACAGGAACAGAATCTGATCATCCGCGCCGCCCGGCTATTACAGCAAGCCGACACGTCAGCTCCCCATGCCCGCCCAGCGGAACGTCGTGGTGCAGATATTCACCTGATCAAGCGCATCCCCATGGGCGGCGGTCTCGGCGGGGGCAGCTCGGATGCCGCTACTACGCTGCTGGGTCTTAATCGTCTCTGGCAACTGGAACTGTCACTCGAACAGCTGGCGGCGCTGGGCGTCACACTCGGCGCTGACGTACCCGTATTCGTGCACGGCTTTGCAGCATGGGGTGAAGGCATCGGCGAAAAACTGACGCCAGCGCCGCTAGACACACCATTATTCTGCGTCGTTCACCCCGGTGTTTCCGTCGTGACCGCGGATGTATTCCGCTCTCCCGAATTGACACGCTATAGCCCGGTGATTAGTATGGAGCACGCACTGCGGAGGGGACGCAACGATTGCGAACCGATCGTCCGGCAACACTCCCCTGCCATCGCTGCTGCACTGGACTGGCTGAGCCAATTCGGAGACGCGCGACTGACAGGAACAGGATCTTGTATCATCCTGGGGTTGACAGACGAACAAGAAGGTCGTAATATCCTGCTCCGAGTCAGCAAGGAACACACTGATTGGCAAGTGTTTCTCACTGAGTCGAGCAACATCTCTCCTCTTCATGCCACGCTCAACGAGCAACCAGGCATGACAGGTTGATCGGTTGCTGGGGTATCGCCAAGTGGTAAGGCACCGGTTTCTGGTACCGGCATTCCCAGGTTCGAATCCTGGTACCCCAGCCATTTCTCGCTCAACTGAATTCATTTAAATAAATTCAGAACCGATCTCTAAGGGCACTCTTGTACCCTTTTCGAGCAACCTGGCATCCAAGCACTTTTCAAGATTCCCTAAGCATCCAAAAGGTGGCTTGCGCTGTGTCCAAATTGATGGTCTTCGCCGGTAACGCTCACCCAGAACTGGCACGCAAGGTCGCCGAGTGCCTCGATAATCGTCTTGGTCACGCGACCGTTGGTCAGTTCAGCGATGGCGAAATCGCCGTCGAGATCAATGAGAACGTGCGCGGCAAGGATGTCTTCATCCTCCAGTCCACTTGTGTTCCTACCAATGACAACCTGATGGAATTGATCCTGATGGTTGATGCCTTGCGTCGTGCTTCCGCGACTCGTATCACTGCCGTCATGCCGTACTTCGGTTATGCACGCCAGGATCGTCGCGTACGTTCTGCACGCGTGCCGATTTCGGCCAAGGTCGTGGCAGACATGATGGTCAAGGCCGGTGTAGACCGTGTCATGACCATGGACTTGCACGCAGATCAGATCCAGGGCTTCTTCGACGTACCGGTCGACAATGTCTACGGCTCTCCCATCCTGCTGGATGACATCGAGCGCCAGAACTACGATGACGTCGTCATCGTCTCCCCTGATATCGGGGGTGTCGTTCGTGCGCGCGCTGTCGCTAAGCAGCTGAATGTGGAACTGGCCATCATCGACAAGCGCCGCCCACGTGCCAACCAGGCACAGGTGATGCACATCATCGGTGATATTCAGGATCGCACCTGCATTCTGGTCGACGACATGGTCGACACTGCGGGTACACTGTGCAAAGCAGCCGAAGCACTTAAAGTGCGCGGTGCTAAACGTGTGCTGGCCTATGCAACGCATCCGATCCTGTCCGGTCCGGCTATCGACAATATCTCAAGCTCTCAGCTTGATGAACTGGTCGTTACCGACACTATTCCGCTTTCCGAAGCAGCGCGTCGCAGTGGCAAAATCCGCCAGCTGACTGTCGCAGGTCTGATCGGTGAAGCCATTCGTCGCGTCAGCAACGAAGAATCTGTCAGCGCCATGTTTCACTGAGGCCAACAGCCTCGGCACGACAAGCGTTGACTGCAAAGGGGGTACAGCTTCGGCTGTATCCCCCTTTTCACGAATGACAGGACCTGGTCGCGGGCCTGTCAATTTCGTTAATAAGGCGTCTATTGCGCCTATCAACTATGCGTATTCCTCCAGGAATACCGATGAGGTCTATTCCATGAAACACGATTACACTCTTACTGCTGTCGTCCGTACGGAGCTGGGGAAAGGTGCGAGCCGCCGCCTGCGTCGTGCGAACGAACGTGTTGCAGGTATCATCTATGGTGGTGAAACTGCACCGATGCCGATCGCTATCGACAAACCGGCGCTGTACAAAGCCATCGAAGATGAATCTTTCTACTCTTCCATCATCACGATCAACGTTGATGGCAAAGCAGAGAAAGTTGTTGTTCGTGACCTGCAGCGTCACCCGTTCAAAGCGGTTCTTCTGCACGCTGACTTCATGCGTGTCAACGCTAACGAAGAAATCACGCTGACAGTACAGCTGCACGTTATCAACGAAGAAAACTGCAAAGGCGTTAAAGTCGACGGCGGTGAACTGCACATCCAGAACACTGATATCGCTATCAGCTGCCTGCCGCAGAACATTCCGGACCACCTGGAAGTCGACGTTGCAGACCTGGGCGTGGGTGAAACCATCCACCTGTCTGGCCTGAAACTGCCGGCAGGCGTTACTGCTGTCGAACTGTCTCACGGTGACGACCACGACCAGCCGCTGGTTAGCGTTCATCGCGTAGCAGATCACAGCGAAGCAGAAGGCGAAGAAGGCGATGCACCGGCAGCAGACAGCGCCGCTGAATAAGCCCTAATCGCTCCCTTCGACCATCCATGTATCCTTTCCGAGAGCCGTGGTGTGTCCACGGCTCCGGCGGCAAGAGGCAGTTCTTATGAGCACAGTATCGGCTATTATCGGGCTACGTAATCCAGGAGCTCAATATGCTGATACGCGCCACAATGCCGGGGCATGGATGGTCGAACTGCTGGCACGGCAGGCCGGGGCATCACTGCGCAGCGAGCGCAAATTTCTCGGTGACTACGCTAAAGTCGAGCTGGACGGTCACACTGTCCACCTGCTGCTTCCCAGCACGTTCATGAATTGCAGCGGCCAATCGGTCTCACTGCTCACCAAATTCTTCAAGCTGTCCCCCGAGCAACTGCTCGTGGCCCACGACGAGCTTGATATTCCTCCCGGACAGGCGCGCTTCAAGCAGGGGGGTGGCCACGGTGGCCACAATGGCCTGCGCGACATCATCAGCGCTCTAGGCAATAACCGCTCCTTCCATCGTCTTCGTATTGGTATCGGTCATCCTGGTGATGCTAGCCGCGTCGTCAACTATGTGCTTGGCTCGCCCGGCAAGAGCGATCGGATTGCCATCGACTCAGCGATCGAAGCTGCCGTCGATGCTCTGCCTCTGGCACTGTCAGGGGACTGGGCAAAGGCCATGAATCGCCTGCACGCCGTCCGCTTCTAGGTTCTTTCCTTCGGGCCTCTATTTATCAGGATCATGCCATGGGTTTCAATTGCGGTATTGTCGGCCTCCCGAACGTGGGTAAATCCACGCTGTTCAACGCGCTGACCAAGTCCGGCATCGAGGCGGCAAACTTCCCGTTCTGCACCATCGAACCGAACACCGGTATCGTACCGATGCCTGACCCGCGCCTCGACGCGCTGGCCGAAATCGTTAAACCTGAGCGTACGCTGCCCACCACGATGGAATTCGTGGATATCGCGGGACTGGTCGCAGGGGCATCGAAGGGTGAAGGTCTCGGTAACCAGTTCCTGGCCAACATTCGCGAAACCGAAGCCATCGCACACGTCGTACGCTGCTTTGAAGACGATAACGTCATTCATGTAGCCAACCACGTCGACCCGCGTGCCGATATTGAGACGATCAATATCGAACTGGCCCTGTCCGATCTGGGCACGGTCGAAAAAGCGCTGACCCGTCTGGTACGCGCGGCCAAAGGTGGCGACAAGGAAGCGATCGCGGTCAAAGCGCTGTTCGAACGCATCCAGCCGCATCTGGCAGAAGGCCAGCCGCTGCGCAGCTTCGGTCTGACCGATGATGAAAAAGCGCTGGTACGTGGCTATGGCTTCCTGACCCTCAAGCCGACGATGTACATCGCCAACGTCAGCGAGGACGGTTTCGAAAACAACCCGTACCTCGACATCGTGCGCGAAATCGCCGCTTCCGAAGAAGCCGAAGTGGTTGCCGTGTGCAACAAACTGGAAGCTGAAATCGCCGAGCTGGACGACGAGGAAGAGAAAGCCATGTTCCTCGAAGAGCTGGGCATGGAAGAAGCAGGCTTGGATCGCGTGATTCGCGCCGGCTATAAACTGCTCGGCCTGCAGACCTACTTCACAGCGGGCGTAAAAGAAGTACGCGCATGGACGGTGAAAGTGGGCGCAACAGCACCGCAGGCTGCCGCAGCGATTCATACCGACTTCGAAAAAGGCTTTATTCGTGCTGAGGTCATCAGCTATGACGACTTCATCGAATTCAAGGGTGAAAGCGGCGCGAAAGAAGCAGGTAAATGGCGTCTGGAAGGCAAGTCTTACATCGTACAAGATGGCGATGTTATGCACTTCCGTTTTAATGTCTGATCAGCTTTTTCGCTGCACTCAATAGACATCATGGAATCCACGCCTCGGCGTGGATTCTTTCATTTTAAGACGCTCTCCCCTTTCAAATATCTTTTCCCTTCTTTTCAAGACCATTCAATCGAATATATAAAACGCCGTTAAAACGGGCTATGCACACAGATAGCACCGCATGTGACAAGAAACAGTTTCTATTCACTTATAACGGGATATCACTATGAAGCGCTGGCTGGCAAAGTTGTTCAGCAAGAAAAGCACCGCCAAGGAAACGATCGAGCAGACGGCCGGATTCCCGGTGCCATGGGAAAGCCACCTACAAAGCATCTACCATCTGTTGGCACCCTACGCGCAAGGTAACGACCCACTACCAGAAAGTGCTCAGAAGCTGCCGGATGAGCAGTCAAAGAAAGAGGAAATGTCCTGGGCCGCAGGGGCCGTGGACGGGGTTTTCACCCACCATGCCCTTAGCACCCAGAATGAAGAAATCGCTGACACGCTGTTCGACGCATTGAATCAGGTGCTGATCCTGCCCTCATGGGAGAATATGGAGGAGCTATATGCACTGCTCAAGAAGGAGTCGCCACTAGAGTACATTGATGCGTTAATGGCAAAGATACCGCAGACATCTTCACTTCCCGCCCAACAGCTTCATGACTTAGCGGTATGGCTGGCACAGGAAAGCCCCGACCGCCAGGCAGTAAAGTGCGCGATTGCGCTATTAAGCTTCTTCCCTTCGCAACAAAATCTTGCAACGGTCATGACGCTCGGATTGCACGATGAGTTCACGCTGTTCAGCACCGTAGCCGTATCCAACATAGTGACTAAAGAAGGGTATGAGGCCACGCTGGTCGAAATGGCCCGCCGTGTGACGGGCTGGGGGCGTATTCAGATCATCGAGCGCCTGCCTGAAGAGCTATCAGAGACAACTCGCGACTGGCTTCTGCGCGAAGGTTACTCCAACACCGTCATGATGGAATATACCGCCTTGGAGTGCGCCATCAAGGGACAGCTACTGACCGCGCTGATGAGTGATAACGTGGACGATGCCTTACTGAACAGTGCAGGTGAACTGCTCTCTGCACTGCTCAATGAAGCCCCAGTATCGGGCATCTCGTGCTATGAAGACGGTGTAGCCGCCTGTCTGCGCTATCTGGCGCTGGTGAAACAGAGCCCGACTCACGACATTACTCACCTGTTGGCCGCACATGCGCTTGGAGAGTTTGTTGAGGATGACAATAGAGACTGGGATCGCCTTGCGTCGTGTGGATGGAATGAAGAGAACCGTCAGCACGTCGGCAATGAAGCTCATGTCATCGTGGCACAGCCCAAATGGCAGGAGGAAGTGAGCAAAGCTCTCTCCTCTCACGACAGTGAACTGGGACACGCTATGGTTCACGCCGCGCGAGTACTGAACATCGACCCGTGGGACGCCCTCTATGCCCGACAGTCTACATGTCCATCGGCAGAAGATAGCCACTGGTACTCTCTGATGAAGACCGACGATCGGCAACGCATTGAGCGCGTCGTTGCGCTGGCCGAAAAGCAGTTCGATCTGGCCGCCATAGCGACAGGGCCCGATACACAAATGGGATTCGGTCCTGCCTATCAGCAACACCGTGAATTGAGCCTTATCTTGCAGGACCTTGATCAATTCGCGGGTGCCGGCCTGTCGTTGATTGAAGCGGGACTGCGCAGTCCGCTCATCCACAACCGCAATATGGCACTCCGTGCGTTGGAAGAATGGCCCAAGGAAGAGCGTTCGGCAGCGCTGCACGCATTGCTTGAAGCCGCTTATGAACAGGAGCCGGAAGAAAGCGTCCGCAAACGTCTGCAAGCGCTGCTTGCCGAATAATCATTCACCGCTTGGACAATACACAAGGCCCATCACCCTGCGTTGGAGGGTCTTGTCGTTTATGATGCATGACACCCCTTCCCCGTCGGAACAACATATTGGTGCCCGCAATAAGAACGTGTTTCATACCCCCAATACCCATGTCATTGAGGGGATTTCAAACCACAAAACTGCGATAAAAGCCGTCTATTTTAGAAAGGGAAAAGTAATTAATTAGGTTATGAAACAGCCTCTAGCTGTGCCGTTTATCATAGAGCGTCATTATTTATACTCGGTATAATAAACATACCATAGGGCATTTTAGTGTGCCCCACCATAAGCTTTATCTAGAGCACCGTTAATTCATTCAGATAATAGCAATATGATTTAAATCGGCGGCGCCCCTCATTCAAACCACCAAGCACTTTCCCTCCAGCACTACGCGACATCCCAGCAAGACCACGCTACCCTTGCACGCGCGATATGCGTGTCAGCCGCTCACCACAGCCGTTCGAAACGAAACAGTTGCGTTTCATCACCATCCTGCTTATAACCCTCAGTAACTCATACTTATTAAATCGTATTAATAATCAGTCACATTGAGCGCACTCATCAAGATCGCCGATAATGGTTACTTCAACTTCCCAGCGCTTCGTCTATCGAGAATAATGGCGCATCGGTGATTGATAAAGGGAATAATGCTTTGGATAACTCGTCATCACTCTCCTCCATCGTGCAGCACCGCACCCCGGTCAATCTGACAGGGCTAATGCAGGTGCTGAGCCAGCACCTCTACTCCACGCCGATGGTGGCCATTCGCGAGCTGGTGCAGAACGCACACGATGCTATCGTTCGCCGCCGCCTTGAAGCACCGGAATGGCAACAGTCCGCCAGCATTCGTATTGAGTGTGACCCCGCGGTACCGTCCATCACCATCACGGATGTGGGCTCGGGGCTGACAGAAGAGGAAATCCATCAGTATCTAGCAACGGTGGGGATCGGCTATACCCGTGGCCTGCGCCAAAGCGATGATGATACCGGTCTGATCGGCATGTTCGGGCTGGGGTTTGCCTCAGCCTTTGTAGTGGCGGACAAAGTGACGCTCACCACCACCTCGTGGAAAGCACCGGACATCAGCTGGCGCTACCGCTCCAGTAACGGCGAAACCTATACCGTCGAGCAGGCTTCGAGCCACCCGGTCGGTACCTCTATCGAGCTGACGCTGAAGGATGAGTTCGTAGGGCTGGCCAATACGGCCCACCTGAGTGCAGTACTCAGCCGCTACTGCGCGCTATTGCATGAACCAATCTTCGTCGGTCAGTCCGATCAGGCCATCAACCATATCACCCCGCCGTGGCGTGAACAGAAAGGTGCCGTGGCCCTTCATCCCTCTCTGGTACAAAAGCGCCATCTCGAATTTGCGTCACGCTTCGAGCAGCGTTTCACACCCCTTTGCGTGCTGCCGGTCGAACCGCAGGGCGACAGCGATGCGGTAGGCATTCTATGGCTGCAGGACGGCGCGACCTACGGCACCAGTGATAACCGCAATCTGTCACTGTTCCTGCGCGGCATGCTGATTGACGACCAAGCACGCGAGCTGTTGCCACCGTGGGCCGGTTTCGTCGGCGGTGTCATCGAATCCAACAAGCTGGTACCCACCGCCAGCCGTGAAGACCTTCAGCGCGATAGCCGCTACAGCGCAACGCAGATGGCCCTCAACGAGGCGCTGATCACAGGGCTGGCATCGCTGGCCAAGCAGCAGCCGGAAATCTGGCGTCGCGTTATTGCGCGCCACAACGAGGCCCTACTGGGTGCCGCCCTGTGCGACGACCGCCTATTCGACCTGCTAAAGGACGATCTCAACGTGCCGACCTCACAGGGCGACATGCCGGTCAGCACGCTGCGCCGCGACAACAGCCTTACCGTGATGCTAGGCGAGGACGGCGGTTTCGAAGCGGTGCTGTTCCGCCTGCTACAGCGTCCCGTCGCCCACGGCTATCGCTATGCGGTGGTACCGTTCCTGCGTCGCTGGGCCGAACACTACGGTGCACGTCTGATCGAGATCGGCACCAAGTCCGGCAACCAACAGCTGTTCGCTCTGGAAGACATCACCTCGGATGAGAAACAGTGGTGGTCCTCACGCTTAGTTGACGATGAAGGGTTCGTACCCGCGCGCTTTGAGCCCACCTCGCTACCCTTGATCGTGGTGACTGATCGCGAGGCTGAGCTGAAGAAACGGCTTGAACAAGACGATGCCGACAAACGCATGAGTACCGCCGCGCTCATGCTGGCACGCCAATTCACTCAGAACATTGAGCAGACCCATACGCAGATCCTGTACCTCAACTTTGCCAACCCCGCCGTTCAGGCGCTGTCACGCTGCTGGCAGGCAGGTACGATGCCCGATGCTGGTGCTTTCCCGCTGTTGAAGAGTTTGAAGGTACTGCTGGCCGCACAATCGCCGGACTATCAGGGTGGCAAACTCGATCAGGCACTGGAAAGTTTTGGTCACGTCCTTACACAGCTGGCGCATGCCGCCGCACGACAGGAGCAGTAAGCATGGATATCTGGCAGTGGTATCAGCAGTACGAGCGCGACATGTGGGAATCAGGTCAGGACTACCCCGTTCGACTGGTCGATGACTTTCTCGAGTCCGTAGTGCACATGCAATATGGCAAGGCCGAAGCATTGCTGCCCGAAGTGCGCGCGCTCAAACAGAGCGCCAACAACCCGTGGCTGGAAGTGTTGCTAGGGCACTGGGAAATGCGCCATCGACTGGGCAACGAAGCCGAAGGACAAACGGCCCTTGCCGATGTCGTGGCCCTTTATGAACGCGCTCACCAAAGCGACACCGCAGAATGCCCGCAGTCGGTCTGCGTGACGCAGGACCTGAGCCATTGCTACTGCAACGTCGATGCCCGCGGCTGGGCGGACGAACGCATTGCCGTCTGCCAGGAAACGATGGCGGGCATCGACCCTAGCTGGAGCTGCTATCAGTGCCTGTCGGACGAACAGTTCGATGCCATGCTCGATAAGGGGCTATATGAGGAAGCGCTGACGTTCGTGCGTGGGCAGATTGAAAAGATCAAGGCTGCGGATGCGGACGAAGATGATGAAGCCCTGCGCGAGAGCGAAGCCGAAGCACTGATGCTGCTCGGCCAGTACGATGAAGCGCTGGCGATCATGGATCGGCTGTGCGAATCCTCGAACGTCGGCGACAACAACACGCAGGCGCGCGAAACCCAGAATATCATTCGTCTGCAGGTACTGGCCCATGCCGGCCGCGATGAGGAAGCCTGGGAAGCTCTGCCTGCAGTAACCCCGCACATTGCCATGCGCTGGGTCGATGTGCTCAGCACGCTGATATCGCGTGCGCCGGAACGCAACACGTGGCAGGTCGGCCGCTCGCTTCAACAGATTCTTGAGCAGCGCATTCGCGTGGGCGCACCGCGCGATGCCATTACTGTCGCCAAGGTACACATCGCGCTGGCGCTGGCGCGCAATGCCACCTGGACAGCACGCCAAGCACTGGCACTGGCTAAAACACAACTGCCCAAATTGCGCAGTGCACTCGGCGACGATCAGGCACTGGCGGCACTGGAAGCTCAGCTTGATGCACAGACCCAGCAGGTTGCGCTGCCGGTCAGTGCCGATCAGCTGATGGCGTGGCTCAGCGCGCGCGACGACAGCGAGCGCGATCCTGAGCAAGAAGTCGAGTGGCTGACACTGGCCTTGGCCGAGCGCCCCGACGATCATCCGCTGCGTCAGCTAACCGCTTCTGCCTTGCAAGCCTGCGCAGCGAACGAGCAGGCCATCCGTATCCTGCAAGAACGCGTCGAGCAGCATCCCGAAGAAGAAAGCGAGGTGCCGTATCAGCTGCTGCAACTGTTGCTGCAAAACAGTCGTTTCAGTCAAATCCAGCGCCTGGCCGACCGGTTCGAGGCACCGCTGCCCAGCATGGCCTGCTGGTATCGTATTCATGCCGCACAGGCGCAGGAAGACTGGCAAAAGGCCGAGCATCTGTGCCACGACATGCTTCAGCTCCCCGGCAACGAAGATAAAATCATGCCGCACATTATTGCAGGCGGCGCAGCGATGAAGCTCAAGGCCTTCGATCGGGCACTGAGCCATCATCTGGAAGCACTTGAACGCATCGACCGTCAGCAGGAGATGTCGCCCAACAATACGATCTGGGATGCCATCACCGCGGCCAGTGCGCTTCAGGATTGGGCACAGGTACGAACGCTAGGGGCACGGCTCGGTATGACGTTTTCAAGCGAAGAAGGCCCTATCGAAGAGAACGGTGGCTGGATTCGTCTGCGTTTCTGGGAAGACAACGAATACCGCTTCTATCTGGCCCAGCGTACGGGACCAACAACCGCCATCGTGCGACAGCCCAACTCCCGCGATGCGTCTCAGCACCTGAATGATCGGGTAGTGTTTGAACCGGCACTGCTCAATGAACCGCCGCAGACCGAAGAAGAACAGCAGAACTTCATCGGCGTCTACGAGGCCCTGCACGTCATCGCATCCGGCGGCTATGCATCAGCATGGTTCGTCGATGGCGCCGCCCCTGAACAGGAGGTGTTCCAGCATTTCGTTGATCAGCTTGAGGCCGAAGGCTGTAACGTCTGGATTACCAGCAACGATGACTATCAAATCGTCGATACCCAGGCCGGCAATGCCGTACTGCCGGGCCTGTACTTCCTGCTGTCGGCACCGCAAAGCATGCCATTGCAAACACTGGATGCCCTACTGACCCGCCTGACCGCTGACTGGCCGCATCAGCCTCACTGGCTGGGACTGGCCCGCAAGGCCGGTGTTGACGATACGCGCCACACCGCCATCATTGAGCGCTACCAACTCTAGGCAACCAGCGGTGATGGGCCCGTTCCCCCTCACCGCTCTGCGGGGATGCGTAGTGAGCGTGATGCTCGCTGCCCTTCCCCGCATTTTTACGCCCCAAAACACTGTATAGACATACATAAATTTATTCATATAATGTGGATATACAACCACATAAGCAGGGAAACGTGAGGACGGTAAGCGAGGGGGGACTCGAACGCATCACCCTATCAATGGCGTCTTCTTGGTGGACTTAACCGCATAACAGGAAGGCGCCATTCTTTTATGCCGGCTCACTCGACAGATAAGGCCACGTTGCTCGTACTCATGGAGCTACGTTTCCTCAACGATTCTGCTCCATCGCACGATATAGCGGCATGGTCCGCCAGATGAATTTGTGGAAACCGATCAGGTGCGAAAATTGTTGATCTTCCAAAAAAGTAACCCCGTTTATTTGGGATAGTATCGTCAGCAGCACGATGACTCTCGTCCATCACTTCAGGGATCACGCCATGACTACGCTGATTTACCAGGATGCCAAATCACACAAGTTCTGGACCGTAGAACAGCACGAGAAGGAACTGCACCTGCGCTGGGGGAAAGTCGGCAGCCAAGGGCAAAGCCGCACCAAGGACTTTGCCAATGTCGAGGGTGCTGCGCTGGAAAAGGACAAGCTCATCAAGGAAAAACAAAAGAAAGGCTATGTCGTGGAAGAAGGAACCCCTGCGCCAACAGCACAGGTTAAGGCCAGCACTCCTGTCGAAGCCGCTCCAGCGACCCAAACGGGACAGCGTCCGCCGTGGTTGCTGGATTCCGAAGCCATTCCCTTCCCTGAAAGCATGGCCGCCACGGCCTTCAGCCATCGCCTACTGCCTACGCCAGCGCGGCAGGCCTACGCGCCGATGGACAAAGCGGCGTCCCAAGCCTTGCAGCAGGCCGCCATTCGCCAAGCACACTGGGAACGGAAGACCATCCACATTGATGCCTCGGAATGCCCGGCGTCTTATCAAGATGACGTTGCGCTGGCCCAGCAGCACATCGACCAGCAACTTCCCTTCCCTGAGTCATCACCGCGTGTAGGCGCCATCCTAGCCGAGATCACCTGTAGCCGTCTGACGCACAGTCGCGGCACTCCCGAGCACCCGGCGACCGAAACGAACCTGATGGATGCGCTCGTTGATGGCTACGGCTTGGACTATGTCATTGAGCTGTTCATTTATCGACAGCAGTTATGGAGCGTCAGCGACTACCGACAAGGCAGCTTCCATTTCGCAATAGCAGATACTGTGGTCGGGGTGCAACGCCGCTACTATCTGAGTGAGTTCGAGGCGCGCCTGCGTTTCCATCTGACTCGCGCCGACGAGGCCCTCTGGCAACGCTGCGCTCGGCGCCTCATCGACGCCCTGCCGCTCATTCCCTGCTGGCGACGCCCCTTCGTCTCGTTCCTGCTGCCAGAGAAGCCAGAACTGGCCGACCTGATCACTGAACAGGCGGCAGGCGATAAAGAGATGGCATCGCTGGAGTGGCTCAAGCTGACCGCCACACGCCCTGATACCGTGGCGCGACTCGACGGCTACCGCCAGCAGGGGGTATTCGGCTACCACTTTTTCGAAGGCTCAGCGCTTGTCACATTACTGAGAGAGCACGGTATCCCGGGCATTGCTCGCATCGCGGCCTACCATGAAATTTACGAGCTCGGCACGGTACTGGGTAAAATCAACCACCCTGATGCCCTGACGTTGCTGCTCAAAGTGGCGCAACGCAATAAGGACTACTTCAAGCAGTGTACCGATGCGATTGCCAAGTACCCGCACGCTGCCGCCGCTGCGCTGGCCGAACTGCTGGGTACGCGCAAGGATAAGGACACGCCGTTCTGGAACGGGCAGCTCATAGCGCTGATTGGCGATCAACCGCACCTCGCTGAAGATATTGCACCTTGGCTATCCACTGGGGCTCTGAACGTCATTAAGGGCATTCAACAGCAGCTCGACAGGCCCGTCGAGCTGGCCGATGACAGTGAACTGCCGGACATTCTGGTCATGCCACCGTGGCTGACAAAGAAGAAAAAGGTACAGATTACCGAGCTTGAGCTGCCACACCTCACCGTTGAGCCGCTACTCAAACCACTGGCTGCGCCGATGCCGTGGATCAACGACCGAATAGCCAAAGCGAAAGACGTCGGCACGCCTCAGCTGCTGAAACTGATGGGATACCGTCGCTACGGCTCAGAGCAAGGAGTTCCCACCGCCCTCGTCGAGGCCTTCGACAAGGGCGACTATGACGATTTCAGACAGCAGTGGCGCAAGCAGACAACTTACTATGTGCCAGCCATGGAGCTGTATGTGCTATGCGAGCTACCGCACGACAAGGCCATCGAAGCTTGGACGGCACTGGCGGGCGACATCAGCAATGGCGCGGATGCCATCATGTATCGCTTTGGGCTGGACGCACTGGAAGGTTTCATCAAGAGCTTCGGGCGGGCACCTCAGGAGAATATGGCGACCGCGCTGCAAATAGGCGCAACAGAACTGGCGCCGCGTATGGCTCGCGCCTTCAACAAGCTGAAAACAGTGCGCGAAGACGCCAAGCAGTGGCTGCTGGCCTACCCCGAGCATGCCATTGCAGGTGTACTGCCTGACGCGCTTGGGCGCAAAGGGGAAGCCCGTGACCACGCACGAGCGGCCTTGCTGATGCTGGCAAACGAGCAACACGAAACACTGATTCGCGACATCGCCGCCCGCTATGACCAGCCTGACGTCATGGCCGCGCTGGAAGCTCTGCTGGCACTTGATCCGCTTGACAACTTCCCGACCAAACGTCCGGCCCTGCCTGCGTTCTATAGCCCCCAGCGCTGGCGTCGTCCTTGCCTGCACAGTGGAAAAGCCCTGCCTGACACTGCGCTGGAGCATATCGGCACCATGCTGCGTTTCCCAATGGTCGATGGTCTGTATCCGGGGCTGGAACAGGTCAGGGCCGCGTGTACGCCCGACTCACAGGCCGCTTTCGCATGGGACATGTTCTCGGCATGGCTGTCGGCCGGTGCGCCATCCAAGGATAACTGGGCCTTCACTGCACTGGGCATCTTCGGCAACGATGAAACAGCCCGCCAGCTAACCCCGATGATCCGTATCTGGCCCGGAGAATCGCAGCACAAGCGCGCGGTCACGGGGCTGGAAATACTGGCACAGATCGGTACCGATATCGCCCTGATGCAGCTCAACGGCATCGCCCAGAAGCTCAAGTTCAAAGGCCTGCGTGAAAAGGCACGCGAAAAAATCGCGCAGATCGCCGAACAGCGCGAACTGACAGTAGCCGAGCTGGAAGATCGCTTGGCACCCGATCTGGGGCTGGACGCACAAGGATCAATGCGGCTCGATTTCGGACCGCGCCAGTTCACGGTCAGCTTCGACGAAGCCCTCAAACCGTTCGTACGTGACATGCAGGGTAGCCGCCTCAAAGACCT
Organism: Zymobacter sp. IVIA_12111.31 C1; assembly: GCF_047495495.1. Taxonomy (GTDB): domain Bacteria; phylum Pseudomonadota; class Gammaproteobacteria; order Pseudomonadales; family Halomonadaceae; genus Zymobacter. Next base: position 2,420,796 of record NZ_CP179930.1, read on the forward strand.
CCCTCGCCCCAATAAGAGCGATGATCCCGACCAGTCGGCAGACGCTGTCACTCGCTACAAGGCGCTGAAGAAAGACGCCCGTGCGATTGCCAGTCAGCAGGTGCAGCGTCTGGAATCAGCCATGTGCCAGCAGCGCCGCTGGACGCAGGTCCAGTTCCGCCAATTCCTCGTCGAGCACCCGCTGGTTGGCCACCTGACACGACGTCTGGTATGGGCCGCCTACGATGCCGATAAGCAGCTGACCCACTGCTTCCGCGTGGCAGAAGACAACACTTACAGCACTGCTGAAGACGATGAGTTCCTGTTGCCAGAAGGCACCGCTCTAATTGGCCTGCCTCATCGACTGGAAATCCCCGAGCAGGATGCAGTGGCCTTCGGCCAGCTGTTCACCGATTACGAACTGCTGCCGCCATTCAGCCAGCTGGATCGTCCCTGCTATGCCCTGACCGACGCCGAGCGCGAATCGCTGATACTGGACCGCTGGCAAAACAACCTGTGCCCAAGCGGCCGACTGGCCGGACTGACCAACAGGGGCTGGCTGCGTGGTGAACCACAGGACGCTGGCTGGATCGGGTGCATGATGAAACCGATGGGAGACTGGACAGCAGTCATGGATATGAGCGAAGGGTTCTGCGTGGGCCTGCCGCCGGACGAGTTCTGTGCTGAACAGACTGTCCGCGCGATAGGGCTCGTGAAGGGGATGCCCGAGTATCTGGGCTGGTGGGATCCAAAGCAGTGCAAGCACACGTTCAGCGAGCTCAGTGATGTGGCCGCCAGCGAACTCCTCAATGACATCGAGAACCTATTTAGCTGATACCGGAGGCTTCACGGCACACCGTGAAGCTCTCTTTCGCTATCGACGCATGTTCGCTCAGGAGAATCACCATGCCAGCCCAAAAGGCTTCCTTTCAACGTCCCCCTGCGGCGGTACTCTACGCCGATGAACTGGCCCGGCTTCAACAGCAAGATAGAGGGCCACGCCCGCCGGGCTGGCAACTCAGCCTGCCGGCCGTGCGTGCCTTCATCCTTGGTGATGAAGCTCACGCCGTATCTGCCAAGGTTGTTGCATCTACCGCTTCCATCGAACGCATGCTGGTCACACTGGCCACGGGTCGTGGCCTGATGCTGGTCGGTGAGCCCGGTACGGCCAAGTCGCTGCTGTCCGAACTGCTGGCCACGGCCATTAGCGGAGATGCCAGCCTGACAATTCAAGGCGGGGCGTCCATCACCGAAGACCAGATCAAATATGGCTGGAACTACGCCCAACTGATCAACCAAGGACCGACTCTTGATGCCTTGGTGCCCGCGCCGCTCTATCAAGGCATGCGTGACGGCAAGCTCGTGCGCTTTGAAGAGATTACCCGTGCGCCACAGGAAGTGCAGGACTGCCTGCTGGGTATGCTGTCCGACCGCGTGATGACCGTGCCCGAACTGAGCGACGACGACAGCCAGTGTTACGCACGTGAGGGCTTCAACATCATCGCGACCGCCAACACCCGCGACCGAGGTGTCAACGACATGAGTGCCGCGCTGAAGCGCCGCTTCGATTTCGAGACCGTATTCCCCATCATGGACTTTCAGCAGGAGCTGGCGCTGGTGGCATCGGCCTCACAACGCCTGCTGGCACACAGTGGCATCCCACATACTGTGCCGGACAGCATACTGGAACTGCTGGTGCGCACCTTCCGCGACCTGCGCGCCAATGGTGCTCAGAAAACGTCGATGGATACGCTCAACGCGATCATGTCGACGGCCGAAGCGGTCAACGTGGCACATGCGGTTGGTGTACGGGCATGGTTCCTCTACCAGCGAGAAGGCGAACCGGCCGATCTCGTTGACTGCATCGCAGGTACTATCGTCAAGGACAACGAAGACGACCGTGCCCGCTTGCGCCGCTACTTCGAACAGCGCGTCCATAGTCGAGAAGGTGCGCACTGGCAGGCCTATTATCAGGCTCGCCATCGCCTGCCTTGAAAAGGGAATCGACCATGACGGTACCCGTCTCGGTGTCCGATGCGCCCACAATCATCGGCGTTCGTCACCATAGCCCCGCCTGTGCACGCTGGGTCAGGCAGTGCATCGAACAGGTACGACCAGCCTATGTGCTGATCGAAGGCCCCGCCGATTTCAATCCACGCCTGAACGAGTTGCTGTTGCCTCATCAGTTGCCGATTGCGCTGTATGAGTACTGCCAACATGAAAACGATGAGTCACGTAGCGCAAGAGCCTGGGTACCCTTTGCCGAGTGGTCACCGGAGTGGCAGGCACTGCAGGCCGCCCACCGTCAGCAGGCCAACATTCGTTTCATCGACCTGCCGATCTGGGCCCATGATGAAGATGATGACACTGAGGGTGATCACGCTCAGGCCTACGAACAGGCACTTCGCCACGCCACGCACATGGAAAATGTCGATGCGTTATGGGACCACCTGTTCGAAGACGAGGCTCAAACCGATGTACTGCCAACGGCACTGACCAACTATTTCGATAGATTGCGCCACACCCAGCCCGGCAGTCAGCGTGATCAACGCCGAGAGGCCTACATGGCCCGCTGGGTCGCATGGGCGATGGCGCAGCGGCAAGGGCCGGTCGTGGTCGTCTGTGGAGGCTGGCACGCTCCGGCACTGGCACGTCAGTGGCTAGACTGCCCATCAGCAACCACTCCGCCTGAAGTGCCCTCACCACCGGCCGATGCGCAGGCCGTCGGCAGCTACCTGATGCCATACAGCGAGAAGAAACTGGACGTGCTGACAGGCTATCTGTCAGGAATGCCGGCACCGCTATGGCAGCGCTGGTGCTGGGAACACGGCCAAGCACCAGCGGGTGAGCGGCTGCTGTACACCGTAATGTCGGCGCTACGCCACAAGCGTCAGCCCGCCTCCACCGCCGATATGGGAGCCGCGCATCTGCACGCGCAGGCACTGGCGCAGCTTCGCGGTCACCGCATACCACTGCGCTCGGACTGGTTGGATGCCCTCGCCGGCACGTTGATCAAGGAAGCGCTTGATGAACCGCTGCCGTGGAGCTATCGCGGCACGCTGCATGCGGGTACCAACCCGATTGTCGTTGCGCTGGTCGACTGTTTGGCCGGCCAGCACTACGGCACACTGGCTGCCGACACGCCTCAGCCCCCGCTGCCGGGCGATGTGCGCCGTGAGCTGGCCCGCGTCGATATTTCTCCCCCGTCCACGCTGTCACTGAACAGGCTGGATGAACAGGGACTCCAGCAGAGCCAAGTACTGCATCGACTGAAAATTCTGGAGATTCCCGGCATCCACTGCCTCCACGGCAGCCCATCGGTGCTGTCGGCCGACAGCGAGGAGCAGTGGCAGGTACAAACAACGCTGCATCAACATGCGGCCCTGATCGAAGCGGCGCGCTACGGTGCCACATTGGAGGATGCCGCTCGCCAACGGCTAACGGCAGCACTGGCCTCGGCCAGCGATCTATCCCGAGTGGCTCATCTGCTGAACGATGCGGCGCTGGCAGGGCTAACCCGTTTCAGTCAGCAGTTGCTGAGCCAGCTCACACTGCTCATTGCACGTGAGAGTCGCTTCGACGCTGTAGGTAGCGCGCTTGAAGTGCTGTACAACCTCTGGCGCTACGACCGACAGTACGGCGACATCGTGCAGGCTACGCTGCAGGCGGCATTGGACCGCGCACTATGGCTACTCGAAGCCACCAACACTGTCGATAAGCCACAGCTCAATGCCCATTTGCACGCTTGGCAGGTGCTATGCCATATCCTGCGCGACCAAGGGCACCTCGACCATTCTGCGACACGGGCGTTGCTCCCGCTGCCTCGCGCACAGGCCGTAATCCAGCGCCGATCGCAAGCGCTGAGCGCCGCACCGCTCATCCGCGGAGCAGCATTGGGCACCCTGATCCGCATCGAACACCCCTCCGCCACCGCCGAAAGTGCTCTGGTCCTGCTGTCCCACTGCACACCGCTGCAGTTGGGGGAAGCACTGCAGGGACTGATGGCCCTGGCACGCCACCAGCTGACGTCGCACACGGCCTTCGTGGAAGGCTTCAGTCAGCAGCTAGCACAGCTTGGCACCGATGACTTCGTTCAGGCGTTGCCTGACCTGCGTGCCGCCTTCGCGTGGCTACCTCCGCAGGAACGAAGTCAGCTGGCCGACCAGGTGCTTGCACACTATCAGCTGCCGCTTGCCGCCACTCAACTGACCCAGCCCATTGCCGTTGCTCCCGAACGACAGGCGCGCAATCAACGCCTCGAGCAGTACGCACTACAGCGACTGCGCCAATGGGGCGTGCTCTAAGGACGATTCATGTCAGATCTACCCGATATCCTGTCGATACCCGAGCTTCAGCGCTGGCGCCTGCTGCTCGGAGAAGCCTCCGAAGACCGCTTAGGCGGGCTGGATGAACGGATACAGGCGATGGACAGCGCCCTAGAATGGCTGTACGGGCGCGACCCCGAGCGACTGCAGCGCGGCGAACGCCAAGGCGGGCACGGTTCTTCGCAGCTCTCGACGCCGGAATGGATCAATACCATCCACACCCTGTTTCCTACCGACGTGATCGAACGGCTGGAGAGCGATGCGGTGCTGCGGTATGGCATCGACGATGTAGTGACCAATGTTGACGTGCTAAAGCGCATCGCGCCCTCCGAAGGCCTACTGCGCGCGGTACTGCATACCAAGCACCTGATGAATCCTGACGTGCTGCAACTGGCCCGTCAGCTGGTACAGCAGGTGATCGAACAGATCATGGCCAAACTGGCACACGAGATACGTCAAAGCTTTTCGGGTACACGGGATCGGCGGCGACGCTCGCGTATTGCCAATGCCCGCAACTTCGATTTCCAGCGCACCGTGCGCGACAACCTGCACCGCTGGGATCCTCAGCGCCAAAAGCTCTATATCGAATCGCCGGTCTTCATCAGCCGCACCAAACGGCACAGCGAAGCCTGGCAGCTGGTGCTGCTGGTCGATCAGAGCGGCTCAATGCTGAGCTCGGTCATTCACGCGGCGGTAATGGCCGCTTGCCTGTGGGATCTACCAGGCGTCCGCACTCACCTTGTCGCTTTCGACACCCAAGTGGTCGACCTGACTGCCGACGTGCAGGACCCCGTAGAGCTACTGATGAAGGTACAACTGGGCGGCGGTACTCACATCGCCCAAGCCGTACAGTACGCACGCCAGCTGATCGACAATCCACAGAAAGGCATCATCGTGCTGGTCAGCGATTTCTGCGAAGGCGGCTATCACGGTGCACTGATACAGCATATTCGCCAGAGCGTGCAGAGCGGCATCAAAGTGCTGGGGCTGGCCGCGCTCGACAACGAGGTCACACCTCACTACGACCATGACATCGCACAGGCAATGGTCAACGTCGGTGCACAAGTGGCTGCCATGACCCCCGGCGAACTGGCCGGCTGGCTAGCAGAGGTACTGGACGCATGAACATTCGGCAGGAACTGCTAGAACTGACGCCACAGGCATTGATAACGCTCAGCAATGCCGGCTTCGTCAAGCGATGTCAGAAGACGCTCGAGGCAGGCAAGGCCCCCGAACTCATATTGCATGAGGACGGCACGCTCGAAGCCCGCTTTGACGATGGCACTGTAACCTCCCTGCCACCCGAAAGCGCCCTTAAGGAAGCACAATGCAGCTGCCCCGCCAGCGGCATGTGCCGCCACCGCGTGATGCTGGTGCTGGCCTACCAACAACACTGCGCCGAACAAGCGCCCGCTGCAGAGACACCTGCCGCTGGCCGCTGGCACCCCGGCGACTGGCTGACAGCGCTAAACGAACTGCCCGCCGCCACCCACCGCCGCGCGCAGACTCTAGCGACGCAAGGACTAATCATCGAACTAAGCTGCCCGTCCAATGGCGTACCCGCTGCCCGCCTGCCAATGAGTGATGTCCGCTTCTTTTCGCGCAACAGCCTGCGCTTCGCACGCTGCGACTGTGTCGAAGGCACGCTGTGCGAGCATGTCATTCTGGCCGTGCAAGCGTTCGCTGCCGCTGAAGCCCAACAACCGGGCTTCGAACAGCTTACGTGGCAACTGCATGCTCAAGGAGCCGAACAGGATGGCACTCGCGCCGCCAACCCATTCGATACCGTCGAAGGCCAAGCCTGCGTCGAGAGCGTCAATGCGCTCTATCTCACACTGTGGCAGGACGGCCTCAGTCAGCCGCCGGTCGGGTTTGAACGAGCGTTAAAGAAAGCACTGCGCGCAGCACAGCAACTGGAATGGCGCTGGATAAGCGCCGCACTGCAACAACTAGGCGATAGCCTGTACGCATTTCAGCACCGCGCATCGAACTACGATGCCGAGCACACGCTGACGGAATGCGCCGAGCTATGCGCCCGACTGAAGGCGGCGCATCAGATGGCCTGCCTCACGCAGCAAGGTGAACTGCCGCCACAGCCGTGGCGCACCATCGTAGGCCAAGGCATTGACGGCGAAAGCCAGCTTGATCATCTGCGGCTGGTCTCGCTGGGCATGAAAAGCGCCCAAGACACCGAGCACTACAGCGCCCGGCTATGGTTCATCGACCCCGACACGGGCAGCCTGCTGCATATCACACGTCAGTGGCCACTTGCAGAACAGGCCAATATTCCCTTGGAACGACGTCGTATCGCCAATGCCCAGATCGCCACACTGGCCGGGGGACAGGTTGTCGCCCAAGGAGCCTATCGCACCGCAAAAGGCGAACTGAAGCTGGAGTCCCGCGCACGACGCACCAGTACCGCGCCACTCAGCCCACAGGCATGGCACATGCCACAGGTGACGCAGTGCCCCGCCAGCATCAGTGCCTTGCGCCAGCACCTGCGACAGCGACTGCCCGCGTTTGTCCGAGCATGGCATCAGGCAGACAATCTCTTCATCGTCCCCATAGGCACCTGCCAACAGCTGCATTGGAATGCGGCTCAGCAACAGTTGGAGGCCGTCATCAGTGGGCAAGATGGCGACGACGATATGCTCTATCTTCGGCTACCCGTACAGCGCAGTGCACCGCAGGCGATCGACACACTGATTCACATTCTGGGTGAACAGAACAAAGTGCCACTCGGCAAGATATCGGGCTATGTACGTATGAAGTCTGGTCGGCTGGAAATGGAACCGCTAATGGTTATGACCCAGCGGCGCGCATGGGCACTGCACGCCGAACACCCGCCCTCCGCCATCGTGCTGCCACCAGCCTCCTCTCTATCGAACGATGGACGAACCGTCGACGCCATACTGCTGGCGCGCTGCCAGACTCAACTGATCCAATGGCTGCACAACGGCATCCGTCATCAGTCACCGCGAGCATTCGAAGACATGCGCCAGCTGGCAGCGGCCGTACATGACGGCGGCTTCGAAGCGCTCGCTCGCCTACTGCGCCTGCTGTGCGATCAGATTCAACAAGGACAGGAAGAGGAATGGCCCGCAACGCTGACCCGCGCCATCGTACTGCGCGATGCGCTGGAACAGGATGATGGTCCGATAGAGTAAGAGAGCACCCAGCGGTAGCGCCTCTGATGCATGCAACGATGCAGCCTTTTATTGTAGTGATGAGCACTGCATCAAATGCACATGGTCGTCATGTCATGGATTCATGACAGCGTTGGGAGAGAATGGCGAACGCGCCAACGTCATCAGTCGAACCAGCGGTCACCGAACATGAAGACGGCCACCCCACTCAGCATGATGCCCATGCCCACGAATTTCCACCAATGTACGGGACGTACGGGCATCTGCAACAGCCCAAAACCGTCGATCAACATACCGGCCGTCAGCTGCCCAATGATGAACAGGAACATCGTGTTGGACACACCCAGACGCGGCGATAGGAAGATGGACGTGAATACGAAAGCCGCCCCGATCAGCCCGCCCGTCCAGTTCCACCATGCTTGTTTACCAAGGTTGGTAGAAACGCTGTGCCAGTCGGCCTGCCATAATGCGATAAGCAGCAGGCATAGCGTACCCACAGCGAAGGACGACAGTGCAGCGATCAGCGACTGTCCCCCCATGCTAGCGCCCAGACGAGTATTGATTGAGGCCTGCACGGACAGCCCGAATCCCCCAGCCAACGCCATTAAGAGATATGCGTAGTTCATTCCGACTCCTTTCCATCCCGCCATCATGAAAGTGAAGCCTTGCGCCTCACCCACTCGTCATTCCACTGGCGAATAGCCCCGCCAGCCAAGTCAACGAGTGCCATAGCATACGGTGAAAGAAACAGAATCGCTCGTGTCTGTCGCACGTCGTGTTTTATCGCTCGTGACGGTGGCGATGTGACCACCAGTAGTGCCCACCCCACCATGCCACTACTAGCAACGCAATACCGCCCCACACCCAGCCCTGATACTGCTCAACCTGCGCATAGGCCTTCAGCACTGCTGGCCCAATCAGATAGCCCAACAGGGTGAACAGTACAGCCCAGACCGCAGCTCCCAGCAGGTTAAAGAAGAGAAAGGTACGAATGGGCACGCCGCTAGTACCGATCACGATCGGGCCCACGATGCGCAGCCCGTATAGAAAGCGCACACCAAAGATGACCGAATGCTGATGGCGTCGGATCATCCCCTGCACTTTGCGCACGCGCCCTTTACGCCACGACAGCTTGTCCAGTAGCTTCTGTCCGAAGAAATGCCCCATCAGATACAGCACCACATCCCCGAGCATGCCCCCAAACCAGACGACGCCCATCAGCATAGGCAGAGAGAAAAGCCCCTTGTGCACCGCAATGCCGGCCAGAATCACGACCGTCTCACCTTCAAGCAGACACCCCAGCAGCACGGCCAGATAACCGTAGTGCTGAAGCCACAGATTCACGCTGTCACTCATGCCAGTGCTCCCGCAGATAAGTACCCAAGAAAGAGGCTACCACCTCGCGCAGGCAGCATCTCGTTGTCCTTTACCGCTTTTCAGAATAGTTGCGCAAAAGGTGTTGACGTTCGGGCCTCTTATCAGTAACATGCGCAGCCATCGACGGCTACGTAGCTCAGTTGGTTAGAGCACATCACTCATAATGATGGGGTCCCCTGTTCGAGTCAGGGCGTAGCCACCAGATTCAGAAAAGCCCTTTGACGCTTCGGCGTCAAAGGGCTTTTTGCATTTCTGCCCGTTACTCACAGCTTTTCTCTCCTGATCTCCTCGCCCCGTCCTAAACGGCCACAAGCATGCTATGTGATGCCGAACGCTCCCTGCTGGTGGCCTCGCGATATCCGCATGCCCATCGTTTTCGAGTGAGTCCTCTTGTGAATAGGCGAGAGGACCTGACAGCAAAGCATGTCAGGCCCCCCGATGCGCCTACGCGGCCAGACTACAGCAGCGCCTCATCCGACGCATTGCAGTACTCCACCAGCGCCTTGATCAGATAGCCAGGATCCTCACTGCCTGCCGTTTCACGGATAGAGTGCATCGCCCACTGGGGCAACCCTACATCCAGCGTAGCGATCCCGAGCGCTGTGGCCGTTAACGGCCCGATCGTACTGCCACACCCCATGTCCGCGCGCGTCGAAAATGCCTGCACGGGCACGCCCGCCTTGGCACACAGCTGCTTGAACAGCCCCGCCGTGCGACTGGTCGTGGCATAGCGCTGATTGGCGTTGTACTTGATGACGGGACCACCATTGAGCGCAGGCGCATGCCCGGCATCGTGACGATCAAGGAAGTTAGGGTGCAGCCCATGAGCGTTGTCACACGACATCATGCACGAGTGCTGAATCAAACGAATGCGCCCTTCCGGTGTGCCATCGCCGACTGCGGCATGGATACGCGTCAGCACATCGTCAAGGAATGTGCCCTGTGCGCCACCGGGACTGCCGCTGCCTACTTCTTCGTGATCATTCGCCACGAACATCACCGCCTGCTCGCCATCGCTCTGCAGCAACGCTTCCAGCCCACAAAAGCACGACAGCAGATTGTCGAGACGCGCACTGGCAAACAGCTCACCGTCGATGCCCACACGTGCAGCAGGCTGACAGTCGTACAGCCCTAATTCAAACTCAATGACGCGTCGCTCACCCAGCGATTCGCCCTGAGCCGCCAGCAGCTGTTCAACCAGTGCCGTGATATCACGCGGTGCGCTACTGGCACTCCCGAGGATGGCGTTCATCTGCGTCTGTGGGTTGAGCGTCTTGCCCTTGTTGGCCTCGCGGTCGAGGTGAATGGCCAAACTGGGCACTACCGCTACCGGCCGTAGGGAATCGACCAGCCGCGTTTCGCACTTACCCTCAGGCGATGCCAGCAGAACGCGCCCGGCAATACCGAGATCACGATCAAACCACGGCGCCAGCAGTGCTCCACCGTAGACTTCAATCCCCAGCGCGACCCAATCGCGCGTGATGATAAACGGTGACGGTTTTAAACGCAGATGAGGGCTGTCCGTATGCGCCCCGATCATTCTGATCGCCTTAACAGCGCCTTTTGGCAGCTGGAAAGCGATCAATGCCCCATCGTCACGTGTTGTATAGTAGCGGCCACCGGGTTCGAGCCCCCAGACAGCCCGCTCATCCAACGCAATATAGCCCGCCTGACGAAGATGATGTGCCATTCGAGCCGCGGCGTGCCATGATGTATGAGCGTGATCAAGGAAATCGAATAAACGTTCCAGCACAGAACGTGACATGGTCATACCTCCTCTATACCCTGAAATGATTCAGGCCGTTGCAGGCGGTATGGCAGGCAGGCTGCTACACTTTTCATTCCTGCATCGGCTCGGCTTCCTTCAGGCTACTGTGCAAAGTAACCGGTGTATCCGGAACCAATGACACTGCAGTGTACATCAACCGGGAGTATTTCCTCGCAATGAGCCCGTTCGCCCTACCCAAGCATCTGATGGTCCTGGCAGCCTGCATGGCAATCAGCCTGCCATCGATGGCTACTGTTTCTCCGGCCCCTGGCGATCAGCAGGTTGCCCGCGAAGTGGCCAGCCGCATTCGATACGGTCATTACGAGAACATCCGCTACGATGCCGAATGGTCGAAGCGCGCCTATGCGCGTTTCCTCGACCTGCTTGATCCCCAGCACCTCTATCTCCTTAGCGGTGACCTCAAGGATTTCGGCCTGCTGGAAAGCAACTACGCCAACGTATTTGCTGACGGCCAGCTAGAGCGTCCGTTCGAGTTCTACAACCGTTTCCAGCAGCGCGTCGAAGCGCGCCTGCAGACACTCATCAACTGGCTGCAGAAAGACCCGCACTTCGATTACACCTCACATGATCGCCTTAGCACCGATACCGACAAGCAGCCGTGGGCGATTACCCCTCAGGCCCTCGACGATATCTGGCGCAAGCGCCTCAAAGGGGCCGCGCTGTCGCTGCGTCTGACCGAGCCGAAGCTAACCGATGAGCAGATCGCCGAGCGTTTGACCAAGCGCTACAAGGAACAGCTCAAGCATATCCGCCAGACCAACCACGAAGACGTGCTGAGCCTCGTGCTGGAAGCGGCTACCAGTGCCATCGACCCGCATACGGAATACATGTCGCCCAGCCGCAGCGAATCTTTCGATATCCAGATGCGACTGTCGCTCGAAGGTATCGGTGCACTGCTGCAGGCCGATGAAGAGTACGTACGCGTCGCCAGCCTGATCCCCGGCGGCCCGGCAGAGAAAAGCGGTCTGCTGCACCCGGCCGATCGCATCATTGCCGTTGGCAACGACGACGGCAGCGAATTGACCAGCGTCGTCGGCATGCGCCTTGACGATGTGGTCAACCGTATCCGTGGCCCGAAAGGCTCGGCAGTACGGCTGCAGATCGTGCCAGCACGCGCGGTGGACAATACGCAAACGCGCATCGTCACCATCCCGCGCGATAAGGTCAATCTGGAAGATCAGGCTGCACACAGCAAGATCATCGACGTGAATCGCGATGGTCATGTCGAGCATATCGGCATCATCACCGTACCGGCGTTCTACATCGACTTCGCTGCGATGCAGGCGGGCGATACCAACTATCGCAGCACCACCCGCGATGTGCGCGCCCTGATCGAGGAACTGAAAGCCAAGCAGGTCAATGGCATCGTACTCGACCTGCGCAACAACGGCGGAGGTGCACTGCAGGAAGCCAACTCCATGGTTGGCCTGTTCATTGACCGTGGCCCGACGGTACAGGTACGCGATGCACGCGGCCGTATCACGCTGTTCGCTGACGATCAGCCGGGCATGGCCTACACCGGCCCGCTAGCCGTACTGGTGGATCGCATGTCGGCATCGGCCTCTGAGATCTTCGCAGGCGCCATTCAGGACTACGGACGCGGCCTAATTCTGGGCGGCCAGACGTTCGGGAAAGGGACGGTGCAGACACTGGTCGATATTGACCACGGTGGTGAACTGCGCATGACAACGGCGAAGTTCTACCGTGTCTCAGGTGAGAGTACGCAGGAACGAGGCGTAACCCCTGATATCTTCTTCCCGAACCTGATCGACAACAAAGATATCGGTGAAAGCGCACTGCCTAACGTACTGCCTTGGGATGTGGTGCGTCCGGTGCATTACACACGCTATATCTATCCGTCACTGCAGCTCGACAAACTGAAGCAGCTGCACGAACAGCGTGTGGCGCACGAAGCGGACTTTCTCTATCTGGGCAAAGAAGCGGACTTGCTGAAACAGATGCGCAGCGAGAAAAGCATCAGCCTCAATCTGGCACAGCGCAAAAAAGAGCTGGAAACTCAGAAGGGTGAACAGCTCAAGCTGGAGAACGAACGCCGCCAGATGCTGAAGCTACCGGTACTCAAGGAGCTCAACGACGATCAGGCCTTGTCGGACGACAGTCATGACACGCCCATTGACCAGGCTCAGCTTCACGAAGCCGCTGAAATACTGGTGGATTTTGCCACAGTGACCGGACTGCGCGCGCAGTAGGATAGACCATCACGATACGCGGTATGCCTTGTGTCTTGCGCAGGGCATGCCGTACCCGCCAGAGCCTGAAAAAGACGCAGCAAAAGAATAGCCGTCACTATAATCAAATAATGACTGCAATACGGTCGAACTTATCGGAAGGGTGCAACTTGCCTAGAGAGTGGCGCTCACAAAATAAACATCAGGCACTCATCAGCATAGTAATCGCGCAATATCGACGGCTTCTTTCTTGTTCAGTTTAAATTCGGACAGAAGGGAATGAAGACGTTCCTGGAACTGCTCTTCAGGGGAGGGTTTGTGCTCTTCGACCTGCGGTTCAAGCCCCCGCAGCAGCTCGCCTAATTGTGCATCCAGCGCCCATTTCTGTTTTACGGATAAAATTCCTTCGCGAGACATAAGACTCTTTTTTCCTGATGTAAATTGTAAGTACACAACAATATTATGTATTAAAGCCGTTACCTAACGACCCAAATACAGGTAAACGCTGCCGCAATGGTACGGACCGAAAGGCAAAGATAAAGACTATGACGATCCACGCGCCAAGACTCACATCGTGAACCCCACCACATTAATCAGACCCAACAAAACGTTATGACACGAAGTGCGGAGCCCTTGCGACAAGGCTCAACGGCCATTGACAGGCGATGCCTGCAATACCTATGAGAAAAGAATGAACGAAATGATTGGCGCTGCAGACCTGCTTGAATGGCCAAGGCGACCATCGCTTGCAACAACTCTGTCGAGGGTATGACATTAATCACCATTTATCAAGCATGCTAGCTATCGCTGACAACGCCCACAGCCGCGCGGTCCATAGCTTCATCGGCAATACCTGACAAAATATAACCCTCTTTCAGCACGTCTCTGCCATTTTGCCTGCAACCCTATGGAAAGGAAGCCTTATTCATCCTAACTCAGATAATTTGTTTAACCAGCAATACATAATATTTTCACATTCCAAGCTTAGTCGCTGCCATCACCTTGTCCAGATCCTTTTCGTTATGGAAAATAAAGCGACATTATCGGATAGAAAATCGAAGAACTTTACGCAAAATATCTTTTAATTGTTTACTTTGGATATCTTATAAATCATCACACTTCTCCGCCGTATTCTCATTTCTCCCCCTTGCCACTATGCCTGTGTGCCGACGATGGCGGATGACCATCACTACTGTCGTGGCATACAAGCGCGGTTAGCCTCACTTGCGACCATATTAAAAAATCAGACTTGGCGGTTGGCGGTTGGCGGTTGGCGGTTGGCGGTTGGCGGTTGGCGGTTGGCGGTTGGCGGTTGGCGGTTGGCGGTTGGCGGTTGGCGGTTGGCGGTTGGCGGTTGGCGGTTGGCGGTTGGCGGTTGGCGGTTGGCGGTTGGCGGTTGGCGGTTGATGATCCATCGTCACAGGCTAATCATCAAGCCCCAGCGCCTTGGACCTTGCTTTGAGACAGGGCCTCGAGTTTGCCGAGCATGCGAACACCATCTCGTGCGTGGTAACAATGGGCCGTAACAGTTAGGCCCCTACGGCAAGAGCCAACGTGGAATAAACGTTGCATCACGACCAGGCACATTCAAGGCCATCATTGCTAAACAAAAAGGCGACTGCTCTGCCACGCAGCATGACATGGTACCGCCGATTCAGGCGCGTTATCATGCATGGCTGCAGAATTATAAAGTCGCCATTTCAACTATAAACGCAAGCCCTGTGGATAATTCACTCAGGCTTGTTGGAAGGAGCTTCTTACATGAAGGGTATTATCGTACTGGGGGATCTGACGACACATGGTGGTACGGTCATCAGCGCACAGAGCACCTATACCGTCGGGGGAAAACCGGTCGCCTGCATGGGCGACAAAATCGCCTGCCCGCTGCACGGTATTAATCTCATCATCGAAGGTGAGTCCTCAATGCTGATCAACGGCAAACCTATTGCCCTTGATGGGCACCGTTGTGCCTGCGGTTGCCAGCTCATCGCATCAACATCGACGCACGGTCACGCCTGATCGGCCACTTCGACGGGCGTCAGCAGCGTCATCGCCGTGGCGTCCGTTGCACTCAGCGATAACAGCATCGCCGAATCCTTTTCCGTCACAGTGGCGACTGCCATCATCAGCATTGTGCCTTGCGCGGCCTGCCCCACCCACCCACAAAAAAGGTCTAAGGTGAAACAGTTCGCCATCGGTTCATAGAGGCCCGCCCAGCGCTCGAAGAGCGCCATAAAGGCATCTCCGGCCCGATCTCCCGCCCCGATATCCATCATGCAACACGCCGGTGGAGCGATTTCAGGCGCATCTTCTGCAGTGCCTGATGCACTTACGTCAGGTACCAATGCCGCCATCAGGCTCTTGAGCGCTTCGGTACGTTCGCGCTTTGCCAACGATGCAGAACGTTGGTGCGGCTGTTGCATTGACCGCACCCAGAAACGCCCTTTGGTAGGGGCCGCATCAGGAGCCGTACGCTCGAATAACATGAGGGCACCGCCTTCTCCCGCAATCAGCGGAGAGCGCTTGGTGGAAAGCGAGTCCCAATGACGAAGCTGTGCTTCATCCAGCAGCGTGTCCATGCAGCACCAGAACACCCAGCGCATGGCACCAGTGCTCTGATCAGGGGCAAGCAATGCGTTGATGTGCTGCGATGATGCCACGCGACACAGGCTTTGGCCTTCCTTCCAGACCTGATGCTTGATCAGCTGTGCGATGATTCTCTGCTGCAGGGCCTGCTGCTGCCATGACGAAATGGATACTGGCAAAGTCAGCACAAGATCGACGCTTTCACCATCGGGCAGCTGGCGAATCAGCGCGTCCAGACTTCCGGACAGAACATCCCACAGGGCATCCAGCCGCCCTTCGACACCGATATGCCGACCACTCAGCGCGATCGTACCGATCGGCTTGGCCAAGCGAGGGAAGCCTTGGGTATCAACAAGCAGCGGACAGGGAGAAGCCAGCGGGAGGTCATCAGGCAGACCGCTACCCAGTAGCTGCGTACCAGCAGCATTGATCGCAACGCCATCGACAAAGCACAGCCGCTCAGCGGACAAGTCATGACGACGCCCTTCCGCAATGGGGGCCTGACGCCGCGACACACGGCGGCGGTACAACTCGTCATAGATCGAGGACATCTTGCCTTACTCCCTACCCGATAATTTCACTCAATATTCAGAAGACTCGCCACGTCGCTGTGTTCCCAGCGTTTCGCGGATATTATCGACCACCTGGTCCTCATGAATGACGTCGCGCAGCCACTCTTCCAGCGGCATACGTCCCCAACGGATCGCACGCTCGACGAGGTAAGGTACAGGGCTGTGCGGTTCGGTCTGCTTGAAGAACTGGGCAACACCGTTCAGCAGCTCGAAGGCTTCCTCACGCGTGCGCGGTGTCGTACGCAGTGCCGCATGCGCGCCCGCAGTGACCGCCACTGTACTCGCCTTGTCGCTGCTGTCAGCGCTCGTGGACACGTCGGCATCTTCACTGACAACATCTTCTTCCGGTGTCAGCGTTTCACCGCGATCGGTCAGCAATCGCTCGACCAGCTGAACGCACTGCTCAAGGTGCTCACGCAGTTCGCGGAATACCGGTGCATCATCGCCAAGCAGCTGATCCAGCGTTTCAGTCAGCAGGGCTAGCTGATCCAGACTGACCTTCACGCTCGCATGGCGGGCACGCAGGAACTCTGTCGAGGACAGCACAACGGCACGCTGGAATATCTCAGCGTTGATCTTGCCATCCTGAAGCGCCTGCTCCATCGCATCAGGGTTCTGCAGCGCCAGATTTTCCACCCAGCGGGACTCCTGATAGTGCAGCAACCCGTACTCATGCTCCTGCGTCAGTGGCAGTTCGTTGACCACCTGCGTCAGCGTGCTGTCCAACCAAGAGAAGCGAGAAAGGCGCTCTTCAGGACCGTCTTCCATCTCGGGAAACATCGTCTCCCAGTACTGAGACGACATCTTCGCCATCAGGTGAAGCCCGAAAGCTAGCCCCTCAAAGTGATCGCGATGCGCCAGCGCTTCGCACAACCAGCTGGCCAGCATCAAATCCTTACTTTGAGAGCACAGCGCTTCGGAGGTCAGCTCGATCACCTGCGGCCAGTTGGCCAGCTTGAGCTCGGTCGCCCAATCGCCTTGACTCAGGTAATCAGGGTCTGCACGGCGCGCTTCTTTGATCTCATCGAACAGAAGCGAAAAACCTAGATCCTCGCCACAGCCACTGTCGCCAATCGGCGCCAGCAGCGCATCAAGCGCCAGCTCTTTATGTTCCTGCATGTATAGATCTCCCTGCCAACGCGTTACATCACGGCACGATTACAATGATGGGATGCTCTTCAACAACATCGACGTCAGAGCGCTGCACCAACGCACTGACGTCGACACTTTCGAAGGCCAGCGCCTTCCATTCTCTACGGATGACACAAAAACAGCCATGGGTTTCCCCATGGCTGTCGGCGCCACTCGTGACGAATCAGGAGTAGACGCGGTTGGTCGTACGGTCCCAACCACCGGCAATGTTACCGCCACCCTGACCATCGCTGCGTTTCTGCTGCGTGTAGGTGACTTTGATGCGCGCGTAGTTGAACTTGATCAGCTCGGACGGCAGATCCTGAGCGGCATCAGCGCTGCCCGTGGATGCTTGCTGACCGGAAGCGGCCATACCTTCGATTTCGGTGGACGATACGATGACTTCTTCGAGTTTCACTTCGAGGTAACGTACCTGTTCACCACCGGCACGGTTAACGTGCAGGGTGATTTCCTTGATGTGCTGACCGCGGCAGCAGGATTCGAACAGTTTCGGCGTGGCCTTATCAAGGAACTTGCGGATGCTGAATTCGCTCAGGTTCACGCGTTCTGCAGAAGCACCACCCGCGGAGCTAGCCGTGGCAGAGGTCGTCTGGGTTGCGCCGAAATCAAAGCTCAGCAGCTCGATCCAGTCTTTGTGTTTGGAATCCAGACTTTCACCAGGAATGCCGTCAATTTTCAGATAAGCATCAAAAGCCATCTAAATACTCTCCCTTTGTTGATATTAATACTCCACTTTCGTACGCGTGGAGTTACTGCCGGATGAATGAAGCGTTATATTCAACACCAACATGCACCGCGTGCTCTTCAGGACTGCTGATTGTTATATACCAATCCCGCCCGATAAGTCACCACATTCCCATCCCCCATGTTGATTATTTCATTGGTACAGAAAACTATCGTTACATTATCTGTATCGTTTCCCGAAAATACGAGAAGCCTGGGAATGTGCTGACCGCATATTAGCTTACTTCTTTCGACTCATTTTAACTCGAACTCAATGGCCGTTTCAGATAAACGGCCTTGAGTGTTCGGCAATGTCATCACCAACAACATCAGTCACGGTGTCGCACTTCGATTTCAACACGGCGGTTCGGTGCCAGACACTGAATCATATCGCGTCGCGACATCCCCGCATCGCACGACACTAGAGGCCTTGTATCGCCCGCACCGACGGCTTTTACCAACTCTTCCGGCACCCCTTTGCCGACCAGATACCGCTTGATGGTTTGGGCACGTTCGAGTGAAAGCTGGCGGTTGGTGGTCGCATTACCCAACGAATCAGCGAAGCCCGTAATGGTAATACGGCTGCTTGGCGTATTCACCAAACGCGTCGCAATCTGATTGAGTTGCTGTCGTCCCTGTGCCTGAAGACCGGCATAATCTGCGCGCCCGAATTCAAATAAGGTATCCGATTCCAGCGTTATCGTTTCCACTGTATTCAACGTATGTTGAAGCAGGCTGTCAATATAATTCCGCGAACTCGACAGCAGGAAATTATTATCCCTTATATGAGGGGTATCGGCCTGGGCAAGCTGTTCACTATAGAAATCTATCTGGCGTGACGCATATTTCATATCATATGCATCATTATTGCCATTTTGATGTGGCAATACGGGATACCAGAATGCCGCCAGATGCTGTTTCAGGAATTCGACATCGACCTTTTCACGGGGATTAATCGGCATCATCTGATAAGTACGCAATGACATGCGACCAAACTGTGCCAATGCATTAGCGCTGTTGTCGATGGGGCGTGCGTTGGGTTCGACGCTGTCGATCGTGACGTGCGTATTCAATGTCTGTGTCGTGCGCTGATAGACCGGTATGGTCGGCAACGATACCAGCGTGCGGTTCAGATCATCTTCGATCGGCGACAACATCACCGTTCGCAGACGATCGAAGTAACGCTGACGCACCAGCGGTTCGACATCATGACCACGATACAACCCCCAGCGCATCGCCATCGGCGTGCCGCTGATATGGTGACGCTCGAAATAGCCTGCAGCGGCGCTGCGCAAGGCATCCAGCGACTGCCATTGCGTGAACTGGTCGGGATGCTGAGCATCCTGCTGACGCGCGTCATCAAGGGCATGCTGTAGGGCCAGTAGTTCATCACGATTGCGCACATAGGCATTGCCCCAGATCGCACAGGCAATGACCCCGGCGACCAACCCACAACCGATCCAGGCCAGCTTGCGTCGGTTTTCGCGACGGTTGCTGGTATAGCGTTCGACCAAGAACTGGTCGGGTAGAATGACGCTGCGAAATACGTCGGCAATCAATCCGTCGTTGCTGCTGCGAGCACCGATGGCTGACGGCCCGGGCACCACAGAGAAACGTCGCCCAATATCGCGGTCGTGAACCCCCGTCGCCGACTGCGCTTCATGCAGTGCACTGACGAAGTAGTAGCCACGCAGCAACTGGGGACGCTGGTTGACGGACGGTGTCATCAGCTGCCCCACAAACGATGACAACCGTTCTCGCAGAGCCCGCAGTTCAGGCGGAAAAGCGACCAGCGACGGATCCTGCTGCAAAACCTGCATGTCACTGTTCAGCTGCTGGTGTTCACCCTGCGAAGACCAGTAGGCACACAGCGAATCGAACGAGCCGGTGAAGGTATCGCCCCAACTCTGCTGCTCGAAGCCCTGATGCGGGAACGTCGCCCCCAACAGCGTGGACGGACGAGTGCGCATGATGTGCTGCTGAAAATCGACGAAACCGGGAATCAGGTCGCTTTTGGTCAGCATCAGGTAGATCGGCAGACGCGCATCGAACTGATCGCTGGTTTCCTGAATGCGCTCGCGTAGACGTTCAGCCAGCTCGCGACGCTCGGTTTCGCTGCCTTCCATGAGGTCGCCCAGACTGACCGCAACGATCAGCCCGTTCAGCGGCCGACGCGGACGGTGCGCTTTCAGAAGCGTCAGGAACGCTCGCCATTTGCCCGCTTCATGCTGATCGCTCGTGTAGCGTCCCGCCGTATCGAGCAGCACCGCGTCGTTGCTGAAGAACCAGTCGCAGTGACGTGTACCGCCAAGACCCGCAATACGTGCCTGCTCGCGATCGGCAAAAGGGAAATCCAGCCCAGAGTGATACACCATGGTGCTCTTGCCGACGGCAGGCTGACCAATCAACACGTACCACGGCAACTCATACAAGGCACCCTGACGATTGAACGACGGCCAGCGTTTCTTCTGCCGACGGTCACGCTGCTGCAGCCGGTCCAGCACCTTGAGCATCTGCTCGCGCAGTAGACTCACTTCTTCCCGATCGGCGGGTGCCGCATCAAGTACCGCCTCGTCCGCGCTGTCCATCAACAGGCGTTCCAAGTTCTGCCGCTGCCCTACCCCACGGTACAGCAGCAGCACATAGACGGCCGATGCCACAACGAACAGCAGGATACCGACCAACAGACTGTTGAGTGATGAGAACCCTAGCAGTACGCCCAGCCACCACACGAGGAAGATCGCCAGAAAAAAGCCGGCGGCCATCCAGTAGGGCTGGTATTTGAAGAACACATATTTCAGCTTGTTCATCATCTCTCGATTGCCTCTTTGATGACGTTAGGTGCGGTCGTCATACCCGGCATAACGGGCCATGCAACGTCCAATGGACTGTCCAGGATCAGGCAGTGCCGTTTGCACCAGCGATGGCTCGAAGCGATCAAACGGTTCCAGTACATCGAAACGCTCCTGCCGCGGGGCCAGCCCGGCCAGCAGGCGGTGCACGCGCGACGTATTGCCTTGTGAAAAGGCCAGCAGACGCGGGCGCATGAAATCATGTACCAGTAACAGCAGACTCATAGGCGCCGGCGCGATTAACGTCAGCCAGTGCGTCCAGATGTCCGCCACAGGGCGCATCAACGCCTGCTCGGCAGGCAACGGCAACACCACAGGTGGCATCGACGTCCGCTCACACAGCTGGCGCAACCCGGTCATTCTCTGCAATACCGCATTGGCGATGAACTCGGGGTAGCCCTTGCTCATGGCCTCGCTGATATCGCACAGCCTCAGCTCCTGTAGCAAGCGCGCATGCAGGCGCTGATGCAGGTTCAGATCGCCATCGTTCAACGGTCTGAGCGCCTGCAGTGCGTCGGCAAAACGCGTGGACTGCCCATGCCCGTAAATGGCGTCCTGCATGATTTCACCAGCGCAGCGCGCGTTGACTTCACACAGCGTCCACGGAGCCTGAAAGACCTCGCCCTGCACCTGGTAGGGCAAGCGCTGAAAGGTCATCAGGGGATAGCGACGCCCGGAGGCATCGCGTGAACTTGCCATCTCTCCTACCAGCCAGTGCTGGGGCGAGGCGCGAAAAAGGAAGGAGCAGCGAGGAATGCCGTCGAAGTGCATTTCCCACCGTTCCTCTTCCATCAATCGCCGTATGCCCACCTGCAGGCATTCATCGAAAGCCTGCAGATCTTCACTGGTGGCGCGGTAGCTGATGAAGTCAGCATTGCCCGGCAGTTTGCCGAAATAACCGATCATGCCATCAACTCCCGGTCAGGGTCAGAGAGAAGTGCCGGTTACACCACCCAGCGCACTTTCCGCGGCCTTGCTTGCGGCATCAGTAGCGGCGCTGGTCGCCGCCTTGGTCGCGGTATCTGTGGCCTTATCCACCAGGTCGCTAACGACACTGCTGTCATTGCCTTCGTCGCTGGCCTCGGCGGCCGGTGTAGCTGCTTCGGGTGCCGCGGTGCTCAAACGCGGCATCGTCAGCGCATGCACTTTCTTAAGATCGGTCAGGCGAATGCCCCCGAAGTTGCGCACGATGAAACTGACCGGACCCGCGGGCGTCTGCCAGACGAAGCGCTGGCGTACCGCATCCACGTCCTGCACCTCTGCCGTGTCGATCATGCGCAGCAGCCCCCAGCGGGTCGGGAAGTTGGCGACCGTATAGCGCTGGTTATCCAGCGTCGTCACTTCCAGACGTGCGCCCGGGTGCTTGAGATCGCCCGGCCAAGTGAAGTGCTGCCACGGCTGCGGGCCGTTGCGATAATCCTGCACCTGCCCGTCCACCGTCAGCATGATCTGGGTCATGTAAGGAGACGGTTCGACCATGATCTCGAAGCCGTTCTGCGGGTCAGCCAGACTGTCGATGACGGCCCCTAAAGCGGTACCGTTGCGAATGGTTTCTTGCATGCGCGGATCGACCAGCATGTTGTCAAAGTCGCCCTCTTCAAGCGCCCCGATTTCATCACGATTGAAGGCCACCAGACGCCCGCTGTTCGGGTCAACGAAGTCGCGCAGATCTCGGATAGAAGCTTCATTGCCCGAGTTGGCCAGCGGATAACGGTCCGCAATCTTCTGCTTCCACGGCGTATCGACGCGGTTGCCCCACGCACGCGCCAACTGCTGGCCTGCGGGCGCATACAGCGTTTCCCATGCGCGCTCGACCGGGTCGCTGAACAGATGCTGCAACGCTTGCGGCAAGGCGGCATCAGAAATGTCGATGTTAGCCGCAATGTCGTTGCGCACGACGGTGAATTCAGTGTTGCCGTTGTTCGCCAGCGTAGCGCTGATCAGTTCCTTGCTAGCCTTACCGACATCCTGCGAGCGACGCATATTGTCGAAGCGCACTTTCAGCTGGCGCAGCTCACGCAGGTAGCGATCCATGACCGCATCCTTGTTTGCTGCTGCATCGCTACTATCGTTTTCGAACAGAGTATTGACCTGAGCGAAATGGTCAGCCAGCACGCCGTCATGGAAGCCCGGCAAATCGCTGATCTGGCTCATACGCGCCTGAGCAATGCTGCCATCGTCACTGCTGAAGACGTCCATTGCTTTGCCCCAGAAGCCACGGGAATCCTGGCCGTTCTGTTTGTTGAGCAGTGCATTGTCGAGCGGTGCATCCCAGCGCGTGTTATCACGCACCGCAAGCATTAGCTGGCGAATCGGTGACTGCTGGGCATCACTCAGCAGCGAAAGACGCGAATTGGCTGTGTCGATGGAGTCGAAGCGACGCACACCCGTGGCCCCAAGGAAACGTTCCCATGCCTCGATGTAGTCGTGCTTGTAGCGCGCCATCAGCTGACGCACAAACGTCGTCTTGCTTTCCATCCGCTCGGCGCTGCCGCTGTCATCCAGCACCCAGTCAGTTTCGACACGCAGATCGGTCGCTGCGGCGTCGAGGATTTCACGTCGCAGATACTCATCCCACACTTTCTTGGTATAGATCGCCGGAACGCTTTCACCGGAATAGAGCAGCTGGCGGCTGTTGCCAGGCACCATGCTCGCAAGCGTCAGGCTCTGATAGCGCTGACGGACTTCCTGCTGGAACTGCAGGTATTTGCGATCGACCAACGATTGATCGTTCAGGAACCCTTTCAGGCTGAGGCGCGCACGCTCGACCAGCGCTTCATCGCGGCCCAGTGCGGGCGCATGGCGACGCTGAAGATAGCCGGCATACACCGCTACATGGCGCTGGATATCGTCATCACTGATTGACTCACCCTGCTGCTCGGCAACGGTTTTCCACACCTGCGGCAGGGTATCGTTGACGAACCGTACGTCTTCGGCGGTCGCGTGTTTTTCCGGCTCAGCCAGAATCAGGTACAGCTTGAGTGCGTTGTAGCTTTCATCCAGCTGCGCCACTTGCTCCGGCGTCAGGCGGTTGTCGGTCAGTGCACGCGACAGTGCAGGATTGACCGCGTCACCCTCGTTGCTGCCCTGATGAAGGCTACGCAGAGAACTCAGCCCACTTTCGCGCAGATGCTGCGTACCATCGCTCAGCCCCTGCTGAAGATCACTGCGAACGCTGTTAGCCGCATCCTGAACGCGTCCCAGCGTCTGTGCCTGAACCTGCGAGCGCACATCGCCCAGCGAGGTCACACGTGCGACACCCTGTGGCTGCATCAGCTGCTCGCGGGCACGCTGGCGACCTTCACGGGTCTGCTGTGCCACACGACGAGCTGTCTTGCCATTACGAATATTGCGCGGTGCGGCCTGCTGGGACTCTGCAGCACTCTGGGTCGCCTGCGCCAGTGCATCGAGCTGATGAAGACGGCTGGCGAGGTAGTTCGAGACCGGCACCAGCGCTTGCTGTTTCAGGCCCGTGAAATAGGCGTCTTCCACCATCGGCTGCAAACGATGCGTCGGGTCCAGTCCCAGCTCACGATCGAACGGCAGCGGTGAGCGGCTACCTCCATTGAACTGGTGAAGCTGATCCGCCAACACATTCAGGCGCTCTTCAGCGCAAGGCGATGCCTGAGTCAGCTCATCGTCCAGCTGATTCAGTGCACGGTGGTGGTGAATATAGGAGGTTGCACCCGCAGCAATGGCCGCAGTACCCACCAGCAGACCGGCCCCGAGCGTCCACGGCGACAGCGCATGCAGACGCCCACCCTGGGCGATATGGCGACTCAGGTAGCGATCAGGGAAAACCACCGAACGGAAAACGCCCGTAATGAAGTAACGGCGCTCGCCGATGCGCGAGCCGGGATCGTTGTCCACCCAATCACCGCTGCCCTGTTCCTGCAGACCAAATGTCGTACGCACATGTTCATCAAGAATCGACGGCAGACGGTTTTCAGTCTGTAGGGCGCTGGTGAAGTACACCCCGCGCACGGCCGGTACATCCTCTTCGGCGCGCGTCGCATCGAAGGGCGACAGGAAATCGCCCAGCACGTTGCGCAGCTCGGCCATGTAATCAGGGAAACGCAGCATGGCGTTCTCAACGCCCTGTCCCATCTGTGCAGCGCGCTGCTGAACGTGACCTTCCAGCCCCCTCATCAGCTCATCGAAGCGGCTGGGGAATACGTTGGGAATCCCTGCGTTGCGAATTTCGTCAACGGAGAACGTCATCCCCCACGGCTGCTGGCGTGCTTCTGCATCCAGCCCGTCAAAGGTCTGCTCAAAGCCAGGCAGTAGGTCTGCCTTGCTGAAGAACAGATAGATCGGCGGCAGAGTGTGCAGCGCCTTGCGATAGCGTGAGGCACGATCGAGTAGCTGGCGTGCCAAAGCGCCGCGCTCTTCCGGTGACATGCCCAGCAAATCAGGCAGGCTGACCACCATGACCAACCCATTGATGGCCTGGCGACGCTGGCGGCGCAGCAGCTTGAGAAATTCGGAGAACTCGCTGGCAGCCTGATCGTCAGTGATATAGCGGCCCGCCGTGTCGATCATGACGGCTTCAGGGCTGAAGTACCAATCACAGGATTGTGTACCGGATTGCCCCGCCATCGCGCTTCCGCCAACAACGCTAGCGTTCAGTCCCGCATTCCCCAGCAGGGACGTTTTGCCGGATGACGGCAGACCAATGACCAGATACCACGGCAGCTCTGACAACGCCGTCTGACCACGACCGCCTGCAGTACGGTTGGCACGCAGGCGCTCAATGACATGCTTGAGGCGGCGGCGCAGTGCATCGTATTCGGTTTCATCGTGCTGACCGCTCATCACACTGCGGTCCACTTCACGCTCGACCAACGATTCGATATTGCGCTCGGCGCGAATGCGACGGTACTGACGCAGCACGACTGCCAACAGCCACACGGCACTGACCAGCGCCACGGCAATCCAGCGCGCTTCACGACCGGTTTCTGGGTAGAAGCGGAAAAGCGTCCACACGCTGGCAAGAGCGACGACAATCCACAGCGCGATCGACACGAACCAGAAGTTCTTGAGTAAACGTAAAAGGCGTTTCATTCGAATTCGACTCCCCCTCAGGCCGAGGTGAACAGTGATTTGAGCACACTGCTCAGCGCATCTACCTGATGGCCCAGCAACCCGTTCAACAGGGCATACACCCCGACGCATACCAACACGATCAGCACCAGATAGACCCACAACGGGACGTCATGGCGCAGCAT
Source organism: Zymobacter sp. IVIA_12111.31 C1 (assembly GCF_047495495.1). Taxonomy (GTDB): domain Bacteria; phylum Pseudomonadota; class Gammaproteobacteria; order Pseudomonadales; family Halomonadaceae; genus Zymobacter. The sequence continues at coordinate 2,446,714 of NZ_CP179930.1, forward strand.
CTGCCCCACCTGATCCGGCAGCTGCCAATGCGGTGCCAGCTCTTCAGGCAAAGGCGCACGGTAGCGTGCGATGTCTTGGCCAAGCGTGTTGGTCAGATAACGCAGCTCATCCCCTTTATCGAGGCGATATTTGCCTTGGAATCCGAGTGCCAGGCACAGGTGATACACCTCCAGCACGTCAAGGTGGGCACGGACATCGCGACGTAGTGTTTCCAGCTTGTCGAAGAAGCCTTCGCCCGCGAGATGCACGCCAAAATACTTGTACTGCAATGGATGCAGCTCAATGTGCTGACGCGCATTGCTGGTCGGCGTGTTGAGCACGCTCTCGTCCAGAAACGCGCACAGTGCATACTGGGCATCCTTGGCCTGTTCGGCGGTATAACCGGCCAGATGGGCATCACGTTCAAAGCCACGGAAGAACTCATCGACGCTCGACATAAAGGCGTCGACACTCTCGACCTGCTGACCGCGGCGTACCATCAGCACCATCGAGATGAAGTCCTTGGAAAGCTCACGCAGGGTGACGCTGCCCTGCTTCTGAATCGCTGCGTTTTCGCTCATTTCAGCACCGCCATCAGTTCAATCTTGAGGTTCTGGAACCCGCTCGGCACGTAGAAGGCGATGGCCTGCGAGGCCATCATGCGATCATATATGGCCCCATTCGGCTCGAGCGCGAAATAGTGGTTATCAAGGCGCACGGGAATGGCTGGCGGCAAACGCGATGCGTGCACCAGCAGGCCACCCGGCATCGCACTGTTGACCACCACTTCGATATCCTCGGGCGAGCCCACTTTAAAGGCACGCGGCACCAGCTCAAGCAGCTGGCTTCCAGGCATGTCCGCATGAACGGAAATGTAGAAGTCAGCCTCGGCCAGGCGCGGATCGTGCAGGCGTCCGATGAAGTACGACGGTGCCGTCTGTTCCAGCGCAATCGGAATGTATTTGTCAGGGATGACGGTATCGAGCAGCTCGCGCACCATGTCGTCCAGTGTGAACAGCGAGACGGCCGGAGCAGCATGGTCGTAGTCGGGTATATCCGACAGCCGGTACTGCATGGAGAACGTCATCAGGCTGCCGGCCAGATCGGCCAGCACGCGATAGAGGTGCTCAGGCGACAGCTGCGGGTGTGCTAGCAGATGCGCCAACTGCGGGTAGACGCGGTTGACGGTATGCAGCAGCCAGAACAGCGTGACATCGCCCGAACCAAATTCGGCCACTTGATCGGCACGTTCGCGGCGGCGTCCCCCAATCGCATCATGCTTCGCCATCAAGGCCCCGGTCAGGCGGCGCACGATCACCAACAGTTCTTCACTGCTCATCAGGTGAAGCACGGGAGGCACAAAGCGTGGTTCGATGCCGAAACCGCCCGAAGCTGCGCGGTTGAGCTCGGCCAGCGGACAGTGGGTATACCCGTCCAGCGAGTCCCCTTCCAGCAGAATGACGACGTTAAGCGGCATCATCGTCAGCTCGCTTTCCGGCGTTCCCTCGTTGAGGTCGGGCAGCTGTTCGAACTGGCGGCGATAGCGCGGGTTGGTCGCACGCTGATCGCGTTCGTCTTCCGCACAGTTGACGGCATAAGGTTCCGTCAGGCGCAGCGCCGCATGCACCTTGAGGCGCGACTCGCGCGTCAGGGCATTCAGGTCACGGCTGGCAGGCAGTGGATCCTGCTGCGGCGCGTCATAGAACGTGCCATCAGGGAAAACCATTTTGAGGCGGTGGAACGCCAACACACCCTGCGACAGAGCTTCCTGATCGATCTCGATATGCTGAATGCCCCAGTTGAATGGGGTCGAGCGATGACCAGCTTCAGCCAACTGATGCTGGTGGAAATCATCCTGATACTGAAAATGCTGCGGCAGAAGGAACATGCCCTCCGACCACATGACGCGATTATGTTTGCTCACCGACGACTTCCCCTTTGTCCTGAGCGTGAATTCGGCATATCAGCGTTTCTTCGCTGCGCTGGCGGCCAGTACATCGGTGCCACGCTCAATATTGATGCGGTTGTCCTTCAGCGTCAGCTGAACCCCATCTGACGAGAACAAAATGCCGTCCTTGCGCAGTGCCTGAGCGCTGAAAGCAACGTGCCAAGCTGCTCCGGTCGAGTTGCGGAAGAAGGCCGCCACGCCGATGAACTGCGCATCGGGAGACAACTTGCTGCTGTCCTTGGCCGTGCCCTTCGGTACGACCGTCACGGTGCGCTCTGACAGCAGAGACTCGCCTAGTACGCCTTTGCTGTCGCTCCACAGAGCCGCCATGTCCGCATTGCGGAAAGCATCAACCGCATTCAGCTGATAGATGCGCACCACCACGGACAGTGGCTTGCCTGACGGGTCCGGATTGAGCTTTTCATCACCCTTGATCTGCACAGTCGTGATCTTGTCACGACTAAACAGCATGTCACCCAGCCCGCCGTCCATCTGGTCCCCTACGCGGCTGCCAACGCCGCACCCTGCCAACCCGACGATGGACAGCAGTATCAGTCCCTTGAGCAGTGTTTTATATCCCTGCAGTGCTTTCATACGTTCATTCCTCACCGCATGTGCCCGGACGCTTTCGGGCACATGCTGCCTCAAGTGACTAACTCAGCTGGTAATCCAGCGTTCCCTCTTCTTCATTCACACCGATGACCAACTGCTCGATCGGCGTATCGTCTGCCATGCGGGCCAGCACGTGCTCGGCCAGCTCTGGCATCAGATGTCCCGTCATGAAGTTGTCGATGTCGCGCGCCCCGCTGTCCGCCGTAACACAGCGCTCAGCGATGAAGTCCACCAGCTCAGGGGCATAGTGGAAGGCCGCATTATGATTGCGTTTCACGCGTTTACGCAGCCGTTCGAGCTTGAGCGCGACGATATTGCGCAGCACGTCCTTCTGGATCGGGAAGTACGGCACGATGTTGAGACGACCAAGGAAGGCAGGTTTGAACACATCGTTCAGCAGCGGACGCATTTCATCAACCAGACTCTGCGGTACCGGCAACGTATCGACGTTCAAGCAGCGCTTCATCATGTGATCCGTGCCGACGTTAGAGGTCAGGATGATGACGGTGTTGCGGAAGTTGATTTCACGCCCTTCGCCGTCGTCCATCACCCCTTTGTCGAACACCTGGAAGAACAGTTCGAGCACATCGGGATGCGCTTTTTCAACTTCATCCAGTAGTACGACGCTGTACGGCTTGCGGCGCACGGCCTCGGTCAGCACACCACCTTCGCCGTAGCCGACGTAACCGGGAGGCGCACCTTTCAGGCTCGATACGGTATGCGCTTCCTGATATTCAGACATGTTGATGGTGATCACATTGCGCTCACCACCGTACAGCGTGTCGGCCAGCGACAGCGCCGTTTCGGTCTTACCGACACCGCTCGGCCCTAGTAACAGGAAAACGCCGATGGGTTTGTTGGGATCTTCCAACTTGGCGCGCGAGATCGCGATGCGCTTGCCGATCTCGGCCAACGCATGGTCCTGCCCAATGACGCGCTCGCCCAGCAGACTCGGCAGCTGCTGCACGGTACTCATTTCATCGCGGACCATCTTGCCAAGTGGGATACCTGTCCACGCTGAGATGACCGCACCGACGGTGTTGCCATCAACGTGTGCGTGTACCAGCGGATCACGTTCTTGAATGGCTTCCAGCGCTTCGCGGGCCTGAGCCAGTTCAGCCATCAACGCATCGCGACCGCTGTCCTGTGCCTCCAGTTCGTTGAGCCGCTGGTTGAGCTCATTCCAGTGCTCGACCGCTTCGCACTGCGCCTGCCAGCGCGCGTCGAGCGCTGCGACCTGCTGCTGCACGGCCGCACGTATTTCGGTCAGTTCAGCCAGCCGCGCTGCGTGATGCGCACCGCGCGCCTGCTCGTATTCAAGCTGCTGGCGCTCGGCATCAAGATTGTCGAGGCGGCGACGTGCATCTTCGAGAGCGCCCGGCTGGGCCGACTGCCCCAGCGCTACGCGAGCACAAGCAGTATCCAGCACGCTGACGGCCTTGTCCGGCAGCTGACGTCCTGTGATATAGCGATGGGAGAGGCGTACCGCCTGCTCAATGGCTTCATCGAGAATTTCCACCTTGTGGTGGTCACGCATGCGGCCGATCAAACCGCGCAGCATGTCGATGGCGACCTCTTCCGTTGGTTCATCCACCTTGATGACCTGGAAGCGACGTGCCAGCGCCGCGTCCTTCTCGAAGTATTTCTTGTACTCCGCCCACGTCGTGGCGGCGATGGTCCGCAGCTCACCGCGTGCCAGCGCCGGTTTCAGCAGGTTGGCCGCATCGCCTTGGCCTTCTTTATTGCCGCTACCAATCAGCGTGTGCGCTTCATCAATGAACAGAATGATGGGGTGCAGGCTGCGCTTGGTCTCTTCGATCACGTTCTTGAGACGCTCCTCGAACTCCCCTTTCACACCCGCCCCTGCCTGCAATAACCCTAGGTCGAGCGTGCGCAGTTCAACATTCTGCAGCGGTCGGGGTACGTCACCATTGACGATGCGCAGCGCCAACCCTTCCACGACGGCGGTTTTACCGACCCCCGCTTCACCGGTCAGAATCGGGTTGTTCTGGCGACGACGCGTCAGCACGTCGACCATCTGACGTACTTCCTGCTCGCGGCCCAGTACGGGATCGATATGTCCCGCGCGAGCGCGTTCCGTCAGGTCGATCGTGAACTGATCAAGTGCCGGCGTCTTGCCATTGCCGCGACGCGGTGCACTTTCGCTGCCATCCGCCGCCCCCACAATGCTGAACGGCGCAACGCCGTTCTCAGCACTACCTTCGGTCGCCGCAGAGAATTCATGACGCAGCGCATCGGCGCTGAGCTCATCCAGAGACGGTACGCGACGTACCAGATCACGGCGCAGCTGTCGGTCATCCAGTAGTGCCAGCAGCAGATGGCCGGAACGCACGGCGGCCACTTCCTGTTCGATGGACGCGATGACCCACGCTTTTTCGATCAGGGTGACGATCATCGGCGACAGTGACGGAGCATTAGCATTGCCCGTGCGGAACGTCTCGATGTTGTCATCCAGTTCGTGCGCCAGCGCATCAAGCGAAACGCCACAGTGCTGCATGACATGAACGAGGTCGCTGTCTTCTCGCCCCAGCAGCGTGTACAGCCAGTGTTCGATGTGTGCTTCATACTGGCGTCGTGCCAGACATAGCCCTAGCGCTTCTTCCATCGCTTCGCGGGTTGTGTCATTGAGCTTGGCGAACAGTGATTTGAGATTCACGATGTAGCTCCGTCAAAGGAAATCCTGAATGTCGCGCGTCCGTCCTGCTGACCAGCGCGCGTCTTGTTTTTCAGCCAGCCCAACCAGCCCAGTCTCACGTTACCGACCTGCGCGCCCAAGCGCGGTGCCGGAATGTGCTCAGCGGCCAGCGCCAGCTCAATCCCGATATCGCATTCCACCCCCAGATACAGACGGGCTAGCGATACCAGCTCTGCATGCGCAGGCTGATCAGGCATAAAACGCTGGAACTGGTCGAGATCAAGTGGCCCCACCTCAATCCTGACGCACGACTGGTAATCCCATACTCGACGTCCCAGCATGGCCGACTGTCCTAGCCGTGCATGCTGTCCCCCCAACCGAGTACGCTGTTCCCGCGGCACATCCAACCACTGCCCGCAGAAGGGTCTGACCTTGCAAGGTACTTCGAAATAGAACCCGAGCATCGCCTCCAGATTGAGGCGGTTGCGCGGGCGCTGCGTCAGCATGCCGGAGAAGAATCCGAACAGCTCACGCCGAACCGAACCCGAGGCAGGCGTTTTAAGCTGCTTCACCTGCGACGGCGCGAACCCCAGCAGGTTGAGCAAATAGGTCTCAACGTCAGCGCTGCCATGGCGCTCGTATTCGATATGAAAGCGATACTTCTGCCACGCTTCGTAGAACAGCGCGGTCATGCGATGGGAGAACATGTCCATAAAGGCATGTGCACCGTCATCGCGGTACTGGATATGCCGGTCGATCAGCATCTCGGTATACGGCCGCGGCAGTACGCCGGACGGCCCGACCAACCCCAAGAAGGTGACCTCGATAGAGGTCAGCGCTTCACCCCACGCTGACTGCCGCTGCGGGTTCTCGAAATCGAGGTCGTGCACCTCGCTGGCCGGAAATCCCAGCGACAGCAATGTGCGAAAACGCAGCGGATCATCATGAGGCCGAATTTCGGGGTCCATGCGCCCCGCTCGGCTGTAATACAGTCGCAGCAGCCTGACCAGCTGAAAGAAGCTGAACCGATAAGGCTCTGCGCGCGCCTGGTCGATCAGACCAGGGGCAGTTCCCCTGACCTGGGTGACCATGTCACGACACTCCTTTCTCGTTGCCGACTTCTAAGCGTCAGCTGCGTGAAACTGTTGACCGAGCAGTACTGCCCGAAGAAATGATCCAGCACCATGCCAAACAGGAAAATGCCGCTCCCCGTGAACTGGCTTTCATCCATTTCCAGCGTGATGGCGGTACCGCGAACGAAGTTGGGACGCGGGTGCCCGATGCGCGTCAGCGTGGGGGCACTGGCGATATCGGTGATCCCGTTGATCTGCTTGCGCGTGGCCAGCGTGTCGCGGTAGTTGTACAGCGACAGCATCTCCAGTAGCGCTTCTCGCCCACGGGAAGTCAGCGACATATGGTTCAGCGACAGGTGAGACACCAACCGCCAGATCATCCCCTTGCCCAGCGGCGCACGTACCGATTCGGTCGGCTTGCGCAGGCACCGAATTGCCGACACCACCTGTGTTTGGCTCAGAGAGAAATCACCGTGCGCGTTACCGAACGACATCATCTGAGGCAAATCGCGGTTGCTGCAGGTCAGCGTCAGGCTCAGCGTATCGCTCGACGCTTCTAACAGCTCAAGCTCACGATCGACCAAGCGCAGATACAAATCGGTTCCTTCAACTGTTTCCCGCGCGGTCGGTACGCGACGCATCAACCAATAGCTCTGGTGATTGCGCTCCATATCGCTGCCGCGCGGCTCGAAGAAGGGATGACACACGCTTAGCTCATCATTGCGCCCCGTCTTCTTCACCCGAATGACACGGTCGATAGAAATGATTTCGACCCCATGCTGATGACGCACATCGGGAATGACCGCATATTCAGGCCGTGTATGAGTCAGCTTGATGGGCTCTGCGCGCTGCGGGAACAGGTTGGCGATTGGCGTGCAACCCAAGCGGAACGTGTTGCGATTGACGTTCTGCGCCAGACGCACCAGACGATCGCCCTGCTCGTAATCCGAAAACGCCAGCCGGATCTCAAAACGTTGGGCATTGATACCGCTGAGCGCCCGCTCCAGCCCAGTGATGTCCACGAACATGAATTTGTCAGGGAAGGTGAAGTACTCGTGCAACAGGCGATAGCCGATAAAGGAACGCTCGCTGTAGTCGATCAGCCCTTCGTCCGGCTGGAAACCTACTGGCTTCAGTGCATCGGGCGGCAAGCGGATTTCACGCTCGCGCTGCCCGTCATGGACGAAGACCGATACACGCGCCACGTTGTTGAACAGCAGCTCGTACAGGTGATGCATCAACGTGCTTTCACCGTCGATGAACAGCCGCAGACGATCAAGCCCGAGCTTGCCCAGTTGAACGTTCTGGAAGGTCTCAAACTGTAGCGACAGCTGCGCCACCCAGTCCTTGTCGTGGCCGTTAAAGACCGAGCGTTCCAGCAGCGAGAACTCCGAGCGCGCCATGCGCAGCGGCCACAGCGTCACGTCGTAGCAGGTACGGAACCGGCAGACCATGCCATCAACAGGGTGAGACTGAAGTTCGGTGTGGCGCGGCACATCGTAGCGCGCCGTCAGGTTGCTGTTGGCACCGGGGTCGAATTCCACAATCGAAAGTGAAGGCGTAGGCCTCAGGTAGTGCGGATACAGCACCTCCAGAAAGGCCTGAACGATTTCGGGAAAGTCATCGTCCAGCTTGCGATGAATGCGCGCCGATAGAAAGGCAAAGGCCTCGATCATGCGTTCGACGTGCGGATCTTCGCAGTTGTCTTCTTCGAGTTGAAGACGCGCCGCGATCTTCGGGTATTCGCGTGCGAATTCCTGCCCGAGAAAACGCAGATGCGACATTTCCCGCTCGTAATAAGGAAGCAGATCGTCCAGCATCATGAGAGATTCTGTACCTTGTATTCTTGCGTATTGACCTGCAGTACGGCATCGAACGAAATCGGTCGCGTGACATCTACCAGCACCAGCAACGCCTCGACCCGAAAGCGCAGCATGCGCGACTGCTTAGTCTCGTCGGCCAGAATGACTCGCACGTTGCGAAACCGATGATCCCCGCGCTCAATCGCCAGTTCCAGCTGGCGCTGGATGAGCTGACGGTCTTCCGTACTGTGCACGCCCTTGCCGATGAAATCGGGCAGGCCGTACTCCAGAACAGATCCCTGCAGCGCGGGATAGAAATCGAGCGACTCCGACAGCAGCTCGCGGCGCGTATTGACCATGACTTCTAGGTCACGCACCACGCTCTGCTTGTAATCGTCCAGCGAGCAGAGGCGCCACGGTTGGGCCTCCACTCGCTGATGCGGGGTATCGTCCAGTAGACGATCAAGCAGCGTAGGTACCAGTCGACGAGTCATGAATATCCCCTTCTCGCACGATCAGCATGTCCTGCACTGCGCCCCCACTCCCTCATTAGCTACGCGCCCCTTGCGGCAGCTCAGCCACCAGACGCAGAGACGCCGTCAGCTCGTCGAGCTGATAGTGAGGACGCAAATACGTCACGGCTTTATAGACGCCCGGTTTACCCGGTACTTCAGCCACTTCGACGCGCGCTTCACGCAGCGGATACTGTGCCTTGGCTTCCTGACTCGCGCTGTCGTCCAGCAGTACGTACTGGGACAACCACGTGTTCAGTTCCTGCTCAACCTGCTTGCGAGATGCAAAGCTACCAGTCTTGTCGCGCATAATCGCTTTCATGTAATGCGCAATGCGTGACGTCGCAAAGATGTACTGCAGCTGCGCGGACAGGCGAGCATTGGCGTTGGCCAAGTCGGTGTTGTAGGACTTCTGCTTCTGCGTGGACTGCGTACCAAAGAAGGCGGCGTAGTCGGTGCCCTTGCAGTGCACGAGCGGAATGAAGCCCAAGTCGGACAGCTCTTTCTCACGACGATCGGTGATCGCGATTTCAGTCGGGCACTTGAGCGCCACTTCGCCGTCATCCGTCTCGAATGTGTGCGTCGGCAGCCCTTCAACCAGACCACCACCCTCAACACCACGAATAGCGACACACCAGCCGTACTTGGCAAACGCATCGGTCACACGAGCACCCAGCGCATACGCAGCGTTCATCCACAGGTACTTGTTGTGATCGCGACCATCGGTGTTTTCGACGAAGTTGAACTCTTCGACAGGGGTGGTTTCCGGCCCGTAGGGCAGACGACCCAGTACGTGCGGGCAGGTCAGGCCGACATAGCGAGAATCTTCGGAATTGCGGAAGGACTTCCACTTGGCGTATTCGACCGTATCGAAGATCTTCGACAGATCACGCGGCCCAGCCATGTCGGTGAAACTATCCCAGCCGAACAGCTCCGGAGACGCCGCCGAAATGAACGGCGCGTGAGCGGCAGCCGCCACGTGGGAAGCCTCTTCCAGCAGGTACATATCTTCTGGAGAACGAGAGAACTCGTAATCACCGATCAGCATGCCGAACGGCGCACCACCGAAGGTGCCGTACTCTTCTTCGTAGACTTTCTTGAACAGCGCGCTCTGGTCAAACTCGGAGGCCGACTTGAAGTCACGAATCAGTTCTTTTTTGGAGGCGTTCAGCATCTGGATCTTCATGCTGGTGCCGGTTTCGGTCTGATCCACGAGGTATTTCAGACCGCGCCACGAGGCTTCCATCTGTTGGAACTCGTTGGCGTGCATGACTTCGTTCATCTGCTCGGACAACAGCGCATCGATATCGGCGATACGCGCATCCAACACAGCGATCAGGTCCTTGCTGGGGGTCACTTCACCTTCCAGCACCTGAGAGACCAACTCACCGATCAGATCGCGAGTACGCTCGCGTTCGGTCTCAGAACGTGCGACACGGCTTTCGGAGATGATGCTGTCCAGCAGCGACGCCGGTGGGGCAAAGACTTCCGGTTCGGCATCGAGGGTTTCGACGTGAACCTGCTGTTCCTTGTCACTCATGCGGATAATCCTCTCTCAATCAGTCCTGTTCTTGATCCGTATCGCCAACGGCTGCTTCGCTACCGAATTCTGCGCCCAGCGTGCGAAGCTTTTCAGGATTCTGCAGCACGTCCATCAGCAGCTCTTCGAGCTTGTCGTTGCCGCCCATCTTGTTGCGCAGGTCTGCCAGCTTGTTGCGAACTTCAAGCAGCTTGCGCAGCGGTTCAACCTGCTTGACCACGTTCTGCGGCTCGAAGTCTTCGAGCGACGTGAAGTTGAGTTCGATCGGCAGCTGCGTACCGTCATTGGTCAGCGTGTTGTTAACGCGGTACGTCAGGCGCGGCTTGGTGCCTTTCAGGACGCTATTGAAATTGTCACGGTCGATGCTGACGAACTTGCGGTCCTTGAGTTTCGGCGGCGGCGTCAGCGGGTTGCCAGCGTAGTCCCCTACCACACCGACAACGAAAGGCAGTTCTTTCTGTTCCCGTGCATCCCCGACTTCCACGTCATAAGTGATGTGTACGCGCGGTGCACGTACGCGGCTCAATTTCTGCTGTGTACTTTCTCTAGCCATAGCGTCACAGACCTCATTACGGATAAAGCGTGGTTATATATGTTTTTGAATTCATGAGGGTACCGCATCACAGCGATGCGACGACCCGTTGCAGCCTAAGCTTTAGCTCGTCTTCGATGGACTCGATGGCACTTTCATCGACCAGCTCTTCGAAGGCATTGTTGCCCGCTATTTCAGTGCTGTTGCGAATCATGTCATCGCTGGGCAGACGAGACTTCAGCGGTGATCCCAGTACGCAAAGAGGAAGGTCACCAAATTCGCGGACGCGCTCGAAGCCGATAGGGAAACGCAGTCCCAACAGCAACCGCCCTAGCCCTGCCGTGCGATTGATGCAGAAGAACAGCATCAGATAGTGCACTACGAAACGGTGCAGTTCGGCATTGCTGCGGTTGGGATCGCGCATCAAGCGACGGAAGCGTGCTAGTTCGAATCCTTCGAAACCCACAACCCAGCGGGCGGGGTTCAGAATGCGAACGGGCTGACGCAGCCCTTCGACCCGGCGGTCGTATTCGTAGGGGTACAACACCGGACGGGTATTCATCAGATCCAGCGGCACTTCCAGCTCGTTGATGAGTCCAAAGGGTGCCGTCATAGCGATCTGTTCGTAGAGCGTCTTGAATTCTTTGAAGGCGTGCTGGCTTTCCCGAGTGCTGCCGCGAGGTGCCCCTTGCAGGAATTCACCGAAAACGCGCTGAGGATTGATCAGCAGTGAGAGCGTCGACAGATAGTCCGATGCCTGCTGCCGCAGCATGTCCGATACGGCACGCGTCTGCTTGCGCAAGCGAATGAAGGATTCAACGTCAAATGTTTGCGTCGTCATGAGCATGCCTCTATGTCTCACGCACTGAGTCATCTTCTCAGGCGAGTCTCTACTTCACGGGTGCCAAGGGAGCCATTCGCCTGAGCTCATGTGCATGCTCGCTGTCGTGATCTTCCAACGGACTCAAAACGTCCCCCTTCAATTCGAAGGCGCGTTCGGTGGTACGGACAGTGGAAGACTTGACGACAAGGCGATAGACCGGCGGCTGCGGTTGAAGGTCCTTGGACCAGTCACCCCATGAGGTAGACGTAAAGTTGCCGCCAGGCGCGTCGACATGAGTTTCATTCAGAACATAGCCCTTAGGCTCACCGGTCTGAATATCCTGATAAAGGGAGAGATCGGCACCGATAGCCGTGCAGTCGCTGCACGCCAGCGTACCTTTGAAGCGCATGACGGGGTCATACGTGATGGTCTGCTCTGCGGGCTTGTCATGACCGGCACAACCGGACAGGAAAAGTACGCACGCAGTAATAGCAGTTATAAAGCGGGCATTCATGCCTCGTTTACCCCCAAAAAAACCTATGTCGAAGCGCATCAGGCCATGCCATAACGACATGGAAGCCCGTTTCGCAAACAGCATCCGCTACTTTGAATAATGCACCACCATAATACTTCCGGTTTATTCTACCAGATAGATCTTCAGGACTCTGCCTTGAAATGGCGTGCTGTTAGGTTATCGTCCAGATACCTTTTCTTGTTCATTTTTTTCCAAGAACGGTAATTAAGACAAAATGCGATATGGTTTGTAAAGGTTGAAAATGAAGAAACCAACATCTTTTCCATATCGCCCATCATGCACCATTCATTATCAATGGGTTATGAATGCGTCATCGCACCGCAATGCTACACCACATACGTTGCGATTAGATTCATCCATCATGCACCAGACATAATAAACAACGATAAAACACGCTGAGCATACACTTCATACTTATTTCTTATCATTTTGCTCAGGTATTGTTGTCAAGCGCATTTAACGTACACACCACGCAGGCCCATAAAGGGCATCTCACCGCCTCACTCATTACCATAACGATAACAAATAATCCGCCATTACTGGCCACCACGGTAAGGAAGCGTCAACTCGACGTTTCCATGATCACTGCTATCTTAAAGACGGAGGAAGCAACAACGCACCCCATCTCTTACTGCCAGCCCATTGAAAGGCAGACCATCACGCCATATCGCGTTGGCATGGTCAGCTTTTACACGTCATAACGGCCAGGATAACGAGCGCTTATGAGCACAGCACGCCCCCAGAGGTTCAGTGGCTTAAAGGGCTACATCGACCGCAGAATGACCATCAAGCACCTTCGCATACTGACGGCCATTGCCCGCTACGGAAAGCTGTCCGAAGCGGCGCACAGCCTCAATACGACCACCTCCAACGTTTCGAAGACACTGAAGGAAATCGACGAATTCATTGGCGAGCGCTTATTCGTTCGTCATAACGGCATGTTCAAGGAAACTGAGCGTTCGCGGCACCTGCTCACGCTGGCCAACGATATTTTTTCGGCCATGGATCGTACCAAGGAGCGACTTGATCAGCATCCACCGCTTCATCCCCATACCACGATCATGATCGGCTATTACCGTACGCTGATGAGCGGTCGCGCCCACACGCTATGGAACAAGCTAGTGCTGACAGAACGCTCGTCCAGCGTGATGCTGACACGTCTGTCTCCCAGCGATCTACGCCATCAGGAGAGCTCACGCCAAGATTTCGACATCATCCTGTCCAGCAGCGACCTGCGCCCCTTCCTGCACTTTCCGGAATGGCATCTCATCACACGCCCGCTGCAGGATCTCGTCTTTATGACCAGCGAGCAGCATCGCACAACTCTGCCACGCAGCTTCTTTCTGCCGGCCTGCTCGGAAAGCGTCAACCAAGTACTGACGCACTACATCCACAAATACTTTCCCGATCACGAATCCATCAGCTATTACGATTCGCTGCACTCGATCCTCGAAGTACTGGAACATCCCGGCGCCTGCATCGCCGCAGAGCGGCTTGATAGCCAGCAGATAGCACAGTCGGTTCCTATCCGCGTAATTCAGTCCATGAATCACCACGGCCTGCACTATCAGGCTGCTCTCAATGTCGGGCTGCTCGAACGCAAAGGCCTGCTGGATGACATGGATGCACTGCTACGCGAGATCGCCATCGCCGAGCAAGCAAACTAACACTCCCTGCCTACCAGCGATGGCATTCGTTCATTACTGTGCTGGGCGGATGCGCAGCCAAAGCCGTAGCAACCACTGCTCGAAGCGCGCCATGTACAGATAAATGACCGGCGTTGTGTAGAGCGTCAGCAACTGGCTGACCACTAGCCCACCCGCAATCGCAATACCCAGCGGCCGCCGTAGATCCGCACTGCCGCCGCTTTCAAGCATCAACGGCAGCGCACCACAGAACGCCGCCAGCGACGTCATCATGATGGGACGCAGACGCTGGCGGCAGGCTTCCGTGATCGCCCGCTCTTCGGAGATATGCTGCTGGCGACGATGCGCAAGGGCAAAGTCGACCAGCATGATCGCGTTCTTCTTGACGATCCCCATCAACAGCAGGATGCCGATAAAGCTGATCAGAGACAGCCGTGTTCCCGTGATGTCGATCAACAACAGCGCGCCAAGTCCAGCAGAAGGCAGCGTTGAAAGAATCGTCAGCGGATGGACCAGGCTTTCATACAGCACGCCCAGTACGATGTACATTGTCAGTAACGCCACTACCAGCAACAGAGGCAACGCCGATGACGACTGCTGGAACATTTTCTGCGAACCACCGAAGCCCGACTTGATCTTGTCAGGCAGGCCTATCTTGGTCATGGTCTGCTGGATGTCATCCTGTACGTCATTGAGCGTAACACCGGGCACCAAGTTGAAGGCGATCACCATCGTCGCCATCTGATCCTCATGATCAACAGACGTCGCGGCACTCCCCGTTTCAATGTGGGCGAATGCCGACAGCGGAATGCGTTGACCGTCATCGTTGATGACTGACAGCATATCCAGCACTTCGGGCTCTGCGGTCCATGCAGGCGCCAGTCCCATAATGACATGGTATTCATTCATCACTTCATGACGAGTGGCCACTTGGGTCTGCCCGAAGGCATTGCCAAGGAAGTCGTCGATGTCCGCCATATTGACGCCGTATCGCTCTGCTTGAGTACGATCGACGATCAACCGTACTTCTCGTCCGCGAGCGGTACTGTCGTTTTCAAACCCGGTCAGCGAAGGCAGCTTTCTCAATGCAGCATCAACCTTGGGCGTCCATTCACGCAGCAGAGCCAGATCATCGGATTGCAGAGTGAACTGGTATGCCGCATTAGCACTGCGCCCACCCGACATCAGGTCTTGCATGGAGCGCAAGTTGAACTCGACGCCCGGTTTCAGCTTGCTCAAGCGCGCCGTCAGACGCTGCACGACCTGATCGGCCGTCGCGTCACGCTCACTGATCGGCTTGAGCTGGATGATGTAGCTGGCGGTATTACGCGAACCAAAGCCCCCGCTACCCGTCGATGACACCACGTGTTCAATGGCGGGGTCCTTTCGCACCTCTTCATTGAACTGATTGACGATCGGAATCAGCGCCTGTGATGAGGTGGCCTGATCAGCACGCAGACGCCCCATCAGAACGCCGGTGTCCTGCGAGGGGAAGAATTCCTTCTCGACACGGGTCACGAAATAGCCCATCAACACAATGGTGCCCAGAAAACCACACAGCACCAGACGGCGATGCTTTAAGGCCCACCCCAACGAACGCATATAGCCGTGGGTCATCCCCTGCCCCAAACGCACCACCATGTCATGAAGACGCGCCAGAGTGCGCTGACGCGTGTACAGCGGTTTGGAATGGTCGGGATCCTTCAGCAAGCGTGCGCACAGCATCGGGGTCAGTGTCAACGACACCAGCAGTGAGATAATCAAGGCGATGCAGAGGGTCATCGCAAACTCGCGGAAAAGCTTGCCGATCATGTCGGAGTTCAGCAGGATCGGGAGGAATACCGCTATCAGCGAGAGAGTCATCGCCATGACGGTAAAGCCAATTTCGCGCGCGCCTTCGATAGCCGCCTGCAACCGCCCTTTTCCCATTTCGCGATGACGAATGACGTTTTCGAGCACCACAATGGCATCGTCGACCACGAACCCCGTGGCAATGATCATCGCCATGAGTGACAGGTTGTCGAGACTGTACCCCAGCAGATAGGTGATGGCGCAGGTACCCACCAGAGACAACGGCAACGTACAAGCGGGAATAAACACCGCCCGCCAGTTGCGCAAAAAGAGATAGACAATAAAGACAACCAGCACGATAGAAGCCAGTAGCGCTTCTTCGGTGGCGCGCAGCGATTCCTGCACGCCACCGGAACGATCCAACACCGTGTGGATCTGAACGCCTTCCGGCATCAGGGCCTTGAGCTGAGGCGTGAGCGCTTTGAGGCGTTCGACAGTCTCAATGATATTGGCCCCTGCTGCACGCGACGCGCCGATGATGACCGCCGGACGCCCGTTGTAGTAACCGTTGCTGTACAGTGTTTCCCCGCCGTCATACACATGCGCTACATCGCCCAAACGCACGGCAGCACCATCGTGCCACGCGACGATCACATCCCGCAGCTTCACCGCGTCCACTTGCTGGGCATTGGTGCTAATCCACCACTGCCGTTCGTCGCCCTGCAGCACGCCTACAGGCTTATCCGGCAGCGCATTGTTGATCGCACTCTTGACGGTGGTGAGTGCTATGCCTTGCTGTTCCAACAGCAGCGGTTCGATATCAACCCTGATCCCGGGTGCCGCGCCCCCGTAGATCGACGTTCCCCCGACCCCATTGACCTGCGCCATCTTGGGCTGCAGCACGCTGTTCACTAAGTCGTAGAGCTGAGGCTGCGTCATGATGTCGGATGTCAACGCCAGCATCATGATGGGAGCGCCGCTCGGGTTCATCTTTTGATAGCTGGGACGCGAGGTCATACCGCTCGGCAGCAAGCTTTGAGCAGCATTGAGCGCAGCCTGGACGTCACGCGCGGCGCTATCGACATCGCGATCCATATCGAACTGCATGATGATGCGCGTACTGCCCTGACTACTGGTCGAGGTCAGCTCGTTGACGCCAGATATCTTGCCCAGCGCGCGCTCCAGCGGAGCCGCCACGGACGACGACATCGTTTCAGGGCTTGCCCCAGACAGTGAAGCGCGCACCATGATGACGGGGAAGTCGATCTGAGGCAGCGGCGACACCGGCATCAGAGAGAAACCCAGCAGCCCCAGCAGCAGCACTGACAGGCTACTGAGGATGGTCAGGACAGGGCGAGTGATGAAGAGCGCTACGCCTTTCATTCGGCCTCCTGTTCAACGCGACGATAGCGTTGAGCGATCCGGTCGAAGAACAGATAGATCACAGGCGTTGTATAAAGCGTCAGCAGCTGGCTCAGACTGAGGCCACCAACGATGGCCAGCCCCAACGGACGGCGCAACTCACCACCGGTACCCGTGGCCAGCATCAAAGGCAAGGCACCGAACAGCGCCGCCAGCGTCGTCATCATAATTGGACGAAAACGCAGCAGGCAGGCGCGGTGAATGGCCTCGTGCGCCGTCATGCCCATATGGCGTTCGCCCTCAAGAGCAAAGTCGACCAACATGATCGCATTCTTTTTCACGATCCCGATCAACAGAATCAACCCGATCAATGCAATCAGTGAGAAGTCGGTATCCGTGAACATCAGCGCCAAGAAAGCCCCGATGGCCGCTGAAGGCAGCGTCGACAAAATCGTTATCGGATGGATGAAGCTTTCATACAGCACGCCCAGCACAACGTACATGGTCAGCACGGCCACCACGATCAACCACAGCATGTTATCGCTGATATGGCTGAAGGCCGACATGACCCCTTGATAGTTGAGCGATAAGGTTTCCGGCAGACCGATATCTGTAGCCGCTGCGCGAATCGCCGCCTGAGCATCTTCAAGCGAGTAGCCATCGGCCAGCGCAAACGACACCGTCACGGCGGGCAACTGATCCAAACGAGTGTACTGCTGGTAGCCCACGCGCTGCTCGACCTTCACCAGCTGCGTTAGCGGCACCATGACGGTATTGCCGTTGGTATCCGTCGTACTACCCGCCAGACGAATATGTTCGAGGTCAGATGGCATCTGTCGATACGCTGACGCCACGCGCAGCACCACACGATACTGGTTAGCCTGGGTGAAGATCGTCGAGATTAAGCGCTGCCCATAGGCATCGTAGAGCGCACTTTGAATATCAGCGACAGTGATGCCATAGCGTGCTGCCTGCGCACGATCAATGGTCAACGCCAGCACGGGAGCACTGTTCTGCAGGTTATCCGTCACATCCAGAATGGCTGGTTGCTTCTGCAGTGCTTCGCGCAAGCGCGGCATCCACTGCGCCAGCGTTTCGCGCTGGACGGCGTCTAGCGTGAACTGATACGGCAGCGGCGTAGTGATCGCATCCACACTCAGATCCTGCCCTGGCGCAAACCAGACCTTGACGCCCATCAGCTGATCATTCAGTGCGCGCAAGCGTGACGCCACCTGTTCGGCACTTTCACCGCGCTCGTCATAAGAGCGCAATGCAATCTGCAATCGTCCAGTGTTGAGCGACTCATTAGTACCATCAACGCCAATGATTGAACTTACTGATTCCACCGCGGGGTCTTTCAACAGCTGTGCAACCACACGCCCTTGGCGACGTTCCATTTCAGCAAACGAAACGTCCTGCGGCGCCACCACTGTCGCGCGGATCAACCCCGTATCCTGCGCGGGGAAAAAGCCTTTGGGAATAATGACGTACATAATCCCCGTCAATACCACACACCCCACTGCGACAGCCAGCGTGGCTAGCTGATGCCCGAATACCCATTGCAATGATCGGTCATAGACGGCCGTCAACCGCTCGAACTGTGCCATAGGCCAGTCAAGCAGCCGCCCCATGATGCCTTTTCGTGCCGTTTCATGATGCGTGATCTCGCGCTTGCGCAGCAGCCAGGCACACAGCATGGGCGTCAACGTCAGCGAGACCACCATGGACACCAGAATGGCGACCGCCAGCGTAATGGAGAACTCCCGGAACAAACGCCCAACAACGTCCCCCATGAACAGCAGAGGAATGAGCACGGCCACCAGCGAGAGCGTCAGGGAGATAATGGTGAAGCCAATCTGACCGGCCCCATTGATGGCGGCCTGCATGGGTGATTCCCCCTCATCCTCCATGCGGCGCTGAATGTTTTCGACCATGACGATCGCATCATCGATAACGAACCCGGTTGCAATCGTCAGTGCCATCAACGTCAGTGTATTCAGGCTAAAGTCCGCGAGGTACATCACCCCAAACGTCACGATCAGCGACAGAGGCACTGCAACACCGGGGATCAGCGTGGCCCCCAATGTACGCAGAAAGACCAGACACACCACGACCACCAGCACAATGGACAACAGCAAGTCCACTTCGACATCGTGAATGGACGAACGAATGGTCTGAGTACGATCATTGATCACATCAAGGTGAACAGACGCCGGCAGCGACGCCTGTAAGGAAGGCAGCAGTGCTTTGACCCGGTCAACCACCTCAATCACATTGGCCCCAGGCTGGCGCTGAATATTGACCACGATGGCTTTCTGGCCGTTGGCCCATGCCGACAGATATTCGTTCTCAGGCGCACGTGCGAGTGTCGCCACGTCACCCAGCTTGAGAACGTTTTGGTTTTCATACTTCAGTACGATGCCCGCATAGTCGTCAGCACTCTGCAACTGATCATTGGCGGCCAGCGTCATCGCATGCTCCGGCCCATCCAAACCACCCTTAGAGCCATTGACGTTGCTGTTGGACACAGCGGTACGCACATTTTCCATCGTCAGGCCATGAGCAGCCAGCTTGACGGGGTCGATCTGGATGCCAACAGAGGGACGCTGCCCCCCTTCAAGACTGACCAACCCCACTCCGCTGACCTGAGACAGCTTCAGCGCAATGCGGTTATTCAAGACATCCTGCACTTCGGTCAACGGCAAAGAAGATGACGTTGCAGCCAATGACAACACTGCGGTGTCTGTCGGATTAACCTTGGTATACGTGGGGCGAGAAGGAAGATCGGAAGGAAGGTTAGCCTCGGCAGCATCCAGTGCACTTTGCACCTCTTGCTCTGCCGTATCCATCGAGGTTTCAAGCGAGAACGTCAGCGTAATGACCGATGCTCCACCGCTACTGGTGGTGTACATCTGCGACAGCCCCGAAATCTGCCCTAGCTCACGCTCAAGGGGAGCCGTCACCGTCGTCGACATGACGTCTGGCCCCGCCCCTGGGTACTGCGTCACGATCTGCAACGTAGGATAATCGACCTGGGGCAGCGCCGAGACCGAGAGCAAGCGGTACGAGAAGCCCCCCAAGCACAGCGCTGCTAGGGTCAGCAGCAAGGTCGCTATCGGGCGACGGATAAAGAGCGTCGATACATTCATGCCTTTTTATCCTGCGCCTCAGGCTTAGCAGCGGCCTCATCGCTCTGCTTAAGCGGCGACACCTTCACACCATCGCTCAAACGGTCGATGCCTTGGATGACAACGCGCTCGCCCGCCTGCACACCAGAGTCAATGACGGTATACCCGTTGCTGACCGGCCCCGTAGCAATGCTGGCCTTGCGAATATGATCCCCATCGCCGATGACATAAACGAAGCTACCGTCATCATTCCACTGCACGGCCCCCGTCGGCACAACGATCGCGTTATGCAGCATTCCCAACTGTAGCGTTACGCTGACGGACTGATTGGGGTACAGCTGATTATCTGTATTGGGTAGCAAAGCTTTCAGCTTTATGCTGCCGGTATTGATATCGATCTGGTTGCTGGCATAGCTTACTGCGCCCTGAGCCAGTACCGAACGCCCGAAGGCATCCATGACCTGAACCGGCATTGTTTTGCTGTCGCGCAACATCCCCATGATCTGAGAGAGGTAGCGCTCAGGCACACTGAAAGTGAGCGCCATGGGCTGTGTCTGTGTGATAGTGACGATGCCGGTCGTATCGCTAGAGTGCACCATGTTCCCCACATCGACTTGGTGTAGACCGGTATAGCCACTAATAGGAGCCACGATGCGTCCAAAGCTGATATTAAGCGCCGCTGCCGCAATCTGGGCTTGATCACTTTTTATCGAGCCTTCGTATCCTTCAGAAGATGCACGCTGAGTGTCCAGATCCTGCCGAGAAATGGCACCGTTCTGGAACAACTGTTGGTAGCGTTCGTACTTACGCTTCTCACTGCGCAGCTGAGCATTGTCCTTGGCGAGCTGACCTTCATACTGCGCCTTTGTGGCCTGATAGGTGCGAGTATCAAGTTCGGCTAACAGCTGCCCTTCCTGAACATACTGCCCATCAGTGAAATGAAGTTTCATCAACTGACCATCAATGCGGCTCGTTACCGTCACAGTTGCATTGGCACTCAGCGTACCTAAGGCTTTTACCTCAACAGGCATGTCTTTCAGAACAGCCTCTTCATACAGCACCGAAATACTGCGCGCCGTCTTCTCTTCCTGCGGCTGGGACTTCCCGTAATGAAAATACCCGTATCCCCCGATAGCGAGAGCGGCAATAACCAACACAACGCCAATGCGACCTTTACGGCGCGGCGCAGAATGAGAAGACGTTTTGCTCACAAGCAACTCCGTACGATTTCTATGAACGGCATGATTTTTCAAAAGCCTCGGGCCTACAACGGGTTATCGGCCGAGGCGCACAGCGCTTTCCCCAGGAAGGCGCTTGCGATGCTTCACCACAGACCTCGCCACCGTGAAAACAGCAGCCTTACTCCATCACACCACTATGAAATTAATCATGACATACCCCACCAATCGAAAGATGATCAACATCATGAAAGTGAAACGGAACGTCCCGTCGCTATCGTAAGCAACGTTGCAAAGGCGTTTTTTTGACCGATCAGAAGGCACCTAGTTTCATACCTTAGTCCCATCAAAAATAATTCGGCAAGCCAGATGCAAAGTTACATTTTCATAAGTAGCCCTTGTTCAAGGGCATAACGATCCTGCTTACGGACGTAATTTTCTGAGCCACCAGCAAGATAACGGTATAATAATAAATACGGCGTAATTGAAGTAAAAATATTGCCGCTGACGAGCCAGTAAAAACGTCATCTGACCGAGTCCATTCACACCAGCGCTTTATTGATACGGCCATAAAACAACAGGTCTGATAGAAACAGTTGTATTAAGAGCACGATGAAAGCAGGTCAGTTGAAAGAAAGGAAACAGCTATAGATACAGTGCTCGGGTGCACTCAACTGTAGTAATGAATTTACAGAAAGCGAATAAACATTAAAAAGATAAGGCCAAAAGGAGCACGAGTTTGCGCATCGCCGAGGCCGTCGCTCAGCAAACCGTTGAAGATAGCGTAACGGAAGGCCGTGATAGCGCTCACCTGAAGGACCCCATTGAGGCACACTTCTGGACGCCAGAGTACGCTCGCTACCGCTAGACGCTACAGTTTTGACGTCTTGTGATAACAAAACCCCCCGATGATCCGCGGCTCAGGCCATCATCGGGGTGTTTTTATAACGGTATCTAGTGTTTGACTGTTTCGATAGATGAGCGATCTGCAGACAGCGCTGGGGGGTGAGGTGAACGGTGGGCTGCTGACGTATCTGTCGTCTTGGAGGCAGGGGCTTCGCGGTTACGCTACCGCCCTTCTTCTCTGTCTTCTCTTTTGCTCATCTGCGGCTTTTGAGTGACGGCTCTGGGTCTGGGTACTGGCACTGCCGTTATTGCCTTCGGCCTGCGCTTGCCTCCCCTACCCCCAAAGCAAATACCCCCGACCATTGCTGGCCGGGGGTATTCAGTAGAGATGCTTGACGATGACCTACTCTCACATGGGGAAGCCCCACACTACCATCGGCGCTGAGCGGTTTCACTTCTGAGTTCGGCATGGGATCAGGTGGTACCCGCTCGCTATGGTCGTCAAGCGTATTCGGTTCGGTCTCGATGCCTAAGGCACCGCTACCTAAATCTGTAAATCATGCTGGGCCGAGATCGTCTCGTTGCGTATCCGTTATTTTCGGATCGTGTCTATAACCCTTTGGGGTTATATGGTCAAGCCTCACGGACCATTAGTACACGTTAGCTCAACGCATTGACTGCGCTTCCACACCGTGCCTATCAACCTCGTAGTCTTCGAGGGTCCTTTAGGGGCTCAAGGCCCCAGGGAAGTCTCATCTTGAAGGGGCTTCCCGCTTAGATGCTTTCAGCGGTTATCCCGTCCGAACATAGCTACCCGGCAATGCCACTGGCGTGACAACCGGAACACCAGAGGTTCGTCCACTCCGGTCCTCTCGTACTAGGAGCAGCTCTTCTCAAACTTCCAACGCCCACGGCAGATAGGGACCGAACTGTCTCACGACGTTCTAAACCCAGCTCGCGTACCACTTTAAATGGCGAACAGCCATACCCTTGGGACCGACTTCAGCCCCAGGATGTGATGAGCCGACATCGAGGTGCCAAACACCGCCGTCGATGTGAACTCTTGGGCGGTATCAGCCTGTTATCCCCGGAGTACCTTTTATCCGTTGAGCGATGGCCCTTCCATACAGAACCACCGGATCACTAGAACCTACTTTCGTACCTG
The DNA here is from genome assembly GCF_047495495.1 of Zymobacter sp. IVIA_12111.31 C1. Taxonomy (GTDB): domain Bacteria; phylum Pseudomonadota; class Gammaproteobacteria; order Pseudomonadales; family Halomonadaceae; genus Zymobacter. Next base: position 2,469,843 of record NZ_CP179930.1, read on the forward strand.
CTCGACGTGTCTGTCTCGCAGTCAAGCACCCTTATGCTCTTGCACTCACTGCACGGTTTCCAACCGTACTGAGGGTACCTTCGTGCTCCTCCGTTACTCTTTGGGAGGAGACCGCCCCAGTCAAACTACCCACCACACACTGTCCTTCTACCGGATAACGGTAGCAAGTTAGAACGCCAATGATGTCAGGCTGGTATTTCAGGTTGGCTCCACTGCAACTGGCGTCACAGTTTCAAAGCCTCCCAGCTATCCTACACAGACAACATCAGCATCCAGTGTGAAGCTATAGTAAAGGTTCACGGGGTCTTTCCGTCTAGCCGCGGGAACACTGCATCTTCACAGCGATTTCAATTTCACTGAGTCTCGGGTGGAGACAGTGTGGCCATCATTACGCCATTCGTGCAGGTCGGAACTTACCCGACAAGGAATTTCGCTACCTTAGGACCGTTATAGTTACGGCCGCCGTTTACCGGGGCTTCGATCAGGAGCTTCGGACGAGTCCTAACACCATCAATTAACCTTCCGGCACCGGGCAGGCGTCACACCCTATACGTCCGCTCACGCGTTAGCAGAGTGCTGTGTTTTTAATAAACAGTTGCAGCCACCTGGTATCTTCGACCGGTTGGGGCTCTGAGAGCGAGTCTCTTCACCTTACGCCGGCGCACCTTCTCCCGAAGTTACGGTGCCATTTTGCCTAGTTCCTTCACCCGAGTTCTCTCAAGCGCCTTGGTATTCTCTACCTGACCACCTGTGTCGGTTTGGGGTACGGTCACACAGTACCTGAAGCTTAGAGGTTTTTCCTGGAAGCGTGGCATCAATGACTTCCTGAGTCCGAGGAATCAGTTCGTCTCGTATCTCGACCTTAAGCAAGCGGATTTGCCTACTTGCTCAGCCTACATACTTTCACCAGGACAACCGTCGCCTGGCTCACCTAGCCTTCTCCGTCACCCCATCGCAGTACTGTCTGGTACAGGAATATTAACCTGTTTCCCATCGACTACGCCTTTCGGCCTCGCCTTAGGGGCCGACTCACTCTGCTCCGATTAACGTCGAACAGAAAACCTTGGTCTTCCGGCGAGGGAGGTTTTCACTCCCTTTATCGTTACTCATGTCAGCATTCGCACTTGTGATACCTCCAGCATGCCTTACAGCACACCTTCGCAGGCTTACACAACGCTCCTCTACCGCTCAACACTTAGGTGTTGAACCCGTAGCTTCGGTACTTGGTTTGAGCCCCGTTACATCTTCCGCGCAGGCCGACTCGACTAGTGAGCTATTACGCTTTCTTTAAAGGGTGGCTGCTTCTAAGCCAACCTCCTAGCTGTCTGAGCCTTCCCACATCGTTTCCCACTTAACCAAGATTTTGGGACCTTAGCTGACGGTCTGGGTTGTTTCCCTTTTCACAACGGACGTTAGCACCCGCTGTGTGTCTCCCATGCTGCACTCACCGGTATTCGGAGTTTGCCTCGGGTTGGTAAGTCGGGATGACCCCCTAGCCGAAACAGTGCTCTACCCCCGGCGGTGATACATGAGGCGCTACCTAAATAGCTTTCGAGGAGAACCAGCTATCTCCGAGCTTGATTAGCCTTTCACTCCGATCCACAAGTCATCCGAATCTTTTCAACAGATCCCGGTTCGGTCCTCCAGTTGATGTTACTCAACCTTCAACCTGCTCATGGATAGATCGCCCGGTTTCGGGTCTATTCCCAGCAACTATGTCGCCCATTTAAGACTCGGTTTCCTACGCCTCCCCTATACGGTTAAGCTCGCTACTGAGAATAAGTCGCTGACCCATTATACAAAAGGTACGCAGTCACAGAACAAGTCTGCTCCCACTGCTTGTACGCACACGGTTTCAGGATCTATTTCACTCCCCTCACTGGGGTTCTTTTCGCCTTTCCCTCACGGTACTGGTTCACTATCGGTCAGCCAGGAGTATTTAGCCTGGAGGATGGTCCCCCATGTTCAGTCAAAGTTTCACGTGCTCCGACCTACTCGATTTCACCTTAATTGCATTTTCGCGTACGGGGCTATCACCCACTATGGCGTGCATTTCCAAACACTTCCGCTAATACAACTAAGACTTAAGGGCTAGTCCCCGGTCGCTCGCCGCTACTGGGGGAATCTCGGTTGATTTCTTTTCCTCGGGGTACTTAGATGTTTCAGTTCTCCCGGTTTGCCTCCATACCCTATGTATTCAGGTAAGGATACCCGTCTTATGACGGGTGGGTTTCCCATTCAGAGATCACCGGATCAAAGGTCATTTGCCACCTCCCCGATGCTTATCGCAGGCTATCACGTCTTTCATCGCCTCTGGCTGCCTAGGCATCCACCGTGTGCGCTTAATCGCTTGACCATATAACCCGAAAGAGTCATAGATCACGATCATACGAAAACAATTTTCGCCGGATACGCTTGAGACGTATCTCATTTGCCAATGTCACAGCGTATCGGATAATACTTCCGAGGAAGTAAAATCTGATGGCGTTCCATTGGACTTGGCATCAGCATGATTTACATTGTTAAAGAGCAATACTGCGAGCAAGAAGCTTGCAGTCAGGAAACAACATTCATCACACGCTGCATCGTTGACTATTAAGACATCTAATAATCAATCATCAGGTGATGAAGATTGGTTCGTGACTAGAAGCTAGATCACTAAACTAAGTACTGGAGAACCGGCCATCAAGACAGTCAGATGGTGGAGCCAAGGAGGATCGAACTCCTGACCTCCTGCGTGCAAGGCAGGCGCTCTCCCAGCTGAGCTATGGCCCCATATAATAATGGTGGGTCTGGGCAGACTCGAACTGCCGACCTCACCCTTATCAGGGTGCGCTCTAACCAACTGAGCTACAGACCCGGCAACTGCTTGCGCACGGCCAGGAATATCCCCTGCAGTACTTCGCTCTACTACGATCAGGCAATTTGTTGTGGACACTTGAGATCACGAGGTGATCATTTTACGTTTAAGGAGGTGATCCAGCCGCAGGTTCCCTACGGCTACCTTGTTACGACTTCACCCCAGTCATGAACCACACCGTGGTAACCGTTTTCCCGAAGGTTAAACTAGCCACTTCTGGTGCAATCCACTCCCATGGTGTGACGGGCGGTGTGTACAAGGCCCGGGAACGTATTCACCGCGACATTCTGATTCGCGATTACTAGCGATTCCGACTTCACGGAGTCGAGTTGCAGACTCCGATCCGGACTGAGGCGAGCTTTCTGGGATTAGCTTCACGTCGCCGCTTCGCAACCCTCTGTACTCGCCATTGTAGCACGTGGTAGCCCTACTCGTAAGGGCCATGATGACTTGACGTCGTCCCCACCTTCCTCCGGTTTGTCACCGGCAGTCTCCTTAGAGTTCCCGACCGAATCGCTGGCAAATAAGGATAGGGGTTGCGCTCGTTACGGGACTTAACCCAACATTTCACAACACGAGCTGACGACAGCCATGCAGCACCTGTCTCAGAGTTCCCGAAGGCACCGATCCATCTCTGGAAAGTTCTCTGGATGTCAAGAGTAGGTAAGGTTCTTCGCGTTGCATCGAATTAAACCACATGCTCCACCGCTTGTGCGGGCCCCGTCAATTCATTTGAGTTTTAGTCTTGCGACCGTACTCCCCAGGCGGTCAACTTAGTGCGTTAGCTGCGCCACTAAATCCTCAAGGGATCCAACGGCTAGTTGACATCGTTTACGGCGTGGACTACCAGGGTATCTAATCCTGTTTGCTACCCACGCTTTCGCGCCTCAGCGTCAGTGTCAGTCCAGAAGGCCGCCTTCGCCACTGGTATTCCTCCAGATCTCTACGCATTTCACCGCTACACCTGGAATTCTACCTTCCTCTCCTGCACTCAAGTCTGCCAGTTCCAAATGCTGTTCCCAGGTTAAGCCCGGGGCTTTCACATCTGGCTTAACAGACCGCCTACGCGCCCTTTACGCCCAGTAATTCCGATTAACGCTCGCACCCTCCGTATTACCGCGGCTGCTGGCACGGAGTTAGCCGGTGCTTCTTCTGTGGGTGATGTCCTTCCTGAAACGTATTAGGTCTCAGGCTTTCTTCCCCACTGAAAGTGCTTTACAACCCTAAGGCCTTCTTCACACACGCGGCATGGCTGGATCAGGCTTTCGCCCATTGTCCAATATTCCCCACTGCTGCCTCCCGTAGGAGTCTGGGCCGTGTCTCAGTCCCAGTGTGGCTGATCATCCTCTCAGACCAGCTATGGATCGTTGCCTTGGTGAGCCATTACCTCACCAACTAGCTAATCCAACATGGGCTCATCCGATAGCGAAAGGTCCGAAGATCCCCTCCTTTCTCCCGTAGGACGTATGCGGTATTAGCGTGCGTTTCCACACGTTATCCCCCACTATCGGGCAGATTCCCATGCATTACTCACCCGTCCGCCGCTCGCCACCAGGAAGCAAGCTTCCCGTGCTGCCGCTCGACTTGCATGTGTTAGGCCTGCCGCCAGCGTTCAATCTGAGCCATGATCAAACTCTTCAGTTTAAATCTTTCATTGGTCATTAGGTGACCAATCCGGCTCGAGTATCGAAACAACTCATGAATCGATGAGTTACTTGATGCTCGAAATGATGATTCACTTCGAAAACCTCAAGCACCCACACAAATTGCCTGATCATCTTGTTAAAGAGCGTCTTGCGAGCGGCGTTCGCTGCTCAGCAAGTGGAAGCACATTCTACATTTTCTGAAGAATTTGTCAACCGCCGATTTGGCGATCGCTTCAGGAGATTACACAACCATCTCAACTGAACCATCTTCAAGAAAAAACGAAGACCTACAAGAGGTTAGCTTCCGTGCCACCCGGCGTTTTCCCTGGCAGCGAGGGCGTACTTTACAGAGATCACCCCGGGTTGGCAAGGGCTTTGTGGCTTTTATTTCACGCCAAACCGCATTGGCGGAATATTTTTTCAACAGGTGGTTGGTGGTTGGTGGTTGGTGGTTGGTGGTTGGTGGTTGGTGGTTGGTGGTTGGTGGTTGGTGGTTGGTGGTTGGTGGTTGGTGGTTGGTGGTTGGTGGTTGGTGGTTGGTGGTTGGTGGTTGGTGGTTGGTGGTTGGTGGTTGGTGGTTGGTGGTTGGTGGTTGGTGGTTGGTGGTTGGTGGTTGGTGGTTGGTGGTTGGTGGTTGGTGGTTGGTGGTTGGTGGTTGGTGGTTGGTGGTTGGTGGTCGGTGGTTGGTGGTCGGTGGTCGGTGGTCGGTGGTCGGTGGTCGGTGGTCGGTGGTCGGTGGTCGGTGGTCGGTGGTCGGTGGTCGGTGGTCGGTGGTCGGTGGTCGGTGGTCGGTGGTCGGTGGTCGGTGGTCGGTGGTCGGTGGTCGGTGGTCGGTGGTCGGTGGTCGGTGGTCGGTGGTCGGTGGTCGGTGGTCGGTGGTCGGTGGTCGACAGCATGATCTTCGCTTACCACTCTCTTATTCACACCGTTATATTCACCTTTACTCGCCATTAAAGACATAAAGAAACGAGCCTCCCCTATGGGGAGACTCGCCTATATGCGCAATGCGTCCACGCGATTTCAGCACTGATCAGTGGAAGACGTGGCGTGCAACGTCACGATAGTGGCCCGCAAAATGCACGGTCATTCCTTCTCGGAGATAATCGGGCAGTTCGTCGAAGTCGCGCTGGTTCGCTTTGGGCAGTATCAATTCGTGTATATCGCTGCGACGTGCGGCAATGACCTTTTCACGAATGCCACCAACAGGCAGGACATGTCCGGTCAGGGTCAACTCGCCGGTCATCGCCAGCGGGCGAATCCCTTTCCCTTTAGCCAGCGACAGTAGTGCCGTCGCCATAGTGACGCCAGCTGATGGACCATCCTTCGGTGTGGCACCTTCGGGCACATGCAAATGCACGAACGCTTCATCGAACCATTCACGGGGTACGTCGTAGGTGTCGAGGTTGGACATGACATAGCTGTAGGCGATGTTGGCCGATTCCTGCATAACTTCCCCTAGCTGCCCTGTCAGCTTGAAGCCGCGAGTCAGCGTGTGAATGCGTGCTGCTTCGATAGGCAGTGTCGCGCCGCCCATTGAGGTCCATGCGAGTCCGGTAACAACACCCACGCCGTTCAGCACTTTCTCCTTGCGGAAGAACGGTGCTCCAAGGAACTCCTCAAGGTTGTTGACGGACACCTTGACCACTTCGTCGTCACTTTCCAGCAGTTTAACGGCGGCCTTCCGTACAATGCGGTGCAGCTGTTTTTCCAACTGGCGAACGCCTGACTCACGCGCGTAGCCTTCGATAACCTGTCGCAGGGCGGCATCGGTCAGGTTGATGCGTTTCTTCGGAATCCGGTCGCGCTCCAGCAGCTTCGGCCACAGGTGGTGGCGTGCAATCCGCATCTTCTCTTCTGCGATGTAGCCGGACAGGCGAATGGTTTCCATCCTGTCGTACAGCGGTGCAGGGATCGTATCGAGCTGGTTGGCCGTGCAGACAAACAGCACTTTGGAAAGATCGAGCCTCACGTCCAGATAGTGATCCATGAACTCGCTGTTCTGTTCTGGATCAAGCACTTCGAGCAATGCCGAAGCAGGGTCACCCTGATAGGAGCTGCCGATCTTGTCGACTTCATCCAGCATGATGACGGGGTTTTCCACGTCAACATCTTTCAGCGCCTGTACCAGTTTGCCCGGCAGTGCACCCACATAGGTACGACGATGCCCTTTGATTTCGGCTTCGTCTCGCATTCCCCCTACGGAGAAGCGGTAGAACTTACGACCCAGTGCGTCAGCGATCGAGCGGCCGATAGAGGTTTTCCCTACCCCGGGAGGCCCTACCAACAATAGGATTGAGCCACCGACCGTACCTTTGAAGGCACCTTCCGCGAGGAACTCGATAATGCGTTCCTTGACGTCGGTCAGACCATCATGATCGCGGTCAAGAATGGTGCGTGCGCGCCCGAGGTCGAGCTGGTCATCAGAGGTAATCCCCCACGGCAACGCCGTCAGCCAGTCCAGATAGTTGCGGGTCGTGCCGTATTCCGGCGACCCGGTTTCCAGCATAGACAGCTTGTGAAGTTCGTCGTCGATGCGCTTCTGCGCCGCTTCGGGCACGACCTTGCCCTCTAGGCGACTGCGGAACGTATCGACATCGTTCTCACGATCGCCTTTGGATATGCCCAGCTCTTTCTGAATGACCTTGAGCTGCTCACGCAGGAAGAACTCACGCTGGCGTTCTTCCATCTGTTCATTGACTTGATGGGCGATCTCGTTCTGCAGCTTGGCAACGTCCAGTTCCTTGCGCAGTAGCGGCAGCACGACCTGCATACGCTCAAGCACGGGCAGCGTTTCGAGCGCTCGTTGCAGCTCCTCACCTTTTGCGGAAGTGATGGCCGCCGCGAAGTCGGTCATTGGCCCTGGTTCGTTAGGGCTAAAGCGGTTGAGGTAGTGCTTCAGCTCCTCACCGTAGAGCGGGTTGATCGGCAACAGCTCCTTGATGCCATTAATGATCGCCATCGCATAGGCTCGGGTTTCGTCAGCATCGCGCTCGACCTCTTCGCGCGGGTAGGTGACTTCGACCTCGAACGGCGGCGTATGCGTGATCCAACGCTTGATGCGGAAGCGGCGCAAGCCCTGTGCAATGAACTGGATCTGATTGCCTTCGGCTTCTGAACGGTGCACGCGTACCGTCGTACCGATCATCGGGAACTCGTCGTCGGTAGGAACCTTGCCGTCCCCTTCCCCCACGAAGGCAAGACCAACGCAGTGGTGGGCCGTTTCTGCCACCTTCTGCATGGTGTCCTGCCAGCGCTCGCGGTTAATGATCAGCGGCTGTACTTGGGCAGGGAAAAACGGCCGATTGTTGATCGGCAGCAGGTACAGGCGTTCCGGCAGCAGATCACGCGCGGGCGCCATCACATGACTCTGCCCCGCGGCCGTTGCGTCACGCGCGGCGTGCTCGGCCGCTTCGTCTGCGGCATGTCTACGGATATCGTCATCCGTCGAATAATCATGTTCACTCATGAGTATTGGTCCTCGGTGCGTCATACTCCCGCCGTACAGCAAGAGTCGCCCCACCCTCAAGGCAGGTATTGGTTAATGCAATAAGGGCGACGGCACGGTTTATCAAGGTACCCTTCATCTCACCAAGGGTAGTGCGGGTAGCCACTGATGACAGCACCTCCAACGCAACGCCTTATTTCCTAACAAAAAAAGCCTCAGTGCATTCACTGAGGCTTTTTAAATACGGCGTGCATCGTTAACACACTAGAACAGGAGTGTGCCGTTGGCGATCAGATGGCCTTTGCAGATTTTGAACGTCACGTCATCACCTGCTTTGAGGTTGTACAGTCCCGCATAGGCGACGAGACCGGCGATGATAACGGGCGTCTTTCTCATATATACATCCTGCTTATTCAAGATAAATGAAAGTGTATTGCCCACAACCAAGCGCTATGGGCAATTCACGGGGCAGCGGCGGACCCTGTATCGTTATATTTTTCTGCAAGTAACGTCGGGGATCCGCCCACCCGCAATAAGATGAGCCAGATCTTGGCTTAGCTGATGGACTACTGTACTTGCTCGCCGTTGACCGAGAGTTTACCGGCCTGGAAGTCAATCTCGACGGGCGTGTCAGCGTTGACGCTATCTAGACCTCGCATCAAGGCTTCGCTTACCAGTTCGTCCGACAAGCCAGTGATCGTGACGTGCGCCTTAACACTTTTCTCGCTCAGGTCGTCCAAACTTTGAAGTGTATCGCCCAGTACGGACAGCTCACCCGTCGCGGTCATGGGGCGCGGGAAGTTGTGCGCAGCAAAGTACCATTCGTTGAGTACGATACGCGGCGAGCTTTTCAGCAGCGTCAATACCTGCTGCTTGATGTCATCTAACTGTGCCTGTGACGGCTCATTGCGCGCATGCCCCCACACCTGCAGTACGCTAATCGCCGTATCGATGATGGGCTGGTCGATCGTGATGCGCTGAGAAAAATCAGCATGCTCTATGCCGCTACCGTTTATGTCGCTGGCTTTCAGATCGAAGTGCGTTACGGGAGCGGAAAGATCACGGACGATATCCATCGTCACACTTTTCAACGAGCTTTCAGCGGCAGTGTCTTCATCATCGTTGCCCTTAAGCAGCATGTCATGAAGCTCAAAGTGAATGTCGGGCAGGCGCGTTCCGAGCGTCTTCAACGCGGCGACTTGATCTTCTTGCGGCATGGATTTCAGTGTTCGGCTCAGATCCATCAGGTGACCATAGGTGTCGATATCACTGAAGGCAGAGATACGCAGGGGACCCATTGAGAACGGGCTGTCTTCGGACTGGAATTCCATACCGGCAATATTCAGTGCCGCAGAGGCGCCTTTGTCATCGACACGGGCCTGGAAGTTCAGGTCAGACATATAGCTAGGTTCGTCGGTGACAAAGGATTTTGGCAGCATGAACTTGCCGGGAATATCGAAGCGCGCGTAGCTGCCGCGATGGTATTTGTCATAAGTGGTATGCGAAACGCCACTGACCGATTCAATGCCGTAGGGTTTCAATACGTCTTCGCCATTGATGCGGAAGGACAGCACCGTACTGGTATCCGTTGACGCGCTGTTACGCTGATAGAGAATCGGCATCTCGATATCTACACGCGCCTTGGGGCCATGTGCCTTCACGCTCAGCAGAATATTCTGTTCCTTGCCGTCACCATGACCATCCGCCCCTTCGGGGGTCTGCTCATTCATGCCTTTGGCAATCAGCGCTCGCAGCGTGTCTGTTGTGCCCTGATCGAAACCCGACGTCAATTCAGCGCGCAGAAAGGCGCTGAATTCCGACTCGGGCTTCGCGTCGTCCACACGGCCTCTTATGCCCGTCTGCACAAAACTACCCTGCGAACTGAAACTCTTGATGTGCCCTTCAACATCAAAGCCGCCGTTTTTCTTGATGGGCGGCAGGCTCTGCCAGCGCGGATCGTTGAGCATGAGCTTGCCGTCGATGTCCGTGCTGAAGATGCCGTGATGGAACGTCAGCTGTGCGTCACCCAGCGTCCACGGCTGAGTAGGATTAGCGGCCGACAGGTGCACCGTCGAGCGAAATAGCCCGCGGTCTTCTTGGAGAGAAAGGTAGTCAACGCCCGAGCTTCGATTGGCCTCATCAACCCACCGATGCAGTACTGACATCGCTTTGTTGCCGCTGATGTAAAGTCCGCCCAAATAGGCACCACCCAAGATGCCTAACCCTACTACGCCCGCGATGATCGGTGTCTTCTTCACGATGTCATCCTGCTGAATGAAGGAAATGAAATAGAGGCCATGTTATCGCCGGTATGTCTCTGCTCATAAGAGAGAAACCAGCATGTATCGGCCGTTGAGCACGTCATGGGCTGGCGTGCCTGCATTGTTATAGGAAATTAACGTTATAGGAAATTAACACGCGCTTGAAACGACACTGGCTACCTGCTCGGCAAATGCCATGCAGATAGCCAGTCATGAGGCATCCAGTCAGGATGCCCTATCTACCACGAAGGATCAGAACAGTGTATTGCCGTTGACCGCAACGCTGCCTTTGTCGACAGTGATTACGACCGGCTGGCCATCCTTGATGCCAGGTACGCCGTACGCCTGAGCCATCTCACCAGCGCCGTCAGGCAGACCTTTGACGGTGAACTTGGCGACAACAGCCGTCAGGTTGAAGTCATCAATGGACTTAACCACGCTGCCATCAATGCTGGCTTCACCGGTGGCAGAAAGCGCGATGTTTTTGTGATCGAACATGCGCAGTTCTTCGAGCACGACACGCGGAGAGGTCTGTGCCAGCGCTACCAGGTCTTGCTGCATGTTGGCATCGTCGCCGTTGGACAGTTTCATCGTGGTGTCGATGATGCGCTGATCCAGTGCCATCTTCAGAGTGATGTTGCCTTTGACGCCACTGTTGCCGATGCCGTCGATGCTACCGGCAACGCGCGTCACGGACGCCGCTTTGTCACGCGTGATATCAAAGACGAAGTGCTCGGCACCCGTTTCCGGCATGCTCATGGAAACGCGGTTCTTCAGGTCTTGCATGTCGGCATGGATGTCAGGCAGGTGTGCTGTGGCGATCTTTTCCAGTGCCAGACGATTCTCATCGGAATGATCGTGTGCGTAAGCACTGCCCGCTTGAACCAGCTGCTCGGACCACTCTGCATCATACGTGAAGGAGATGGCGGAGCTGCCGAAGTTGCTGAAGGACGCCATGCCTTCAGACGTTTCGACTTTGTCAGCGGTCATGTGCGCGACCAGCGTGCCGTCGCTGTTACGTTCGAGTTTCAGCGCAGGGTTGTAGATCTTGGCACGGCTGCCGTCTTCATCTTCGCTGGTCAGCTGGCCCGGCAGCGTCAGTGCAACACTGCTGCCACGGAAATCATCTTCCTTGAGGCTGCTGTTCTTCAGGTGCATGGCCAGCGTGGCCTTGTCGATATCGTTGCTCAGCGCTTGCAGGGCATTCTTACCATCCTTCCGGATGCGAACGTCATCGGATTCGATATCCGTGCTGAACAGACCGTGGTGTACGGTCAGCGGCGCAGAAATCGAAGAGGCCTGATCGGAAACGATCAGCTTGGCCGTAGAGGTGAAAAGACCACGCTGCTCATCCTGAATTTCAGCATGGTTACTCTGACCCGCATTGATCTTATCGACCTGTGCGTGCAGGAAATCCATGGTCTTGTTGCTGACGTAGTGCATCGCCCCCAGATAGCCACCGCCGATGACGGCTAGGCCTACGATAGCAATGATAATGGGCGTTTTTTTGGACGAGCGATTAGGTGTCTTTTCCACGAAGAAATCCTGCTTGTTGAATGAAATTTCAGTACGGTCCGGTACGCCAACGTTACCGCTACCGGCCATTTCTTTGAACGTCTAACTCACGCAGCGCCAAGAGGCAACACGGCATGCCACCTCGGGCAACTACGGGTCAGAATACAGTCTGACGGTTGATGTGCAGATGCCCATCTTCCTGTCTGATCATGACGGGCTGGCCGATCGTAATGTCGTCCAGTCCATTAGCACGAGCATCCTTGACGGCATCGCTGGACACACCCTCGAGCATCATGTCGACATCGACATTATGGGCGCTGAAATCAGACAGTGCCGTCATGCCCTTGCCGTTGACGCGAAGCGTGCCGGATACAGTTATCGGTGCAACCCCTTCAGCCGTTGCATGCAAATCCTTCACTACCAGCGCGGGTGAGGACTGCATCAGCGACAGCAATAGCGATGAAAGTTGTTCGGGGTCCTGACCGTGAGCCATGGCCTGCAGCGTGTCGGCAACCGAGTGATCCAGCGCCATATCCCACGCAATATCACGCCGAGAGGTGCCACGCCCGAACCGCGACAGCGTTCCCGTAATCTGCATAGCCGCCTGACGGGTACGACCAGGAATAACATCCATAGAAAAAAGGTCGGCCGAATACTCGTGAGAACGCAAGGACGACTGCATCTTCAGGTCTTTCATCTCCACATGAAGATCAGGCACGACAGACAACAGTTCATTGTACAGCGCGCTCTTTTTCTCAGGCATACCACTATGGATATAGTTAAGTCCGGCCTGCACGATGCGCTCGGCCTGCGGGGCGTCATACGTCAGCGATAGCGTTGCAGGGCCACTGCTGTAAAAGCGACCACCGGTTTCTCGCTTGTTGTACGAGGAAAACTCGCCGCTCACGACCAGTCGACCTTCATCGGTATAAAAGGCGGAAAGCATAGGGGCTGAAAGATGGCGATCGGAAACATTCGTGAGAAGGCTGATGCAACTGCCTTTGAGGTCTCCGCGAGTGATGGCCTTGTTCGGCAGCATCAATATCAACGAAGAACCGCCTATTCCCTTATCGAGCGACAACAGCGGCCGGGAGCCCGTTTTTACCGCCACGATGTTGGTGGAAAACAGTCCGTGAGAAATAAAGAGGGTGGCGTTCAGCGGCTCGCTACCGTCCTCGGGCGTTGCCACTAACTGCATGTTCGAGTTAAAGCGCCCCCGATCTTCGTGAGTCACTTCGATATGAAAATGGTACTGGGTGCTCAGCGTTTCGATCTGCTGATGCACACTCGCTAGCGTCTTGTTGCTGAGATAGGACATGGCCGCGAAATAGCTCACGCCGCCGATTACCCCCAAGCCAAGAATGCACCCCGCAATAATATCCTTTGCCTGCATGTTCACCCTGCTGATCTAAATCAAATAAAGATACCGTGCATCGGGAGAGCCGCCATCGCGTGCTTCGATAATATCCCGCTGCTGTTCAACCATTCTCATACGCGGTCGATTGCGGTGATCATGACGAAAAATAAAGCAATCATCAATGATGAATGACGCATCAAATACGATAAATAGACGGTGAGGAAAGAAATACAGACGACCCTCGGAAAAGGAAGGCCGCCAGAGGCAGGAAGGCGATAAAAACTGAACCCTTTTGGAGAAGACCTAGAAGTGCTGCCAGCCCTGTGCGTGCAGCGGCTGACCCTGCACGGTTTCGAAGGTGCCTAGTGCGGCGGTACGACCAATGACCCGCAACGTGTGTGCGGCGCCCTGCAAGGCTTGCTGCGCCAAGGGAACATCGCGCTCGGGCAACGTCAGCAATAGGGCATAGTCATCGCCGCCGTGCAGTGCCATCGACTGTGCCTGTTCCAGACCATAGGTTTCGACAAGGCTCGGATGTAACGGCAGTGCCGCCAGATCGAGCACAGCCCCTACGCCTGAGGCGCGACAGAGGTGCATCAGATCGGCCAATAGGCCGTCGGAGACGTCCATCCCCGCAGTCGCATATCCGGCCAGTGCATAACCTTCTGCCAAAAGGGGGTGTGGATAAAGATAAGCGCTCAGTAGCGGCGTGAGTGTCCGCTCGCCTTGCTGCCACGCCCGCAGACCGCCAGCTCCGCCACCCAGGGTACCGACGATGGCAATGCAATCGCCCTCACGAGCCCCGTCTCGACGGATGACGCGCGCCGGCTCAACTTCACCATGCACGGTGACCGACAGGGACAATTGCCCTCGCGTCGTATCCCCCCCAACCAAGGTAACGCCGCAGTGCGCCGCCAGCTCGTGCATGCCTTGCGCCAGCGTCTTCACCCAAGGTTCATCAACATCGGGTAACGTCAGCGCGAGCAGATACCAGCGCGCACGCGCGCCCATCGCAGCCAAGTCAGACAGGCTGACCGCTAGCGCACGATGACCAATGGCATGAGGGGGAGCATCGGAAGGGAAATGAACGTCAGCGACCGAGGTATCGACGCTAATGGCCAGCTGGTGACCGGGAGTGGGCGATAGCAGCGTAGCGTCATCGCCGGGGCCTAGTACGACCCCAGTCGAGGCGCTGCCGATATCGGCATAACCATCCTGCCGCCGAGCGCGGCAGGATGATGGCGCGGCCAGATACCGCTTGATCAGGTCAAATTCACCTGCCATGGCGGCAAGCACTCAACGGCGGTTGGCGACTTCGACGCTGCGCAGCTTGGCTGCCAGCTTGTCGAGAATGCTGTTGATGTACTTGTGACTGTCTTCAGCCCCGAAGGATTTGGTCAGTTCGACCGCTTCGTTGATGACAGCGCGGTACGGTACTTCAGGACGACGCATAAGTTCGAACGTGCCCAGACGCAGAATGGCGCGTTCAACGACGTCCAGTTCTTCCAGCTTGCGATCCAGCAGCGGTTCGAACGTTTTATCAAGCGTTGCTGCTTCAGCGGCAACGCCGTGCAGCAGCGAGTGGAACATGGCCAGATCGGCCTTGCCCATGACCATAACCCAGTTTTCGTGCTCGGGCATGTCGTCATCAGCTGTCTGCGAGCGGAACTCCGCCTCTACCGCCGAAATCGGGCGAGGGTTGATCTGCCACTGATACAGGCCTTGCACGACCAGTTCGCGCGCGGCGTGACGGGAGATCTGTGCCTTAGACGGCTTGCGTTCGGATTTACTGCTCACTCGGCGTGCTCCATCATTTCAATACCCATGTCCAGCTGACGCAGCAGGGACACCATTTCCATCGCCGCCATAGCGGCTTCTGTACCTTTGTTGCCCGCTTTCGTGCCGGAGCGTTCGATCGCCTGGTCAATCGTATTGACCGTCAGGACACCGTTGGCGATCGGGGTGTCGAATTCGAGCTGCAGCGTGTTGAGCGCGCTGTTGCACTGGCCCGCAATGTGTTCGAAGTGCGGCGTACCACCGCGAATGACGGCACCGAGTGCGATCACGGCGTCGGCCATGCCGGCCTTGAGGACACGCTTGACCGCCAGCGGCAGTTCCCACGCACCCGGGACATGAATCAACGTAATGTTGGCTTCGTCAACGCCGTGACGTACCAGGCTATCGACAGCGCCTTCGACCAGAGTGTCGACGACGTGATGGTTGAAACGGCCGATCACGATGGCATAGCGCGCATCGACGTCGATGAACTGGCCTTCCACTTGGGCAATGGGGTTCATGGTGTTTTCGTCCTACTTGCGCAGGCAGTTCCTGCGCCACTGAAAGCCTGACGGCACGGGGCCATCAGGCAGGTTCGAAGATGGTCATGCCATGATAAATGACATGAATGGCGGTCATTCTACCGTCTGATCGCCTTCAGGGGTATCACTGCTGAGCTGTTCGACCACTTCCAGCCCGAATCCGGACAGCGCCGAGAAGCGCCACGGCGAACTGAGCAGGCGCATTTTGCCGACGTTCAATGCGCGCAGCACCTGCGATCCTGTACCGATCGTCAAGTAGTTGCCCGCACCATCGGAAGCCTTATCACGCGGCACGCGGCGGCGGCCCATGAAGATATCGAAGCGGGTGGACAGATCAGGGTTGGTGCAGGCTTCATCCAGCAGCACGAAGACACCGTGTTCGGCTTCGGCGACAGCACGCAGCGCTTCAAGTCCTGACCAGCGGGAGCCGTCCGGCGAGCGCAGTCCCAGAACATCACGCAGCGTGTCCTGTACGTGTACGCGCACGGTCGTCACGGCGTCAGGAGACGGCGTGCCCTTGACCAGCGCCATGTGATGCACGCCCATGACTTCATCACGGAAAATGTGCAGCGCCATCGGGCCGTACAACGTTTCGACGGTTTCGACACGCTCTTCGACCACAGTGCGCTCATGCAGAATGCGGTAGTGGATCAGATCAGAGATGGTGCCGATCTTGAGGCCGTGCTCTTCGGCGAAGCGTTCTAGATCAGGCCGGCGAGCCATGGTGCCATCGTCGTTCATGATCTCGCAGATCGCAGCAGCAGGTTCGAAACCGGCCATCACCGCAAGGTCGCAGGCCGCTTCGGTATGCCCCGCGCGGCGCAGTACACCGCCTTCTTCCGCAATCAGCGGGAAGATATGCCCCGGCTGAACGATATCGCTCGCACGTGCACCGCGAGCGGAAGCCACTTGAATGGTACGCGCGCGATCGGCCGCAGAGATCCCCGTCGTGACGCCAGTGGCAGCCTCAATGGACACGGTGAACTTGGTACCGAACCCAGAGCCGTTTTCCTTCACCATCAGGTCGAGGCCGAGTTCGCTGCTGCGCGCCTTCGACAGCGGCAGGCAGATCAGCCCGCGCGCATGGCGAGCCATGAAATTGATGTGCTCGGACTGCACGCATTCGCCGGCGATGATGATATCGCCTTCATTCTCGCGGTCTTCGTCATCCATCAGGATGACCATTCGCCCTTGTGCAATATCTGCGACCAGTTCTTCGATGGTGGCCAATGGCATATGTCTTCTCCATGAATCCAGAGGAAAGGCCGCAGCCCTTCCTGAAATACGGTCGCTATGCGGCTAGCGCTGCGGTGGCGGATTGCCTTGCCCTGCGGGCACGGCCGTGACCATCCAGTCGTTGCCAATGGCACGCATCCGTTCGATGCGCAGCGAGTACTTTTCACACATATCATGCAGTGGTAGCGCCATGAGTGGCCGAGCCTCGCTGCCCAACAGCACCGGCGCGATAAACAACACCAGCTCATCGATCAGCCCGGCCTGCCACCAGCTACCAGCCAGCGTAGCACCCGCTTCGAGCAGCACATCGTTACACTGACGTTCGTCGGCCAGCTGTACCAACAATGCTGCCGGGTCAACCAAGGCCTGAGTGCTAGGCTGCTGCCAAACAGTTGCGCCCTGCGCTTCGAGCGCGGCAATGCGCACCCGATCGGTAGAGCACGTCACGATAATCGTTTCGCCGCCGCCTTGGAGGATGCGCGCAGTGGACGGCATTCTCAGATGGGTATCCATCACAACACGCAGCGGTGGCTGTGCCGCCCGCTCGATGTCGGGCGCGAGGCCTGCTTCATCGCTGCGCACGGTCAGGCGACTATCGTCCTGTAGCACACTACCGATGCCGGTCACGATCGCGCCGCTAGCGGCACGCAGGCGCTGTACTTCACTGCGAGCAGCAGGCCCTGTGATCCACTGCGACTCGCCGTTGGCCATTGCCGTACGGCCATCCAGACTCATCGCCAGCTTGAGCGTAACCCGCGGACGACCATCCCGCATGCGCTGTACGAACCCTGCGTTGAGCTGCTGAGCCTCGGGCTCACAGACACCTACGCGAACGTCAATGCCCGCCTCGCGGCAGCGGTTCAGCCCTCGCCCTGCCACCAGCGGATTAGGATCGGCCATCGCGACGACCAGTCGCGAGATTCCGGCTCGGATCAGTGCATCGGCACACGGGCCTGTGCGGCCATGATGCGAGCACGGTTCCAGCGTGACATAGGCCGTCGCGCCTGCGGCTTGATCGCCTGCGGCCGTCAGGGCATGAATTTCAGCATGTGGGCCGCCGGCACGAATATGGAAACCTTCACCGACGCACTGGCCGTTCTTGACCAGCACACAGCCAACCCGCGGATTAGGCATCGTACTGTAGTAGCCGCGCCGCGCCAGCTCCAGCGCACGCTGCATCCAGCGGACATCATGATCGTCATTCATCATGGGAAGGCTCGGCCAAGGGGTCGTCATCATGCAGACGATCGACTTCTGCGCGGAATTCGTCGATATCTTGGAAGCGACGATACACCGATGCAAAGCGGATATAAGCCACCTGATCGAGTTGGCGCAACTGGCTCATAACCTCATCGCCGATCTCTCGGGCATTGATCTCGCGCTCGCCCCGCGCGCGAAGGCGCTGGCGGATCTGTTCGATGGCCGTTTCGATCGACTCGACGCTGACGGGACGCTTCTCAAGCGCCCTTGTCATACCGGCACGCAGCTTGGCAGGATCGAAGCTCTCGCGGGTGCCGTTGGACTTGATGACTCTCGGCATGACCAGTTCGGCCGTCTCGTACGTCGTAAAGCGCTCATGACACGTCAAGCACTGGCGGCGTCGGCGAACCTGATCGCCCTCCGCCACCAGACGAGAGTCACTGACCTTGGTTTCATGCGCACCGCAGAAGGGACAATGCATGGCAACTTACCTGGGTTCATCATCGTGTTCATCCAGCGTCGAGCCAGATGAAATCTGAAAGGGTGATAGCACATTCTAACGGTTTCACCGGCGAGCGGATATGCTTCCGAAGCATGACGCTCGCTTCGCTTGCACGTTACGGCTGAATGGCCTGTCTTATCGCCACCCACCACTGCCCCATGGGTAAGGAGTCCCTCATGATGGATGATCTGTTCGAAGATCAGACGCCTTGGTTGCCGGAACGCCAGGCACTGGGGCCGGGATCGGTGCTGCTACGCCAGCAACTGAACGCTCAGGCCGACCAGTTGATGCGTGAGATCACGGCGCTGACCGCAGAATATCCACTTCAGCACATGGTGACACGCGGCGGCCACGCCATGTCCGTCGCCACGGCAAGCTGCGGGCACTATGGTTGGGTCAGCGATGCGGTACACGGCTATCGCTATGCCACCACCGATCCGGCGACAGGTTTGCCATGGTCGCCTATCCCCGCTCATTGGCTGACGTTGGCTCGCGCCCTTGCCGAGGAAGCGGGCTACCCCGGGTTCATTCCCGATTCGGCGCTGATCAACCGCTATGCCGCAGGTGCACGCATGGGCCTGCACCAAGATCGCGATGAAGCCACTCTCGATTGGCCAATCGTCTCGCTGTCGCTGGGCTTGCCTGCCCGCTTCATGTTCGGCGGCCCGACGCGGCAGTCGCCCGTCGTCGATGTACCGCTGCTACACGGTGATGTAGTGGTATGGGGCGGCACTGACCGACTACGCTTTCATGGCATACGGCCATTGAAGGACGGTCATCATTCGCTGACGGGACCTTATCGCTATAACCTGACCTTCCGCCGCGTACAGCCCTGACTTCGATCTGGCTTCAATATAGCCTACAATATCACTCAAGTAACAACACAGACTGCGCCTCGTCAGGCGTGCGCACTGTTCGAGGAGAACGATATGGACATTATTTCCTGGCTGGCAACCGGCATGATCGTCGGTCTGATCATGGGGGCGATCACCCCTAGAGCACTCAACGTCGGTTTTCTGGGCAGCATGGGCATGGGGGCACTGGGCGCGGTAGTACTGTGCTTTCTGGCCTCTATCGTGGGCCTGTTCCCCGAGCAGCAGTTCAGCTGGATGGGCGTCTTGATCGCCGTGATCGGTGCCGTCGGTGGTCACATCGTCATGATGCTGTTCCGCAAGCTGTCAAAGGTCTAGAACGGCCCCCGAACGCCAGCGCCCCGCCTCGGTAACCCGAGCGCGGGGCGCTGTTGCATACGGCAGGGACTCACCGAGAGCGGCTAGCGAGCAAACCGGTGCGGCAGCGCCGCACGATAGACGCGGAAACGACCATTGCCGGTCACGTCTTCCACTTGCGAGAACTGATCTTCCAGTGCGCTTCTATAAGGCAGGAAGCTGTTCGCCACGATGAACACGACCCCATGGCGGTACAGGTGATCCGGTGCTTGATCGAACAGCGTCAACGCTGGGCCGATATCGACATCGCGCGCCTGATGGAACGGCGGGTTGCTGATAAGGGTGTCGAAACGCCCTTCAACACTGCCCAGCATGTCGCTGCCCAGTACCGTTGCCGTCACACCGTTGAGCGCCAGCGTACGACGCGTGGCTTCCAGCGCGAAATGACTGACGTCGACTGCGGTGACCTCCAGCCCTTTTTTCGCCAGCACGGCACTGATGATGCCGCCACCACAGCCTACATCCAGCACACTGCCACGCAGCTTATCGGGCAGCGCCCCCAGCAGCATGGCCGTCCCTTCATCCAGTTTGCCGTGCCCGAAGACACCGGGGTGCGATGCCAACGGCATGCCCAGTGCCTCGAACTGCATCCAGCCATCGTCCTGTTGAGGACGTGCCACGACGCGAGTAGCAAAAAGTGCGCAACGGCGAGCGTTGTCTTCCTTCGCCGCCATCATGTCCATCGCCTGCAGCAGCTTGCTGACACGCTTGATGCCCCCTTGCTGCTCGCCCACCAGCGCGAGCCGGTGACCGTCGGGCAGTACCGCACACAGCGTATCCAGCCACCACTGCCCCAGCGCCACACTCTTGGGCCAGAACAGCAACACACCTGCGTAATCGGCGATATCCGCCGGTACGTCCAGGCCTTCGTGAACGCGCACCCCCAGCTGGCGATAACGTTCGGCATGACCAACGTCGGTGGTCCAAATGGCAACGCCACTACCCGCCAGCGCCGGTTCAAAGGGGGGATCTATCCAGAGGTGATCGGCGCACGCCAGTGTGTCATGGCGTCCCAACAGCTGACACATCGGGGATGAAAAGCTCATCACGGTATCCTTGCATAAATATGAGAAGTGGCCGTTGCATTCACTAAAGCACGGTCTTGATGACAGCGCGATGACGCTCGGCCATGAACGTTCAGGACGCAGGGCGCCGCACGATATAGTGAAGATAGCGTCCCAGCCGCCAGAACGGCTCGACGCGGGCATAGCGGCGCTCAAGATCGAAAAGCTGCTCAAGGGTCTGCTCGTCAGGATGACGTTCGCGTAGATAGTCATGGAACACGCGGATGCCGGTCACGCTGACGACCTCTAAACCTTCCGCCGCCAACGCCTCGACGATGCGATCATGACTCAGCGGGGAAATCGGGGTCAGACGTTGGCGAGTACCTCGCCCTGCCAGCTCGCCCTTCTGGACGCGCGCCAGATTGCCCTTCACCACGTTCGACATGATCAGTCCGTCGCGGTTATAAGCCATCAGCGACAGATAGCCCCCAGGGGCCAGTAGCTGCCCCAGTATCGGGAACGCTGCATAAGGGTCAGCCATCCACTCCAGCACGGCGTGGCAGAAGATGCGCGGCCACGGCCCACCCACGGTAGCGAACGCATGCTGCAGGTCGCACTGATAGGCCGCCTGTTCGCGCCCAGCCAAACGCTGCCGCGCCCGTTCAAGCATTTCGACAGAGGGCTCGATCATCGTGACCGGATACCCCTCATCGACCGCCCATTCCGCCATATGTCCCAGCCCTGCGCCGATATCCAGCAGCGGTGCACGTGCCTGCGGCCACTCGTCACTGAGCCCTTCCTGCAACAGCGACAGCCGAAGCTGCCCGCGCGATGCGCCGTACATGCTGCGTTCAAACTTGTCGGCCATGCCATCGAAATGGCGGTCGTGGCGGTGAAGCGTCATGGCGGTCTGCCTGATAGGGAATGGAGGGAAGACGTATCAAAGGGCGAGATTCTAGCGGTTGCGCCGCGCACGCACCAGCCACCCCTTTACCCTCCTCCCCTGAAATGCCTATAATGCGTGGCTCGATTACACGCCCCTATAGCTCAGCTGGATAGAGCGTTCCCCTCCTAAGGGAAAGGTCTCAGGTTCAAATCCTGATGGGGGCACCAGCCTCTTTCCCCGCCTCTCGCTTTTACTTTTCACGCGTCGCCCCACCTTGCACAGCACTGCTCACCAGGCACCCCGGCATTCGGTGGCACCCACTTGAGCCCAAAGATGCGGCTCATCTTCAACGCTTCCTTATATCGCCTTTACTTATATCGTTGCTCGCTTTTCATTCCGTCGTCCACACACCCAGTGTTCGTCTCGATTTCACTGAGCACAGCTCCCTCTCGGCATACGCCATATGCTTGAGTATTTCAGTTCTTCATTGCAAAATGAATGAACGATCATTCATGCCTTAAATGTACTCCACTATGCGGTGGAGATGGAATCGCTCTCGGCGTTCGTGTCACTGTTCGGAGAAATACGATGAAAGCGCTTGTAGCAACAACGCTTGGCCCCTCACCTGTGCTCGATATCGAAGAGCGCCCCATTCCTCAGGCGAAAAAAGGCTATACGCTGGTACGCATGTTCGCTGCAACGGTGAATCCGCTATCGCACCAGATCAGAACGGGCATGCTGCCGATATCCACACCGCCCATCGTGCTGAGCAATGACGGATCGGGCATCGTGGCCAAGAGCGATCGGTTCGCTGAAGGAACGAAGGTCGCCATCTACGGTGGCGGACAGCTGGGCATCACTGAAGATGGCCTTCAACAACAATGGGTACTGGTTGAAGATAAGCGACTGATCGAACTTCCGCCCGACTACAGTCTAGAGTTGGCAGCAGCATTGCCTATCAACTATGTCACCGCCTATCAGGCCATGGCACGAGTCGGCAACGTGCAGAAGGGCAATACGGTTGCCATTACAGGAGCAACCGGGTCCGTCGGCCACGCCCTGATTCAGATAGCGAAGGCCCTAGGAGCAAAGCCCATCGCCATCGTGTCCTCCACGGTCAAAGCCGAGCACGCCCGCAATGCTGGTGCAGCGCACGTCGTCGATCTTTCCTTGCAGGATCTGAAACAGGCCGTATTGGACGCTACTGATGGTCAAGGGGCTGACATTGCGTTCGATCAGGTTGGCGGTGATCTGCTGGGCTCGCTGATGGGGGTTGTTCGCCCACGCGGCACAGTCGTCAGCATTGGCTTCGTTGCCGGCGTGGAAGGAAAGATCGACCTTCCTGACGTGGTCATCCAAGAAAAAAGGCTGCTTGGCTATGACGCTTGGATGGAAACCGATGCGACGGTAGCGACGGCCTTGAATGTAATCCGGACACTGGCCGGCTGCGGTCAGATAGAGCCTTGCATCGACAGCCTTTATCCTCTTGAACAGTTCGATGAGGCCTACAAAAGGCTGACATCACGTCAAGCCAAAGGCACCATTCTGCTCAAGCTTGATGACGTCTGAGCAAGCATGTTGCACCGATCGTGAGGACCGTGATCTCAGATAAAGACTAAAGGCACAGCACTGTGCCTTTAGTCTCCGTGACACCATTCATTTCTGCGTTATCACTTCCGCCAAGATCAAGGAAACGCGCTCAGCCAAGGCATCCTGTCATCACATACCTTACCGATAGCAGTGTTCGCTTGCGGGGAAGGTGTTCTGCTTGACCGCTTCGACATAACGGGCAAAGGCCGAGGCAATATCAGGCGCGCCGTCCATGAAGTCGCGGACAAACTTGGGCACATGCCCAGTCATCGACACGCCCAGCATGTCATGCATCACCAGCACCTGACCATCCGTTGCTGGGCCAGCACCGATCCCGATAACCGGCACACCGACCGCGGCCGTGATCGCTTCGCCCAGCGGTGCCGGTACACCTTCGACCAGCACCATCGCCGCTCCTGCCGCTTCAAGCTGACGTGCCGTCTCTACCAGCTGCTGTGCCTGTTCAACCGAGCGTCCCTGCACCTTGAAGCCCCCCATGACGTTGATGAACTGCGGCGTCAGTCCAATATGCGCGCATACCGGTACCCCGTTTCGCGCCAGTTCGGTGATCATTCCGCACAGAGACGCATCGCCTTCCAGCTTGACCATATGGGCTCCGGCCTGCATCACTTGGGCGGCACTGCGCAGGGCCTGCTCCCGCGAGCTGTAGCTCATAAACGGCAGGTCGGTGACGATGAAGCTGCCGCGGTTACCCCGTTTCACACTGGCGGTGTGGTAGGCCATATCATCGACGGTGACGGGCAGCGTGCTGTCATGCCCTTGCAGCACCATGCCCAGTGTGTCGCCGATCAGCAGCATGTCGACTCCCGCTTGGCTGGCAACGGCAGCAAACGTGGCATCGTAACAGGTCAACATGGCGATCTTTTCGCCTTGGCGCTTCATCTCATTCAGCGTGGATAACGTTGTCATATTCTCGTCTCGATTAGAGGAAGAGGTCGATCAGCAACAGTGTCCCTATCGCCATCATCGCGATACCAGAGCACTGGCTCACACGCCGAGCGGCCTGAGGCCGTGCCGACAGCAGCGACTGCGCGCCGACGCCCACTAGCATATACACCACGATGGCACTGCCAATCGACAGCATTCCCAGCACGACCATTTGCAGTGCTGCCGGCCATGCCAGCGCAGAGTCGACAAATTTAGGCAGTAAGGCCAGATACAGCAGGAAAACCTTGGGATTCAATCCGCTCACAGCGATACCGTTGAGCAGCCAGTGCCCCGAATGCTGCGCCGTGGCACCGTCATCGGCCTTGGGAACGCTCGGGTGGCGCAGGGTCATGATACCGATCCAGAGCAGATAGAGCGCGCCGAGACAGGTTAGTGCCAGCTGGGCCAAGGGATAGCGCGCCAGCAGCACACCGATGCCGGCCGCCACAAGCAGCACGGCCAGCAGGTGCCCCAGCAGCAACCCCGCGACCGCTGGCGCGACGTGACGACGCCCCTTGAGCCCCGCCGCGATGGCATAGGCCCAGTCAACGCCGGGGGTAATGACGAACAGGATGGATACCGTCCAGAATGCTGCCAATTGCTGTGCGTTCATAACTGCGCAGGCCCTGTTAGTGATAGCAAAGACTGCCAGCACATCAGCGCGACATCGAGGCCGATGCCCGATAAAATCCGTCTTTTGGCAGATAGTGCTTCGCTGGCAGCGTAGGGAGTAAGAATATCGCTGCATCACCAGAAAGTGCTTCCAATGCGCGGGACACACACGGGCTATCGAGGGAAATTTTTCCAAATGGACAGAATGGATTACCGCATCCTGACCGAACTGCAGCAGGATGGTCGCCTATCGCTGACAGAGCTGGCCGAACGCGTAGGGCTGAGCACCTCGCCCTGCCACCGCCGCGTGCGAGCGCTGGAGAAGGCCGGTGTAATCACGGGCTATCGCGCCCAGATAGATGCCAGTCAGCTAGGGTACGAGTTTGCGGCGATCGTGTTCGTCACCATGCGCGAAGGCGATCATCAGGCCGTCACGCGCTTCGAGCAGGCCGTAGCGGACATTCCTCACGTGCTTTCGGCACAGCGCCTGTTTGGCGATCCCGACTACATGCTGCATGTCGTGACGCGTGACCTTCCCGCCTTCCAAAAGCTCTATGATGAACGCCTGTCGGCTATGCCTGGGGTGCATCGACTGACCTCAACGCTGGTCATGAAGACGCTCGTGCCGGAGCGAGGGCTGCCCCTGCCCTCCTAACGGCTGAGATGCCGACAGAACGTCGGCATTGAGACTACAAAAGTAAACACCGGACCCGCCTATTTCTGCACGCAGCGTCTCTTGCACTATTCTTTCACCAACACCCGACCTCCCGCGTCTGTTGAACCGCTCCCGAGGGTACGGCTTCGCTGCGGCTTGCCTATAGCTGCAAAGTCCCCAAAGGAAGGGTTGCGGTGAGCGCCCGTCTTTCCGATGCTTGGACTCAAGGAATGAAACACGCTCATGGATGAGCCTCTGTATTCCGCCGCAGCATGACATCGTTTCCACAGGCTGCTGCACACCATGTCCACCATCAGGAGGACACAATGGTTCATAAGACAGAGATCCACGCGCAATCCCAATCGCTTCCGGGTCAGGAAGCCTTGATGACTCCCCCCGCCATCTTCATTCGCAACGACTACCTTGGCAGCCGCAAGCTGCAGGATAAAGTGGCCTTGATCAGTGGTGCCGACAGTGGCATCGGCCGATCGGTCGCACTGCATTTCGCTCGCGAGGGCGCCGACATCGTTGCGCTGTACCTTAACGAACATGACGATGCACGAGAGACACGCCGTCTGGTCGAAGCCGAAGGGCGTCGTTGCCTGCTGATCGACGGTGATCTGGGCGACCCCGAGTTCTGCCGCGACGCCGTAGCAAAGACCATCGCCAACTTCGGCAAGCTCAACGTGCTTGTTAACAATGCGGGAACCCAACGGGTACAGAAATGTCTGACGGACATCTCCGATGAACAGTGGCGGACGACATTCCGTACCAACATCGACAGCATGTTCTACCTGACTAAGGCCGCGCTGCCCTATCTCAAGGAAGACGACGCCATCATCAACACGGCGTCCATCAACGCCTATGTCGGTCCTGCACTGCTGTTGGACTATAGTGCTACCAAGGGTGCCATCATCAGCTTCACACGATCGCTGTCCAATCAGGTGGTCGGCAAAGGCATCCGCGTCAACGCGGTAGCGCCGGGACCAGTATGGACACCGCTGCAGCCGGCCACGCTGGGGGCCTATGATCCCCAGCTGCTGGAAGACTTCGGTAGCGACACCCCGATGGGACGCGCGGCACAGCCGTGGGAAATCGGGCCCTGCTACGTCTTTTTGGCGTCGCTGGACGCGTCGTTCATCAGCGGTCAGACGCTACACCCCAACGGGGGGACCGTCATCAACGGCTGACACGCCGCCTACGGCGCAAACGATCAGAGGCCGGGGCAGGAAGGCCCCGACAGTCTCCTCGGCAGGTGAAAGGCCACGGACGGTCTTCCACCTGCCGCTCTCGTTTAGGGATACGGCTACCGTCGAGACAGTGAGGCGCAGGAGCGAGATTCCCGCGTCATTCATTCCACTCAGCGCATAGCGCATTGCGGTCTTTGCCTAGGAGAGCGCACTCATGGCAATTGCATCATCGCTGCCGGTCGGCAGCTGGCTTTCCCGTCAGGAACATCATGACTGGCTTGTGCAGGAAGGGCGACGTCTCGTCGAGTTCTACCGAGCGGCCCGCCATCCATCGGGCGGCTTCGGCGCTCTGAACAATGATGGAGTGCTGCCGGCGGGGGCGATTCCCGACACGGTACTGACGGCTCGGATGGTTCACTGTTTTTCGCTAGCCGCCATGCAGGGCATCCCAGGCACCGCAGACCTCGCCAAGGAAGGCATCGACGCGCTGCTTTCGCTCTTTCACGATGATATCCACGGCGGCTGGTTTAGCGTACCGGCGGCGATGGTGCAGGATGCTAGCGGCGAACCACCCGACAGCGACACCGCCAAGATGGCATACCTGCACGTTTTCGTCTGTCTGGCCGCGGCAACCGCCCACATGGCCCACATTCCCAATGCCGATCGCTTGCTGGCAAACGCTCTGGAAATACTGGAAACGCATTTCTGGTGCGATCGCCAGAACGCGCTTATCGACGGATTCTCGCGTGACTGGCAGCACCAAGAAGCCTATCGCGGCGCCAACAGCAACATGCATGCGACAGAGCTGTTCCTAGCGCTTGCCGACGTACTGGACGAACCGCTGTGGCGCCAGCGTGCGCTAGCCATCGTAACCCGTATCATTCACAACGGTGCCGCTCAGCGCGATGGTTATCTGCTCGAACACTTCGATGCCCACTGGCAAGCCGAGCCCGACTATAACCGCGATCATCCTTGCGATCAGTTCCGCCCGTTCGGCGTTACCCCCGGGCATGCCTGCGAATGGTCGCGCCTGATGCTCGAACTGGAAGCCGCCCTGCATGCACACGATGAACCCGTGCCCGAGTGGCTGTTTCACGATGCAGAGCAGCTCTTTGCCGCAGGTATCCAGCGAGGTTGGCACGTCGATGATGCTCCGGGGCTTATCTACACCCATGATCTGGACGGTAGCCCGGTGATACGCCAACGCATTCACTGGACCGTGGCCGAAGCGGCCTCCGCTGCCAGTGCCTTTCTGAAGCGCACGGGCGATGAACGCTATGAATCGCTGTACCGATCACTGTGGGACTACATCGCACGCTATGTGATCGACCGACAGCACGGCAGCTGGCGACACGAGCTTGACGCCGCCAATCGTCCCGACCATCGCATATGGGAAGGAAAACCCGATCTGTACCATGCACTACAGTGCACGCTAATTCCACGCTACCCGATGACGCCAGCGCTGGCCGTCGCCATCGCACGTGGGTAACCCATCGAACACACCATCAACGGCACTGTAAGTCTGCCAACCACACCGTCACATGATTGAGCCACCAATAGCCCACCGCTACGCTTGGCTGGCTCATCGTTACGCCATGTCACTTTCGGATAATCAATAGCTTATAACGACACCACGAAAGTGCGTTTATGTAATGACGTGTATTGCGTGTTTATTTGCTTTTCTCGCTGCGGCACCGCTAATGACAGCAGGGTATTTTCTTAAGACTGGCATCTAAAGATAAGGGCCCGAATAGCCGCTCTCTCAGCAGCTTCCACGACATTTAACCTATATATTATGTAGGGTATGCTGGTTGTTCGATATTGACGAGGTCGTTACGCATGCTCGCCAAATTCTGTCCCTTCTGCTCGACGCCCCTGACGCCAGACGCATTGAGCTGCCCCAACTGCGGACACATGCTGGTCACGCATGCTCCTGACACGACCGCGCCCCCCCACCGCCGTTATCACCGCACGCTGATCGCGCTACTGGTCACGGGCATCCTGCTATTAATCGGGGCCTTGGTGATCTACAGCATGTGCGTGTTCTGTCCCCGCGTCCGTCAGGATGATCGCCTGCTGGCGCTTTCCCATTCGGTAGGCAATCAGGAAAAACTGTTCCTGTCCGAGCGCTTTGCGTCTGCGGAAGGCATCGCCCTGTACCGAGACATGATCGACCACGAGCTGGAGCAGGCGGAACAGCACGGTTCCAGTGCCCTGCTGGGTGATCGCCTGCCGGAAGCGCTGGAAGAGGTGTCCGCGCGTCGGCTGACCGACGCCTATGCACGCAACGAGTTCAATGCCGATGCGCGCTACCGCAACCATACTCTGCTGGTCGATGCTCATATTGAAGCGGTTCAGAGCGATACGGGAGCGGCACCGTGTCTATTCGTTCGCGGCAAGGATGCTCAGCATGATATTCAGGCCTGCCTCAGAGACACCGCCTATGTACTGCAGGACATGCCGCTGCTGCACGTTGGCGCAACGCAGAAGTTGATCTGCCGTGGCGATGGCTATGTCACGCCGTCCAGCCTGCTGGGCGACTGCGTACCGCTGGTGTCGATCTTCCGTCAGCGGGCGCGCGAACTGAAGCGCAGCTGCATTACCCACGTCACGCGCGGTCAATTATTCACGCGCCTTCGTGACACTTCGCACCCACTGCATCACACCAAACCGTTGATGATGATGCTGCGCGCCGAGTATGGCATCGCCATGTTCCCGGAGTGCCGCCACGGGTGGTCTTCGCTGTGCGAACACAGCCTGCAAAAGACACGCGATGACGAAATCAATCAGTGGCTGTACAGGCTGTTCCAGGAACACGGCATTCTCTATGGAACACGGGGCCAACCCATCACCGCTCTGACGGTATGATCACCTCATCCCAATAGACAACGAAAAAGAAGGCGGCCAGGATCACCTGACCGCCTTCTTCATGCAGGAACGGCTGCGCTTAGGCTACCGACGCTTCCCGCATCGCAGCCACCTGCGGTTCCGCTGCCGACTCTGCCGGGCTTCGCAGCCCCATCAACGCGGCCAACACATTGAGGCGCGCTTCTTCACGCCATGCCTCGCGCTTGCGAAACGCCGAACGGTGCTTGCTCTTCACCGTTTCGATATCGCGTTTTTCTTCCTGCTCTGGCAGCAAAAACCAACCGTCCTCCTGCTGCTCAGCATGGCATTCCTGCCAGAAGGTGTCGTAGCTGGTCTTGATCTTGGTGCGGTAACGGCTGTTGATCGTATGCCCATCGGCAATTCCGCGAATGCGCTCGATACCAAAGGTTTCTGCGAACGCATACAGCGCCGTCATCAGCAACCCCTGCGCCCGCAGGCCGTGATGCTGCTTATAGAAGGCATTGATCAGCGCAGTGCCACCGTTTTCGGGCCGCGCACCCTGCAAACAGCCAATGTAGAGGCTCAGCTGCTCGGGGTGTTTGGGGTCATGCCCGACCGAGAAGACCAGCAGATAGACCTCGTGCCCTTCACTGTCCTGCAAGGAAAGCTGCAGTTCGCCTTCCTTGTTGTGCTGCGCGCGCAGCAGCATCAGCCGCCAGGCGGTATCCTTCATTTCCCACTGCATCAGCACGATCCCTTCGCCACTGGCCGCGGGCTCACCATAGCGGGCATTGTCGGCACCGTAGAGTGCGGCATGATGAGTAGGGTGGATATTCTGCTGCATGAACTCGACGTGGGTGCGCAGCGTGTCCAGCTTCTGGGCGGCACTCCAGCGTCGGTGCATGTAGCTCTGCAAATGGCGCGTCTGATAGTCGCCTTTGCTGCGCAGCATGGCGTCGATATGCGGCGTGCTGTGAATGACGTCCATCCATGCGGTATGGGCACTGCGAACAGGCAGGCTCCGCAGAGTACGTAACAGACACTTTTCCAGCGTGCGTAAACTGAACCGCCCGTGGTGTTTTGACATAAGACACACCCCAATAATGACCATGTATGCGTTAGCGCTGTTATTTGTTTTATGGCGCCTGCCCGCTTTCGCTTAGGCAAAGCACTGACTAATAAACAATTTTAACAACAAGACAATGTTAAGATAATTTAAAGAAAAGGTATAGGCACCCTCTTCTTCATACAAAAATGCCGCCATCCAGAAAGGACAGCGGCATAGACGCAAGGATAGCGCAACGGCGCTATCCTCACAGGCCCACTATCAACTTACTGGCAGCCCTGTGTCCAGCGCGCCACTATCTCTGGGTGTTTATCGACCCATTGCTTGGCGTTCTGATACGGATCGCTGTTCGGCTGTTCGTTCAGGGCCAGCAGCTCGCCCATTTCCGCAGGCGTCCACTTGAAGTGGCTCAGCACACAGTAGGCTCGCGGACTGTCCTGTCGAAGCCCTTTTCTGACAATGGTGTCGATCTCTTCATCGCTGCCGAAGGCCCCTTTCGGATCGTCGAGGTACTTCAGCTGCCAGCGGTTGAACATCCAGTGCGGCGTCCATGCCGTCACGACGATGGGGCGGTGCTCACGTATCGCTTCTCCGAGCACGGCCGTCATGGTCGCATCGCTGCTGGCGGCCAGCTTGATATTCACCCCGTACTCATCGAGTGCGCGCTTGGTCAGCCGCATGAGACCCGCCCCGGGATCAATACCGACCACCTTGCCCTCGAACTCATCGGCATGCTGCTTCAAATCGTCGATCGTATTGATATCGGTCAGATAGGCCGGTACCGCCAGTCCTTGATGCGCGCCAGTGAAATTAGCCCCCAGATTTTCGACCTTCTCTTTTACCGGCGCGTAGTACGCACCGTGGGTCACCGGCAGCCATGCCGCGATCATATCCAGCTTGCCCTGCGCCACCCCCTGCCACATGAACGCGGCGGACAGCGTAGTGGCCTTCACGTGATAGCCCTGCTGCTCAAGCACAACCTTCATGGCATAGGTGGAAGGCATCTGATCGGCCCAAGCAACGTAGCCAATCGTGATATCTTGCTGACCTAGCGGTTCTGTCGCGGATGCAGAGGGTGCTGTCAGCACAGCACCGCTTACCAGTGCTGCTGTCAGGGTGGTCGAGATCAGTGTCTTCATGGGGATCGTTCCTCTTATTGTAGTAATGGCAATATTCCAATAATGAAAATGCCGCGGCCCTTGGCGGGCAGCGGCATTGAACGGTACTGCGCCAGCACTCTCGGCACTGGCTTCACGCCCGGATTACTGGCAGTCCTGCGTCCAGCGTTTGACGATGTCCGGATGTTTCTCGACCCACTGCTTGGCGTTCTGATACGGATCGCTGTTCGGCTGTTCGTTCATATCGAGCAGTTCGCCCATTTCAGCCGGCGTCCACTTGAAGTGGCTCAGCACGCAGTAGGCTTTGGGGCTGTCTTCTTTCAGACCCTTGCGAACAACGGTATCCAGCTGTTCAGAGGAACCGTAGGCGTTCTTAGGATCGTCGAGGAACTTGAGGTCCCAACGGTTGAACATCCAGTGCGGGACCCAAGACGTCACAACGATAGGTTTGTGTTCACGCACGGCCTCGCCCAGCACGGCGCTCATGGTGGCATCACTGCTGGCCGTCAGCTTCATCCCGAGGTCGTACTTACCGATAGCCTCTTTAGTGATGCGCATGATGCCAGCCCCCGGATCGATCCCAACGATGCGGTTATCGAACTCGGCGGCGTGCGCTTTCAGATCGTCGATGCTGTTGACGTCTTTCATATAGCGGGGCACGACCAGCCCCAGACGCGTGCCTTCAAAGTTGTGGCCAAGGTTATCGACCTTGTCCTTCACCGGCTTGTAATAGGTGGCGTGAGTTGTCGGCAACCAAGCGGAAATCATGTCCAGCTTGCCCTGCGCCAACCCCTGCCACATGAAGGCCGCGGACAGCGAAGTGGCTTTCACGCGATAGCCTTGCTGTTCCAGCACGACCTTGAGTGCGTTGGTAGATGCCAGCTGGTCAGCCCAGGCGACGTAGCCAATGGTGACGTCCTGCTTGCCCTGTGCTTCGACAGCAGAGGCCGTGGTAGTCGCGGAGAATGCGGCACCGCCCATCAGTACGGTGGCCAGTGTTGTGGAAATCAGCTTCTTGATGTTCATGCTAACGCCTCCAGAAAAGGTGTGTGCACGCGCGGTGCGAAGCGGGCCGACAGAGCACGACATGAAGATCGCCATGTCGGCCGCCTATAAGAAGGTCAGGTCACCCGGCCGTCAGAGGCTCAGGTGTAATCGCGGCCCTTGCACGACTGAGCGATACGGTCGAGCAGTACGGCCAGTACGACGACGCAGATACCGCTGACGATACCGTGACCGTTATCGTTGCCTTGAATGGCACTGTAGACGTCGGCCCCCAAGCCTTCAGCCCCAACCATCGACGCGATGACGGACATAGACAGCGCGAGCATAACGGTCTGGTTGATGCCCGCCATGATGGTGGGACGTGCCAGTGGCAGCTGCAGCTTGAACAGCTTTTGCGCACGAGTAGAGCCAAAGGCTTCTGCGCCTTCGTCAAGATCACTCGGCACCTGCTGGATCCCGAGGATCGTGAAGCGCACCGCAGGCGGCATCGAGAAGATGACCGTCGCAAGTACCGCAGGCATCGCACCGATGCTGAACAACGCCACACACGGCAGCAAATAGACAAATGCAGGCATGGTCTGCATCAGGTCAAGAATCGGCCTTACCACCACTTCGACAGGGCGGAACAGCGCCGCCAGCATCCCGACCGGC
This sequence comes from Zymobacter sp. IVIA_12111.31 C1, assembly GCF_047495495.1. Taxonomy (GTDB): domain Bacteria; phylum Pseudomonadota; class Gammaproteobacteria; order Pseudomonadales; family Halomonadaceae; genus Zymobacter. The sequence goes on from NZ_CP179930.1 coordinate 2,502,966, forward strand.
AAGGCAATGATGATCGACAACAGCGTCGAGATCAGCACCAGACTGAGCGAGTAGATCAGCGATTCCCACAGCCCTTGGTTCCAGATCAGCAGCAGCCCAAGCGCGGCGAAGACCGCTACCCCTTTCCCGCAACGCCACAGCGTCAGCGCCACCACCGCAATGATCAGAATCGGCGCAGGGATCCACATCAGCGCGCCCTTAAGGGCACCCAGCGTCCATTCCATTCCTGACGCCATAGGCCGAGTGGCCCAGCTTAGATGTTCAGTCACCCACGCGACACCGTCATTGAACCAGTCGGCGAGCGGGATGCCTTCCTTCAACCATGTCATCCACTTACCCATTACGCGTCCTCCCCGGTAGATGTCACGGCATCATTGAGTGATGCCAGTGGCGGCTCGACCTCGGGCTCGACCGCATCGTTATCACTTTCCGCCAGCAGCGACAGGATCCTGCCGCGCACGACGATACCGCGCAGACGAGACTGGCGATCCACGACGGCAACGGGATAGTTGCGCTTGCGGAACAGCGGGAACAGTCGGTTGAGCGGCTCACGCGGCAGCACACGTGGTACGTCGCGTTCGAGCACATCAACCAGCGGCGCTTCCGGCGCAGCGGCTTCCAACACGGAGCGTTCGACGACCCCAGCCAGCTTGCCGTCGGCATCGTTGACGTAGAGCGTTTCCAGCCCGTCGTGCTCGTTCATGCGAGTCAGAGCGGCACCGACGGTATCGTCGATGGACAGCGGCGTGACCGGTGCTTCCATCGCCAGTTCGGCCGTTAGGAAGCGCGTCATGTCGATCCCTTCGACGAAGCGTTCGACGTATTCGTCTGCGGGGTTCGTCACGATGTCGCGCGGCGTGCCGGCCTGCACCACTTCACCGTCCTTGAGCAGAATGATGCGATCGCCAATGTGCAGCGCTTCATCCAGATCATGGGTGATGAAGATGATGGTTTGCTTCAGATCCTTCTGGAGCATCAGCAGCTCATCCTGCATCTCACGGCGAATCAACGGATCAAGCGCCGAGAAGGCCTCGTCCATCAGCATGACGCTGGTTTCGCTCGCCAGTGCACGCGCCAGACCCACACGCTGCTGCATCCCGCCAGACAGTTCATGGGGATATGCGTTGGGCAGATGCCCCAGTCCAACACGCTTGAGCGCGGCCATGGCCTTTTCTTGGCGCACACTCTGCGGAATGCCACGGACTTCCAGCCCGTATTCCGCATTGCCCAGCAGCGTACGATGCGGGAACAGTGCGAAGTGCTGGAATACCATTGAGAAGTGGCGTCGACGGCATTCGCGCAGCTCGTCGTCATTCATCTTCACAACGTCTTGACCGTTGATGAGGATCTCACCCTCGGTGGGGTCGATGAGGCGGTTCAGACAGCGGATCAGCGTGGATTTACCTGATCCGGACAGCCCCATGATCACGAGCAGTTCGCCAGCGCGAACGTCGAAATTGATATCGGAAAGCCCCAGTACCTGCCCGGTGGCCTTGTGAATTTCAGCGCGTTTCTTGCCCTGATCGCGCAGGGCCAGCACCTCGCCCGGTCGCTTGCCAAAGACCTTGCTCAGGTGGCGAACCCGTATCCGGTAGTCGTTCTGATCGGTCATGTATCAGGTCCTGCGTGGAAATAGAGGTCCCGTGTGCACAGCGCATACGGGATGAACAAGCCATCCATAATACAAAGTTATTCCATACTATACAAAACCATCCAATAAATTATGAAAAAGTCTTCCCTTGTCATCGCCCCTGAGCGCATCGCAATCATCCGCCCTCGAAAGATGACTTCTTTTAATGATAGATGCCTCTTTTTCAATGATATTGAGCGATTTTTTCGTCTATATTAGGATGTTACCCTTACCTACAGTGTCATTACGATACAGCCGATCTATCCTCACTCTGCTCAAGGCAGGTGAGCTTGTATTCACGCGCCAGCTCCTATCCAATGCCCCCTTTCACTTCACACACGGGCATGCCATGTCTTCTACCTCTCTGCGCCATCAACCCCGCTGGAAGGCCTTGATCTACCATCCCACTACGGGGGGTATCGTGCTGATCATCGCGTCGCTCATTGCCATTCTGCTGGCCAATAGTCCTTGGCAGTCCGACGTGCAGTCATTGCTTCATCACCCCGTAATGGGGCGTTCGGTCGCTCACTGGATCAACGATGGTTTGATGAGTGTGTTCTTTCTGGGCGTAGGGCTAGAGATCAAAGCGGAGCTGTGCGAAGGACAACTGGCACGCTGGGGGGCGCGAGCGCTACCGGGGCTGGCGGCACTGGGCGGTATGGTCGTTCCCGCACTGGTCTTCGCGCTGTTTAACGCGCATCAGCCACAGACGCTCAAAGGCTGGGCGATTCCATCCGCCACGGATATCGCCTTCGCTCTCACGGTCATCACACTGCTCGGTAAGCGGGTTCCCGCCTCACTGCGTACCTTTCTGGCAGCACTTGCGATCATTGACGACCTCGGTGCCATCGTGATCATTGCGTGCTTCTACACGCAGTCGCTGGCGTGGGGCATGCTGGCAGGCGCCGGCGGGGCATTTGCAGTACTGATCGTATTCAACCGGCTAGGCATACGGGCCTTGCTGCCGTACCTGCTGGTAGGCGGCGTGCTGTGGTACTGCATGGCAGGATCAGGGCTTCATGCGACATTGGCTGGCGTACTGCTGGCGCTCTGCATTCCTCGCACCGCCGTGGCCGAGGGCCGTGCGTCACCGCTGCACCGCCTTTCGCACGCCCTTACCCCTTGGATCGCACTGCTAGTGCTTCCGCTGTTTGGACTGGCCAATGCGGGCGTCACTCTATCGCCAGCCGTACTGCATCACCTGCTGTCGCCCGTACCGCTGGGCGTGATGCTAGGACTGCTGATCGGTAAGCCGCTCGGCATCTTCGGCATGACATGGCTAACCATCCGTCTGCGCATTGCCCCCATGCCTGCAGAAGCACGCTGGTCGACGCTGCTTGCCACCGCCATGCTGTGCGGCATCGGCTTCACCATGAGCCTATTCATCGGAGGTCTGGCCTACGCATCGTCACCAGAATATCTAGACGAAGTGAAGATCGGCGTGCTGGCCGGATCGCTGCTATCGACACTGCTAGGCGTTGTGGCTTTTCGTGCCATCACCACCACGCGCCGCTCATAGTTTCCCGTTTATTCCCTCCAAACGGCACAAGGCCCGATCCTCTAGCGAAGATCGGGCCTTGTGTTCAGTGCGTGAGACGTATCGAAAAGCGGCTCAGCGCTCCTTGCGATCGTACATGCGACCATCAGCGGAATGCATGAGCTGACGAGCCGTATTGCCATCGGTGGGGTAGCAGGCCCCACCACACGCAACGCCAACGCTCAGCGGTTCGTCGATGCTCTCGACGCGTATCGGTTCATCGAAAAGACGCGGCACTTCATCGACCAGCGTCTGCAGATATGCATCGTCCAGCAGGGTATGAATCAGCACCGCAAACTCATCCCCACCATAGCGAAAGACATCACCGATACCTTCGAAGCGCTCGTTCAGACGACGAGCCACTTCCTGCAGCACCTGATCACCGCACAGGTGCCCATGCTGATCGTTGATCGCCTTGAAGCGGTTGCAGTCGATGAAGATCAATCCAAAGCGCTCGTCGTTTTCACGCCCGTAATTCATCGCATGCTCGAAGAACAGGTCGAAATAGAAACGGTTGTAGACGCGCGTTAGTGCATCATGGGTGGCCTGAAACAGCAGGCGCGTATAGGCCGTGTCGATCTCGCTCTTGAAGTTCAGCATCCCTTCCAGCAGTGATGCATGAGCGCCCTGTGCTGCTGAGGCCGGCATCGTATCCGGCGGCACGGCAGCCGCTGCGCTAGCCGGTTTCCTGCGCCCGTGGCGCATCCGGCGATAGGCCACGAAAATAACCAGCGCCAGCACACCCGACAGGATGCCTGACAGCAGCAGAGCCTCGCGCAGAGTCTTGAGCATGTGCTCGGCATGCGCTGTAACCAGCACACCGCCTACCGCATGCTCGCCGTCCATGATCGGCAGGTAGATCTCCATGTCCAGCATGCGATTCAGAAAGCGCTGCTGGTCTTCATCGCGTGGCACGACACCCGCGCTGTGCCAGCGCTCGAACACTCCGCCTTCCGCGTCATAGACGCGAACGGATGAGACCCCCGAGAACCACGACAGCCGCCGCAGCGTATTGTGCACCGCAGCATGATCGTTATGTATCAACCCTTCTTCGACCATATAGGCCGTGGAAGAGGCCGCAGACTGGAGCATTTCCTGATTCAGCGCGCGCCAGCTGCCCATCGTCACGCCTACGACGGCCACCACACCGGTAACAGTCAGGAGGACAGCCTCCCAGCGTCGACGCGTGCGTATGGGAAGCCCTGCCAGCGGTGAGGCCAGCATCAGCCGTACGCCCACCAGCGCAAGCCAGTGGAACGGACGCAGCACGCTTTTCCTGAGCCGGCGACCCAGCGCAAGAGGAGGCGTTGTCATCGTCAGCGGCCGTGGCCGCTGACCTTTCAAGAGCTGAGAGAAGTGCATGCGCACAGCCTTCAGCAGTCCTGCTTTTTTCATTACCTTGTCACCCAAAGGGACCAGCCATCGTATTAGAGCGAGTCGGCCGGCAGCACCGTTTCGCGGTCATCATCTTCATTCTTGCCATGGGTCAGGAAATGAATGTCACCGTTGCTGTCAGAATGGATGGTCACTATTGCAGCCGCTCGCAACTGTGCCACCAGCGCGGGGTCTGCACCGAAGTAGGACGGCACGTCCTTGACGTTCAGGTTGGGGAAACGCGTGCGTCGCTCCTTTCCCCGCCAACGCCATGTGTTGTAGCGGCTCCAGCACACTAACAACACCAATAAAAGTAGTGCCGCCCCGAGATACCACAACACGGTATACAGAGAAGACAGCATGACATGCCCGAAAAACTCGACATGTTCTGCCTCTGGCGCCGTTTCGGCCTCCCAGATGTTGTACAGCCCGATCACGATCAAGGACAAAAATCCGACCCATGCGATGCCCGTCAGCAGACCATCCACCAGCGTAGCGCCTCGCGATGAGCGCTTGTACAGCACGATTTCACGTGCCATGTGCTCCTGTTCCTTCACGCGGATTCTCCCTTGTCCTGACGATCGATCCCGCGGTCAGTCGTCACCCAGCGCGCACGGCGACCGCGGGGGGACAGCATGACCTTCGAAAAGCTGACTACAGACGTCAACAAACTAAGTGCCCAGAATACCAAGGGATACCAAATGACCCAGAACAGTTCGCGGCCGAGCTTACGCTCGTAGCGGCGTTCGATCATGATGCTGGTTCCACACTGCAGAAGGCAGACGAAAGCGAGCAATAGCCCCGTAAAGGATGGCGGCACGATATGGGTAACGCGGAGGTTGGGTGGCAAATCCACCACCGTACCGGTTGCCCACAGCAATAGCGTAATCAGGAATGTGAAGCCCCAAAGCGTCGAAAAGCAGAACTCGATCCACAGCGGCCACATGTAGCGATAGCGGGTATGGGTAATGATACTAAAATTCTTGAGGAATACCTCCCCACCCCCCTGTGCCCAGCGCAAACGCTGCTTCCACAGCCCCTTGAGCGACTCCGGCATCAGGATCCAGCACAGTGCGCGTGGTTCGTAGAATACCGACCAGTGATCGCGCTGCAGCTTCCAACTGATGTCGATATCCTCAGTCATGATATCCGGACTCCAGTAGCCCACGCGATGCAACGCGGCACGACGGAAGGCCACGACCACACCCGACACGGTGAAGATCCTACCCAGTACGCGTTGCGTACGCTTGATCAGCCCGATGATCGACGAGAACTCGCCGACCTGTACGCGACCGGTCAGCGTGGAACGCGTGCGGATACGCGGGTTACCCGTGACCGCCCCGAGGCGCGGGTGCTCGATCAGCGGCGCCACTAGATAGGACACGGCGTTGCGATCGAGTACCGCATCACCATCAATGCAGACCAGATATTCACTGTTGGCAGCGGTCGCCCCCATGCGCAGCGCCACAGCCTTGCCTTGGTTCTGGGCCAGGTGCACTACGCGCAGGTTCGGATAGCGCGTCGCCATTTCTTCGAGCACAGCCCCAGTGTCATCGCTGGAACCATCGTTGATGGCGATGATTTCCGTATTGGGGTAGTGCTGCGTCAGCGCGAACTGCAGCGTTTCTTCGATGTTGTTGCCCTCGTTGAAGCAAGGCACCAATATCGAGACAAGCGGATTGCCCTTCAGTTCAGGTACCGACTGTTCATCGCCCCACTTCCAGTGGCGTTCCCAGTGGAACCAGAAATAGATCCCTCCGGTAATCCACAGTACCGACATGAACAGGGGGTACAGGAAGACGAAATACAGCAGGATGTCGCCCGTGAAATTGAAGGCGACTCCTATTGGCGTGCCTAGCACGATGAGCAGTAGTAGTAGTGCCAGAATGCGATCTGTCATAGCCATCCATACCGTGTTGACATAATGCCATGCCGAATGGGCCACACATGGCGGTTATGCATTACGTTGTGCTTCATACTTTTTTCGAATCGTTATTCGCAGACGCGTGCGCCGAAACGGCTACGTGCTGCGCACCCAAAGAACGCCGAAGGCTTCGCTCGGGCATCGCGCCACAAAAATGCCGGTCCTCGCCCCTTTCGGACCGGCTTGTAGCTTCTTCGCGATGCCTCTGTGAGCTCGCCTCAGTCCGGTGCCCAAGACGGCGACATGACAGAGCGGATCACTTTCTGACTCGGGGTGTTGTGGTAGAAGTCATCCGGGTAGTACCCGAGGTGAACCACGCCCATGCTGAACAGATCCTTCATCCAGCCGCCCAGCACTTCGCTTGAAATCCAGCGATCGCCGTGCCCGTCGGTATCCGACCGCCAGTCCTGCGCCTGCAGCTCGAAGATGGTCTTCTGCAGTCCATTGGGATGCTGACGCACGCGTTCGACGGCGCGTGCCATCCAGTCGTGAATCGCCTTTGGATCGCGAACGCCTTCCATATAAGGCATCAGCATCGGCATCACGTAGTCGTAGGCGTCCAGCGTGTCGTCCAAGTTCTGGGCGAACCACTCTTCGCTGTCCGGGTTAAGTACCGGTTCGATGAAGATGTTGCGCGCGGACTTCACATCAGTACCGCGCAGCGAGTGCACTTCATCCATCAGCTCTTTGGTGAATGCATTCATAAAGCGGCCTTTGTAGCGCGCCCATGCCATGCTGCGATCGTGGTCCTTGCGCAGCGCCAGCACATCGTCGCCGAAACCTGCCTTACGCATCGCGGCCAGACCGGCATCACTCACGTCTTCGTAATCGGACATCACCAGGTCATCGTGGAAAGCGACCCCTTCGATCGACGGCACACTAACGGCCATGTCACGGTAGAGCGCTTTGATGCGCGCACGAACTTCAGAGTTGAACGGCGTCAAACGGCGGTACTGGTGCGGGTCGATGCGACGCTTGCCTTCCGGCGTCATTTCCATGACGTGCGGCAGCCCCTTCAGATCGAAGGTTAGGACCGGCATCCAGACAAAGACGCGCGCGCGCTCCGGCATGCGAGTGTGGATCTGCACCGTCACACGGTTCAGCAGGTCGGCACGCATCGGCAGCTGACTGTTGGGGAAGTAGACTTCCTTGATCAGGCCGTCCCCTTTCGGGTCGGAAAACGCCTGCAGCATGACGACCGATGGGCGCAGATCCGCCAGACGCTGGATCAGACGCCCAACGTTCTCATCCATCTGTTTGGGATCAGGGTCATAGACGTAGTCCAGATCGACGCGCACCGTGCGCATGACCGGTTTTTCCTGCGCGTCAGCCACCCAGCTGGAAAAGGCATCAACGTTGGGGTCGTAAGCCACCAGCGTGCGCGGCACGTTCATCAGGTTGCGAACGTCCAACAGCCCTTCGTCCAGCGTCATGGCCGACTGATAGCCGTGTTCCTTGATGACTTCCAGACCGATACCGCTGGACGCACCGTACGGCCATACCCACACGCGAGGCGCTTTTCCCGTCACGCGGGTGATGGTGTTGGTGATGGTCGTGGCGTCCAGATCGAAGCGGTGGCGGAACTCATCCAGCGTTTCATAGCGCTTCTTAGCCAGATCGTAGGCCAATGCCGCTGCGGCAGGTTCGACGTTCCCCTGCGGGTTGGCGATGATCCCCTTATGCATGTCCTGCGTATGCGATGCGATCTCGATCAGCCCTGAATCGGACATCTCGCGCACCTGATCCCAGGTCACGAACTTGTCACGCGGGCGCATCTTGCCGCTGAAGTTGACCATCTGGTCCTGCGGGGTATCGAGCCATGCGCCTACCGGGGCAAACAGTGCCGGCCAGTGGTTGCGCTTAAGGATCGGGAACACCCGGTCATACATGCTGCGATAGCCGTCATCGAAGGTCAGCAGCACTGCTTTCTCAGGCAGATCAGCTTTGCCATCGCGGGCCGCAAAGATCTGGTCCATCGATACCGGCACATAGTGGTTGGCTTTCAGCCAGCGCATCTGCGCCACGAAGTTGGCTGTGCGCGTCGCCACGTACTGCTGATCGGGTTCGCTGTCCATGATGTCGTGATAAGCCAACACCAGCACATGGTTCTTCGGCCACGGCTGTTCACTCACCATGTCAGGTCGTTCGGTGGGCGGCGTAAACATGCCCCCCTGCTCGGCACAGGCGTTCAGCATGGGCAAGGCCAGACCGAGCAGGCAGCACAACACTCTTTTCATCATCATGGCTAGAACCTGTAATTCATATCGAGCATCAGTTGGATGTCCCTTTCGCTCACACCGTCATACGACTGACGAGTGACCTGCGCGGACGCACCGACATTCAGAACATCGCTCAACTGGATATCCTGACCATAGCGCGCCATCCACAGTGGGGTGTTATCGTGGCGGTTGTGATCACCCTCGCTATCACGCCAGGTATAGTTTTCGTAATAACGTCCTGCTCCCAGCTCCAGATAGTGTTCCCACTGGCGGTCGTAGTGGCGATACAGCGCATGCGTCAGACGCAGCCCCGGCATAATGGAGAGATCGCTTTTCGGACTGTAATAATCTGCCCCTGTCTTTCTGTTGCCAGCGTCAATGGAGCTATCACCAGCGATATGGCTGATGCTGTTGCGGCTGCCGCTGATCGCTAGCAGGCCGTCCAGACGCGCGTGCGGCCATGTCCACAGCCGCTGACTGCCGCTCAGCGAGCTCTGCCAACGCCAGTTGCCATCTGAGAAGTGCCACGGCGACAGGGAGAGCTGCACGCTAGTACGGTTGGACGGCGTCCAACTGGCATGTACGTCACCCTGGTTGGCCCAGATCCCTTCTGCCCGCGCGCGCAGCGGCGTTTCGGCTGACCGGAAGCTATAAGCCGCGCCGTAGTGCCAGCGATCGTTGATGTCACGATCAACCGTCACCTTGCCCCCCATCTGCTGCCCGACGTCACCAAAGCGCTGAGTGGACGCTTCAAGCGTCGCGACCGTATTGCGATCGGTGTATTCGACCCCACCACGCTGCCAGCGGCCATGGTCCGTTGTTGACTCTTCAGTACCGAACTCGCCTGAGGTGTAGTCGGCACCGAGGAAAGCCCGCCAGTGATCACCGAAGCGAGGGCTGTAAAGCGTGCCTTCGATATGCAGATCGTCGTTACCGCGGATCGGGTTACCGTTGCTGCCATTGCTACCGTGCGAGTGAGAATGACCTTTGCTCGCGCTCAACTGGAACTCCGCCATATGCGCGATCTCGTTCTGGCGCAGCGCCTGACGAGAACCCTCTTCATCGGTGAAGCGCTGTGTCAGCCCTTCGGCCAGCACATCAGCGCGGTGCCACTCACGCAGGTTGAGCGCATTCACCAGCTGCGCCACTTCCAGCGACTGGTTGCGCGGCATACCGCTCTGCACCACTAGATACTGGTACTCCGCATCGCGGTAGCGCCCTTGTTCTTCCAACAGCGCACCATAGCCAATGCAGGGCGACGTCTGAGCCGGCGCGATCTCGCACAGGTGACGCGACTTCGCGAACGCCTTGCGTTCGTCACCGTTGGCCTGCATCACGTCAACGTCCAGCAGCTGCGTGGACAGCCAGTTTTCATTGACCTGCGGCAATGGGTAGTTGATCGACCAGTGCACTTTGGGAATCGTCGGCAACAGCGTGTCCATCGCCTGACGCGCATCACCGGGGCGATCGTCTTCCAGCAGACTGCGCACATGGTTCTGATTGTCTTCAGTCCAGTGATCGTCCTTGGGCGACTCATGGGCAATGACATCGCGGAACAGCTCATCCGCTTTACCGGGGTTGTGCAGTGCCATGTAGGCCTGTGCCACCCACGCTTCGGCATAGGACGGGATGCGGCCTTCACGGCTCAGCTGCTCATACTCAGCCACGACCTGACGGTGCATGCCACGCGCTTCGTAGGCCCCCATGCGATCAATGCGCATCTGGCGCGCAACGCCTTCTGCACCGGGAGTGCGATCGCACTGCGACAGCAGCGAGTGGTAGCGAGAGATCAGCTCATCAGGCGCCACGAAGCGATCAGCTTCCTGTCGCCCACCGGTATGGCTCATACGCACCTGCAGCGCCATCTCGTCGGCCTGCTTCTGCAAGCGCTGAACGGGCGTCAGGCGCGCATCGACTTCCAGCCCTGCCATCGGCAGCTCGGCACGCGACAGCACCTGCCCGTAGCGCTCCAGCACGTCACGATCAAACGGACCGGGATGCTCCAGCAAGAAGGCCTGATGCACTTCGTGAAGTGCCTCAAAGCGCTCCCCAACCGATAGCCAGGCATAGGCCATAACCGTACGCAGGCGGGCTTCATCCGGAGAGGACACTTTGCCCAGCCACGGCCGACCGCGCGCGATGGCATCGCGTCCACGCTTGCCATCTGCCATCACCAGCATCTCGCCCATCACCCACTGAGGGTCATCGGGAGCGATTTTCTCGGCCTGACGGTACAGTTGGGCGGCATGCTCGTAATCACGCGTATTGCGATAAGCCCGAGCGACACTGGCCAGAATGGGAGCAGACAGCGCTGACTTGTCCTGCACATGCGCATAGGCCTCTAGCACTTCGCTATCGCGGCCAGCCCATGAGGCGATGACGATGTGATCTTCCTGCTGCTGCCTGGTCTGTTCTTTGACATGCTGTCGAAGATACTCAAGAGCAGGAGCTGTATCACCGCTGCGCGCCTTGCGCACTAGATCGTCGTAGTGAGCATCAGGCACGACGCTGCCAGCTCCTGCTGTCTGAGCACCTAACAGCAGACATAACGCCAACAAAGAAGTCTTATTCATTGCTATTCCGGTTGCATTGCCCGCCAGGACATTATGTCTGCGGGTTGCTATTCGAAGCCGCTCATTCACCGCATGAGCACGAATATCTATAAAGCGGGTACTAAAGTAGGGTACCTAAAAGGCCGATATAGACTAACTTCTCTATCAGTAATGGAACAGTCCGAAAAGACAAAAAACATAGCAAACAAGCGAAATACCAAGCGTTTTTACTCTGAGTAACATAATCGCCATATTCCACGCTAACGCTTTGTGTTCCGAACTTTACTTTTCCTTTGAAACGTTATGTCAGCGACCTATATTAATTGTTAACTGATGTAATTATATGCAGCAAATACCGCCCCTTTATTATTGTCATTACCGTAGTAGTTGACAGAATATTACGGTTAATAAAGGGGCAGCAATACCGGCTATTCCTGCCAACGCGACTCAAACAGCGGCGCCATATTACGCAACACAGGACGGTTGGCCTGCGCATCGTCAGGGGCATAGCCAAGATGAATGACGCTTCGGTTAGCCAGCCAGACCAGCCACTTTCCAACCCGTTCATCCGCAATCACCTTGCCCGTAGGCGTCTGACGCTCCACTTCAAACAACGTGCGCGCCATACCGTTGGGGAGCTCGCTTACCGTCTTCAGCAACGCCTGCGCCTGAGCATGCGTCACGATATTACCCGCGCCCTGGCGCGCCCCCGGCGACAGCCGCACTAGCGCATGATTGTGGTGCGTCAGCGTGCGCGCGACCGCCTGGCGAGCCGTCTCATGCGCCCCCGTGACCACCACTTGCAGCGTCTTCACATCCTGCCCGCGTACGGCACGCACTTCATCGCTCAGCTGAACACTGAGGTCGTACTGCGCCTGCGTAAGCCGCGCTGGGGATTCCCCCGCACAGACGGCATCGCTGGCATCCTCATCGAACATCACGCCTTCCAGAGTCGGCACGCTGGCCGCCATATCGCGGTACAGCGTACGCAACTGGCGCTGCACAACAGGACTGAACGGTGAGGCGCGATAGGGCGAGGTCGAGCACAGCGGCACGGACGCCCCTTGTTCTGCCGCCAGTGTCGGAATCCACGCATAAACGCGCGGGTCGAACAGCAAGCGTGAGTGGATCTGATGCACCGTCCGGTTGAACAGATCGGCCTTCATGGGCAATACATGGTTCGGGAAATACGTTTCACGTACTGGCTCACCGGGATGAGCAGGCGACACAAATCCCTTGACGATGATGACGGTAGGCTGCACCTCCGACAGACGCTGCACCACTCGCCCAACGTTCTCTTCCATCTGCGCCGGATCGGGATCGTAGATCGCATCGAGATCAACACGCACCGAACGAATTGGCGGGTGCTCCTGCAACTGAACGGCATTGGCCACGAAGCCGTCGATATCGGGGTCGTTGGCCACCAACATGCGCGGCACGTTCATCAGGTTGTGAACATCAAGCAGCCCATCCTCAAGCGTCATGGCCGCCCGATAGTGGTGCTGGCGCGCCACATCCAGCGCAATACCGCTGGCCGCGCCATAGGGCCATACCCAAACCCGCGGCGGCTTGCCGTCCACCCGTGTCAGCGTACTCGTAATGGCACTGACATCGCGGTCGATGCGCTGACGGAACTCTTCCAGCGTTTCATAGCGTTTGGTCACCGGATCGTATTTCAGCGCTGCCGCTGCGGGCTCCACGTTGCCCTGCGGATTCGCCAGCACGCCGTGGTGCAAATCCTGCGTATGCGATCCGATCTCGACCAGCCCCGAATCGGACATTTCGCGGACCTGATCCCAGGTGACAAACTTGTCACGCGGGCGCAACTTGCCACTAAAATCGACCGGCTGCCCTTCCGGCGTGTCGATCCAGCGCCCCACTGGAGCGAACAGTGCTGGCCAGTGGTTGCGTTTGAGAATCGGGAACACACGGTCGTACATGCTGCGGTAACCATCATCGAAGGTCAGCAGCACTGCTTTTTCCGGTAGCTCGCCCTTGCCTTCGCTGGCCGCGAAGATCTGATCCATCGACACAGGAATATAGTGGTTCACTTGCAGCCAGCGCATCTGAGCGATGAAATTAGCCGTGCGCGTCGCCACATACTGTTGATCCGGCTCAGTGTCCATGATGTCGTGGTAGGCCAGCACCAACACCTGATTGCGCGGCCAAGGCGTATCACGAACAGCAAGCGGACGCTCAAGCGGTGGCGTGAACACCGGATGCTGGCCCGCGCAGCCCGACAGCGCAGCTAGCAGCCCGACAGACAGCAGACGAAATACCTTGTTCATGGTCAGAACCTGTAATTCATGTCGAATGAGAGTTGAAGATCGTTTTCGGCACGGCCGTCATAGGACTGGCGTTCCCAGCCAACAGTAGCGCCCAAGGCCAGCACGTCGTTTGTCTGTAGCTGCTGCCCATAGCGCGCCATCAGCATCGGCGAGCTTCCATAGCGGGCTTCCCAGTAATGACCGGCCCCAAGCTCGAATGTCTGCTGCCATTGGTTTTCATAGAAGGCATACAGGCGGTGCGTCAGGCGCAGCGACGGCATCACGGCCACATCATGTTTGGGGCTGTAATAAGACTGCGCATCGGTGCTGTAACGCGCCAAACGCCCTTCTACATCCAGCAGGCCGTCTAGACGAAGATCGGTAATGGCCCACAGGCGGTGCTCACCCGACAGGGCAACCTGCTGATGCCGGTTGCGATCGGAGAAGTCCCAGTGGGTATAGGCCAGTTCCCATGCGCGTTCGTCATCGGGCGTCCAGCGCCCGTAGGCTTGATACTGGTCGGCATGCACGCCAGCGATACGGGCGCGCAACGGCGCGTCCGTAGAGCGCCGTGCCACCAATGTGCCCCAGTGCCAGATATCGCTAAGGTCATGATCAAGGGTGAAGCGGTAGCCCTGCTCGTGCCCTACGCCGTAGTTTTGATAGCGCGTATCCGCACTGACCAGCAGGTCGCGCCCACTGTATTCCACACCGGCACGCTGCCAGCGACCGTGACCTTTTTCCTCTTCAAACCGACTTGAGCTATAGCCGGAACCGGCGAACACACGCCAGTGATCAAGAAAGCGCGGTGAAAACAGCGTGCCTTCCATCGCCAGCGAATGGCTGCCACGCACCGTGCTACTGCCGCTACTGCGGTCAGGACTGGCCGTCAGGCGCAGTTCGGCCATATGGGCGACCTCGTTGGCTCGCACCAGACGACCCACGTCATAGTCTTCCGGATAGCGCTGAGCCACATCATCTGTCAGCACATCAGCCTGATGCCACTCGCGCAGTGCGAGCGCGGTATATGCCTGGGATTCTTCCAGTTCCAGCGCTCGTGGCGAAACACCTTCGACCAGTTTGAGGCGCTGCTCCGAGCGGCGCGGCCAGCCATTGTTGCGGTACATGTCGGCCAGCGGCACGCAAGTCTCGGTACTGCCGAGGTTATAGCGGCATAGGTCTTCAAAAACGGCCAACGCGGGCTCGTTCTGCGCCTTGTCGTTAAGCAGGCTAGCGTGATTCAACTGGAGCGTGAGCCATGTCGAATCTATCTCGGTCTGGGGGTAGTTGATGACCCAGCGGTAGCGCCCTTCAAGCGGCATGATGCGTTCGATTTCACGTGCGGCATCGTCGATGCGATGGCACAGGGTCAGCGTCTGCGCATGGAGAATGCGCCCCGCCATCCACGGTTGCGGCTGGCCCGCTTCCGTTTCCTTCACAGCCGACGCCATAAGGCGCTCAGCACGCGCAGGCTGGCGCAGCTTTAACAGCGAACGCGCGACCCATACCCGTGCATAGGGCGGAACCTCCCCCCCTTGAGCCTTCAGCGCGTCATACTCGCTCACCACCTGCTGCGGCATGCCACGTCCGTCATACAGCCCCAGACGATCAATGCGCATCTGGCGTGCGATGGCGTCGGCACCGGGCGTTGCCGCGCACTGCTTCAACAGCGAGGCATAGCGCGCCAGAGCTTCATCGGTAGCCTGCAAACGCTCGGATTCTTGGCGGCTGTCCAGCACTGCCACACGAACACGCAAGGCCATTTCATCTGACTGCTTCTGCAAACGCTGTAGCGGCGTCAGGCCCGCGTCGATGCTAAGTGCCGCCATCGGCATTTCACCGCGTGTCAGCACCTGCCCGTAGCGCTCGCGCAGCTCGCCCTGAAAGTCACCGGGATATTCGGTCACGAAGGCGCGCTCCATCTGATGAAGCGCTTCGTAACGTGCCCCTTCCGACAGCAGCGCATAGGCCATGACAGTACGCATTTGCGCCTGATCCTCACCGCTGAGTCGATCGACCCACGGTTTTCCCAGCGCCACGGCCTGCCCACCCTTGCCGTCATCTGCCAGCACCAGCATTTCACCCATGACCCACTGAGGGTCATCGGGGACCTGATGCTGCGCTTTGCGGTACAGGGCCGCCGCCTCAGCGTACTGCTTCAGATTGCGATGAGCCCGCGCCACCGTGCCTAGCACCTCTGCGGAGAGCTGCTCAGGATTGGGGTAACGCCGATAGGCCGCGACCGTTTCCTGATCCCGACCGGCCCACGACGCGATGACGATGTTGTCTTCGCGTTGCTGCACGGACTGGTCAGTCTGGTGCCGTTTCAGGTAATCCAGGACGGGGGCCGTATCGCCGGTACGGGCCAGACGCACCAGATCATCGTATTGCGTATCGACAGCTGCAACAGCAGGGGCGCTCGCCAGCAGGGATAACGCCAACAGAAATGTCTTGTTCATGGCCATTCCGGGGGTGAAATACAAAGCAAACGGAAGCCGCCGCCGATCATGATGCTCGGCGTGATGATCCGTTCCAGAGATAATGGGGAAGATTATGAGCGATAAGGACTAATATACGGTGCAACGGCGCATAGATTATCTATTTTTTTTTGACTTCAAAATGGATTATAACAAAAAATATATTAAATATCATGAAGGCATAAATAATTACGATACCTTACAGTAAAGCGGCGACTGAAACTTAATTAAATTATTTGTAATACACCTTTTCCGTTGGTTATTTTTTGTATGTGTTTCCCTAGGGATACAGAGCAGAAGCGTTATTTTTTTGATACGAATTGATTATAAATAGCGGCCGCTATTTGCCAAACGCTTATATTATGTAGACAGAGCGTCTACAAGGAAAGTGGTTCTCGTTGTAAGCAACGTTGTGACGCGCCCCAATGAATAGCACCGATAATAATGCGCTTCAGGCGTAGTAGCCACTATCATTTCGATATAACAGCGTGACATTGCCGCGCACAGCACCCCTCAATCACCGCTCCTGAAACGACAAAGGCCCCACCGAAGTGAGGCCTTGTGTTCATGCAGGGCAAACGCCCCTAGCACGGCGAGCGCTTAGAGCTCGACTTTCTCGTGCGGCCATTTGCGGCTTTCGATATCGAGCGTGCTTTCAGCGGCCAGAGACAGCACCAGGCGTTTGCCTACTGCGCTCAGTGCGCTTTCGATCAGTTCGATTTCGACGTTGGCCGTAAAATCGAGCAGCTCGGCGACCTGCTTTTCGTCGATGCGCAGGCGCTGTGCCAGTTCGCTGCTGTTAACGCCCTGATAGGACATCTCGTTCCACAGCAGGATTTTAGCCACGGTCAGCAACGGCAGACGCAGCAGGTATTGGCCCATAGTGGCCGGGTTCGGCTGCGGGATCGGCTTGCCAGCGGCAACATAGCGCCCCAGCACGTCCTTGGCGCACAGCGTAGCCTTGTGGAAGGCATCACGCAGGCCGTCACCTACGCACTTCAGCTCTGGCAGTGTCGGGCAGGCAATGGCTACCTTGCGAGACGGGCTACCTTCGATGGTTTGGATATCGACATTGACCGGATATTCGTACATGACATCATCGCCTTTGATTCGAAGAAGAGAGAAGGGCAACGGCAGCGGTGCTGTCTGGCAGCGGCGCATTCCCTGATCCTTTCACGAGAAGGACAAGGTGTTCCAATGCCTCGGTTCTGGCTGTCACCGGCCCGTTGCTCCATCATCGTCACTTCATGCCGCCTACGTCAATGACGAATGACGGAAAGACATTGGGTTACGGCCGAGGAGCGGGCAGGCAACGCAATGCTGTCAGTATCGCATGCCTCACCGAGGGCGCAAACGACAATCGCACGATTTCCCGACAGATTTGCACCCCAATACGGCTACAAAAGGGTAACTCATCCCAAAGGATGCGGCACCTTGTCACGTTTGCTACGATAGCAGCTGACAGCCATTGCAGGCCTTCCTGCGATGACGGTATAAGTGGCGTCACCTTCCTAGAACTTCAAGCCTGCAGAACCCGTTGCGCCTCACCCTCCTCGACGCGGCTGGTCCCGGCTCCCAAGGATCACCACCCTATGTCAGCCCCTTTCTGGCCTACGCCTCAGCCGCGTTCCAGACGTATCGTTTCACACTGCCGAAAGTCACTGATCAGTGCCTGCGAAGCCAGCTGTGCGATCCTACTGCTCGCCCTGCTCACGCAATGGACAGCCACACCGCTATTGATGACGCCTTTCGCCGCCACCAGCATCCTGCTGTTCGCCTTTCCGCATTCGCCGCTGGCTCAACCTCGCCATGTGCTCGGTTCCCATATGCTGGCATCGCTGATCGGGTTGATCCTTGCCAACCTGTGGGGCCTGTCGCCGTATACTATGGCACTGGGCACAGGGTCGGTAGTGGCCCTGATGCTGTTGCTCAAAATCGTTCACCCACCCGCGACGGGCGTTCCCATTGTCATGCTGCTTAGCGGCATGCGTGACTGGCACTTTCTGATCTTTCCCGTGCTGACCGGCTGCCTGTTGCTGCTCATAATTGCCTTCATTGCCAATAACCTGCGATCAAGCCAGCGCTGGCCGCTGTATTGGTAACATCAGCATCACTTGTATCGACACCCTGCACGCATAGGTAAAGCAGAATCTGGCGACACTGTACCCGCGGTAGCGAAGTACCAGCCCTCGGGGCGGATGCCTCAAGCACCGTCACAGTGCCGCCGTCAGTTCTCTTCCCAACGCCCCACCTCTTTATTGCCCCCTACTCTAGATCCTACTCTAGAAGAGAGAGCGACCTCTCTTAGCTGTTGATCACCGTTATGGATAGCGGGCACGTCCCCTTAAAGGCGCGTCACGTTAAAGAAAAATCACAAGCGCAAGGCTCGCTGAATCAGGGATCAGGCAAAACACGCGGTAAAGGTGCTCGCGCTTCTTCTTACTCGCTGCGCTCTGCTCAGCCCACTCTTGCTCGACTTGCCCGATCTGTAACATCAGCCACGAGGCGTCGCCTCACACTGATCAGTGTTCTCTTTTAAGTAAGCTTTTCTCTTGATGATCACCACCAGACACGTCTTCAGGCAGATGCTCCGCCTCAAACGGCACGCGCTTGCCCGATAAACGTGCGGCGGGCAGTGTGCCGACACTGTCCGCCGCATGAAACGGTACTTATCTTGTTCAGCAGATGATGCCCTATCTCTACTCTTTCGATGCTGACCGCAAGCGGATCATTCAACTCTAAGAATTCCAAGGACAGCTGGCACATCAGCCTTGAGAAGGCCCTTTGTGACGGTTGAGCGATGCCTGTGTCACGCTACGCCCCGGTTCAATATCCGTCGTCAGCCAGACATTCCCTCCGATAACCGCCCCCTTGCCAATCGTAATGCGTCCAAGGATGGTCGCCCCGGCATAAACCACGACGTCATCTTCAACGATGGGATGGCGTGCGCCCCCTTTTTCTAGCTGGCCATTTTCATCAACGGCAAAGCGCTTGGCCCCCAGCGTTACGGCCTGATACAGCCGCACGTTGTCGCCGATGATGCAGCTTTCGCCAATGACGACCCCCGTACCGTGGTCAATAAAGAAGTACTGCCCGATAGTGGCACCCGGGTGGATGTCGATACCGGTAGCGGAATGCGACATTTCGGAAATGGTCCGCGCAATCAATGGCAGCCCTAAGCCGTGAAGCGCATGCGCCAAGCGGTGATGAATGATGGCCTGCATGCCGGGATAGCACAGCAGCACTTCATCGACGCCCGTCGCTGCGGGGTCGCCGCGGTAGGCAGCGGCAACGTCTGTGGCCAGCGTGCGGTTAATCTGGGGGAGCTGCTCGCAGAAGCGGGCAAGGATGTCGTCGGTACGGGCTACCAGCGCCGCTTCCGACAACGCATCGCGTTCATCGCGCTGGTGATAGCGCAGCTCGCGCAGCACCTGCACCTTCAGAAGCGACAGGGCACGGTTTAGCATCCGCGTGACATAAAAGTCCTCTTCACCGGCCAGTAGGTCATCCGGCCCCATATGCAGCGGAAACAGCGCCCGCATCACACCGTCAACGACGCTGCGGATGGCATCTCGCGAAGGAAGCTGCCCCGGACGCTGAACCGGTGCCGGCAGTGCACCGCTGTGATGCCAGTCCAGGCGTTCCTTCTTAAGGGAAAGCACCAGCTCATCCAGCGCAGTGCTTGCAAGGTGCGATGTCGAGAATCCTGTTGCCACGAAGCGTCTTCCTTTCATTGATCGTTGTTATGGTTAGCGGATTGAAATAACCATACGCTGCGCCGCGGCCCCCTTGCAATTGCCCACCCATAACCCGACATTGGAACTAGGTATTTTTACTCGTGTCTGTTATTGCAAGGCCCGATGGCACACGAGGCATGGCTCATCCAGAAAACGCCTCATCATTGCCAAAGGCAATCAGCACCATTTGCCCAATCAATTTAGATAATCACATCGGTTCGGGTAAAGTGATCTCCATAGCGTCAGGTACAGCACGCTTCCAACGACCACTCACGACAAGGAGTTTGTCCATGTCTCTGTTGAATACTGAAATCCTGCCGTTCAAGGCAACCGCATTCCACAACGGCGAATTCGTCGAAGTGACCGAACAGGACCTGAAAGGCAAATGGTCCGTCGTGTTCTTCTACCCGGCCGACTTCACTTTCGTTTGCCCGACCGAGCTGGGCGACCTGGCTGACGAATACGAAGAGTTCAAGCGTCTGGGTGTCGAGATCTACAGCGTTTCCACTGACACGCACTTCACTCACAAAGCGTGGCACGAAACGTCCGACACTATCGCCAAACTGCAGTACCCGATGATCGGCGATCCGACTGGCCGCATTTCTCGCAACTTCCAGGTCATGATCGAAGAAGACGGTCTGGCTGAACGCGGCACGTTCGTGATCAACCCGGAAGGTCAGATCAAAATCATCGAACTGAACGACGGCGGCGTGGGTCGTGATGCATCTGAACTGCTGCGCAAAGTCAAAGCGGCTCAGTACATCGCAGCACACCCGGGTGAAGTCTGCCCGGCGAAATGGAAAGAAGGTGCTGAAACCCTCTCTCCGTCTCTGGACCTGGTCGGCAAGATCTGATCACCAGATGACCGTTGCAGCGCCCAAGCGGGGGCGCTGCAACCTCCCTTCTTCAGGAAGGCGACATCTGGCATATCCCGTCGATATCGCGCCTGCGCCTCATCAATACCTTCTATTACAGTGCGGTTTCATTCGAAAGCTCGACTTTGCGAATGCAGCCTCGTATTGCCTAAACGGTGCCTGTCTCCATCAGCGCCGTCGCCGTTAAGTAAGATAGCGTGCGCAATACGGCCCCGAACATATCCTGCTGATGACAGGATAACCTTCTTATCCGCTTCGATAGCGAACCACCGGAGAGACGCTCATGTTGGACAATGCGCTCAAGACACAGCTCAAGGCTTACCTCGACAAGCTGACGCAACCCATCGCACTGGTCGCGTCTCTGGATGACCGCGATGCGTCCCAGCAGATGAAGGGACTGATCGAAGATCTGGACAGCCTGTCCGACAAGATCAGCGTTTCCTTCGACGGTCAGTCCTCTCGCCGCCCGTCCTTCACAGTAGGCAAAGCAGGCGAGCCGGCACGCATTGAGTTTGCGGGCATCCCGACCGGCCACGAGTTCACCTCGCTGGTACTGGCGCTGCTGCACACGGGCGGCCATCCGCCGAAAACCGATCCGGCAGTGCTTGATCAGATTCGCCAGCTGGACGGCGAGTTCGTCTTTGAGACCTATATTTCGCTGTCGTGCCAGAACTGCCCAGACGTTGTACAGGCCTTGAACCTGATGGCCACGTTCAACCCGAACGTCCGCCACACCATGATCGACGGTGCGCTGTTCCAAGACGAAGTCGAAGCACGCCAGATCATGTCCGTACCGACAACTTACCTCAACGGTGAGCAGTTCGGTCAGGGCCGCGCGACGCTGAGCGAGATTCTCAACAAGGTCGACACTGGCGCAGCCAAGCGACAAGCGGCGGCACTGAATGAAAAGGATACCTACGACGTGCTGGTAGTGGGCGGTGGCCCGGCTGGCGCTGCGGCAGCGGTCTACTCCGCGCGTAAAGGCATCCGCACAGGCGTAGTCGCCGAGCGCTTCGGTGGTCAGGTGCAAGACACCATGGCAATCGAAAACTTCATCTCCATCAAGGAGACCGAAGGCCCGAAACTGGCGGCTGCGCTTGAAGAACACGTCAAAAGCTACGACGTCGACGTTATGGATACCCAGCGCGCAGCGCGCCTGGTACCGGCCAAGGACGGTCAACCGTTTGCCGTCGAGCTGGAAAGCGGCGCTACGCTGACCGCGAAATCCGTCATCATCTCGACGGGAGCACGCTGGCGTCAGGTGGGCGTACCGGGCGAAGACGAATACCGCAACCGCGGCGTAGCGTACTGCCCGCACTGCGACGGCCCGCTGTTCAAAGGCAAGCACGTAGCGGTCATCGGTGGCGGTAACTCTGGCGTTGAAGCAGCCATCGACCTCGCTGGTATCGTCGGCAACGTCACGCTGTTCGAATTTGCCGATACTCTGCGCGCTGACGCGGTACTGCAGCGCAAACTGCACAGCCTGCCGAACGTCACGGTTATCACTGAAGCGCAGACCACCGAGATCACCGGTGACGGACAGAAGGTCAACGGCCTGAGCTATACAGAACGCGCAACGGGCGAGTCCAAGCATATTGCACTGGAAGGCGTCTTTGTTCAGATCGGCCTGGTACCGAACAGTGGCTGGTTGAAAGACACACTGGAACTGACACCGCAGGGCGAGATCGTGATCGACAACCGCGGCCAGACCTCCATTCCGGGCGTGTTCGCAGCAGGCGACGTCACGACCGTGCCGTACAAACAGATCGTGATTGCGCTGGGTGAAGGTGCGAAAGCGTCACTGGCCTCGTTTGATTATCTGATCCGTCAGGGCAGTGAAGATTGAGATTTGCTGTAAGAGCAGATGATGGGAAGTAAGTTGAGGGCAGCGAAAGCTGCCCTTTTTTGTTGACAATGAATTGTCATAACCACCATGCAACATGCCTACTGATTAGAGACCGCCTAGTATAATTTCCCCAAATTAGCTTTTGTATTATTTTATTTTTATGGAAATTATTTTCGGTGTATGAAAATAAAATTCGTATATTTAAAACAGTTATTTTTAAACACATAAAAACAACCACAATAAGTTCAATCAAAATACCTACAGCTATATTAAAAATCAAAAGTAATAGATCTAAACTTTTATGTAAAAAGCATTTTTACACTAGTAACCATGAAACTCCAATACAATATATTGAGAGTCGAATACCTTCATAGAACATCACTTACAACACTTATACTCACACTGAATAATTAATGACATTAAAACAATACATCCTGCAATAAACGCCAACATTCTATTCAAAAATAAGCATCAAAAAAACTTATAAAATGCTATTACTTAATCTCGCCCCACACACCTATCTTACAGAAAATCTGTTACGTCTATAAACTGATGTAAAAAATTCTATATCATTGCCTTTAACTTATGGTATGGTTTGAAAAATCACATCGAGAAAAGATATATTTCCCATGGATATCGAGGCTCACATTCGCCGCAATCGCTTCTCTCTCTGCATGGATCTCATCCAGGTAGATGAGTCACCCGCGTCCGAAATGTTAACTTTTAATGTCAATATCTCTGATTATGCTCTCAATTTCTTTGATCAAGTGACTATATCAACGCTCCAACTCGATCAATTTATAGATGATATTGAACGCAAGAGTGGTGCCGTACTATATCTATCCTCAATACCGAGACAAAACAAATCAAATATTATTTTAAAGATAGACAGAACATCTTCTGCAGTCATTATTTACTACATAAAAGAAACTATTTTACCAACTCAAAGCAAAGTAAGCCATAAACACATAATGCATACTGACTCTATAGAGATGTCCAGATTTTGTAGTGCATTTATTGAATTTCCTAGGTGGTGGTAAATGGATCATAAATTTCTAATAGCTATCACGCAAAACCAACCACTTTATGAGGGAGACTATTTATATCTTGAGTATTGTCTTAGCATTAATTCTGAAGAAAACAATATTGCTTTTAGGGTAGATGTTTCAGCATTCGAAAAGGAAATTAAAAGTTTAATAAAAAGTATTAAAAAAAGAGAATCTACTCATATCGTGTTGCGTGATGACTTATATTATAGTTCTCTCGACATAGTCATACTTTCAGTAGATTTTTCAAAAAAAAAGTTTACTTGGAGCTATAGCTACCAGCACGACCACTGTAACATGGAAGGAGAAGACAAATATAAATTAAAAGAAGAAATACCGCTTTCCAAAAGTTTTTATTTTCATTTACTTTCTCTATTGGAAAAAATAATTTTAAAATAAATATCTTCAATTCCAATATTCCTTTGTGATAGGTATTTCAATTCAGCCAACATGAAATGCTTGTTCCGAGAATCCTTCGGTATGTGCCAGCGCAAGCCATGCGTCGACGCATCCCATTTTTCCCCCGCCAGAGTAAACGAAGTAAAGACTTACCTGCTACGCTCGATAGTATGGCTTGCATAGCCTTCCATTTGGCTCGGCTTTTTTGCAGGACAGACTACGCTTAGGTCATCTCCGCCAAAGAAACTGGACAAATTGTCGCACCTGCCGTTAAGTACAGCCAGGTATCGCAATGACAGGCATCACCGTCTCTACCAGCCTTATTGGCGTATTCACTCTAGCAACGGGCTTACATCATGAAGAATTGGTTCACTCCCACCCTTCCTGCTCATCGTCGCTTCGGTGCCGCCATGGTGGCAGGCTTCATCGGTGGCAACATTTCCAGCTTCGTGAAATGGGGTACTGAAATCCCTTTCCCGCCGCGCACGCTTGATCGGGGTATTCCACCGAAGGACATGCTGATCGATATGGGCGTCAACGCTCAGGAAACGATCTATCACTTCTCCGGACATGCCATCAACTGGGGCGTTGCGGGCATCCACCATGTGTTTTCTATCGTGTTTGCCCTGCTGTACTGCGCAATTGCTGAAGTCTTCCCAAAAGTGAAACTGTGGCAAGGTATCGCGTTCAGTATCCTCGTCACCATCGGCTTCCACGCCGTGCTGCTGCCGACGTTCGGCTGGGCACCGCCGGTATGGCAGCTGCCTGGAGCAGAGATATTCTCCGAACTGTTTGGCCATGCGCTGTGGATGTGGACAATCGAAGTCTTCCGTCGTGACATCCGTAACCGCATGACTGGTTTGCCGGATGCAGAGTATACAAAGTAATCGCGTTAAATAGGTTTTCCCCGCCCGGCTTTGAGTTTTCATTGCTGGGCTTTTTTATAAGCGTGCTGCATGCACGGCATAGTGCGCTTACTCTTCAATAGCACAACTATTCAAAGTAGCGTCTACATTTCGAGCAGAGAGAAAACAATATCATTGTTGCACTACCACCAGACGCAGGCGCTCGTTGAGCATCAATAAATTTCTCACTTCTCAGACAGACAGCACAGTGCAGCATCTGTACCTAGTATTATCTTCAAAACATGGCATATTCTTCTGCTACACTCCACACCGGCAAGATATTATATATTAACAATTAAAATATTATATTAATTGTATATCAATGATTCCTGGACCATACGTAAAAAACTATAGCCATTATAATCATCATCACATGGTATTTTCTGTTGCTGAAAAACAGAGGGGGCACCTGGGTGACCAGTGTGAACGCAAAAAAGAATTGCGACAAAAATACCCAGTCATCGCTACTTTGCGGAGCATTCCCTATTTCTGGTGTCATTTCCAACATCCAGTCATACTCTCCTCCCTTAAACATATAGATAAAAAACATACCTATTAAATAAGACACTCCAGAACAGACACTTAATATCTTAGTCAACTTATTCATTTATAGAAATCCCAGACAACATTAGCGCAAATAATCACAACAACTCGCTATTGGAAACAGATTCTTATTCTTATACTAATCAACAGGAACACTAATCATAATAAATCCACAGTGCTTTAATTTTTATCGACGACAATAAAGAATATTACAACCATACAAATATTTTTAAACAACTAAAATATATTTAACTCACTGTAAAATAAGGCCGATGAAATATAAAACAGTTCCTATAACAATGTCTTCCTTATAAGGATGAATACATCCATCACCCATCCAGCTTTTGTCTTAACCTCTTCTCGCCCAGCTAATGCTTGCGGTGCCACTTGCTGCAGCGGGCCACTGATCAACGCTTGGTGTTCAGTACCCAAGTTGGCCCCCCAATACAACATCAGGTCGTCACGCTGGATATGCTGAAACACGCTGTTGCCGTCCAGCATCACGACGGTGGTCGCGGGCAGCAGGTATTCATCCTCGTCGATCAGCTGCTGCAGCTTGCGGCCCGTGGTGATCAGCACCGACTCCCCAATCTGGTTGAGGGGAATACGATGAAGCGCGCACAGCATCTGCACGCTGGTGATGCCCGGAATGACGTCGATACTTAGGTTCAGCGTAGTGGTGACTGACAGTCTGTCGATAAGGCGGATCGTACTGTCAAAAAGAGAGGGGTCGCCCCAGACAAGGAAGGCACCCGTCTGGCCGGGAAGGAGCGAGTCTTGGATGGCGTCAGCCAGCATGGCGCTGCGCCGGTGGTGCCATTCGGCGACGATAGCGCGGTAGGCGTCGTCTTTTTTGGCACCGTAAGGCACCTGCGGACGGGGGGGATTGGGGAGGGTCACGATGCGGTAGTCGTGATCGGGGGCGATATGGCGACGGCAGATCGCTTCGCGGAAGTGCAGCAGCTCGTCCTTGCCTTGCCCTTTGTCGAGCATGAAGAACACATCGGTACGGTTGAGTGCGTCGATGGCCTGTAGGGTGAGCTGCTGCGGATCGCCGGCACCAATGCCGATCAGCAGTAGGTGGCGGCGATCATCACTCATCAGATAGCGACGGCGCTGTAGCGCGGAGCCGGTGAAACGATCATGTCCTGTGCGGCAATCAAAGGCAGATCGCGCTGGCCATTTTCAGTGCGGCTCAGCAAGGCGCTGAGTGTAGATACGGCATGACTAAGGGCTTCCGGCAAGTCGTCTCCCTGCACTAGGCGGCCCAGCATGACGGCGGAGAACGTATCGCCAAGGCCGGTGGGAAGCGGGTCGACGGGCAGCTTCGGTGATGCAACGTACCAAGCCTGATCCGCGGTTACGGCGATGGTGTATAGCTGATCGGCGGGAATATCGGCGCTATCTAGGCTGGTAATGACCACGCAGCGTAGCTTGGGCAAACGGGCAATCAACGCACGGGCCTGTTCAACAGCGTCATCAAGGCTGGTCACCTCTTGCTGAGTCAGCAGTTCAAACTCGAAGCGGTTGGGAGTAATGATGGACGCAGCAGGCAGTACCTGTTCGCGCATGACATCCGGAATCGCGGGCTGCACGTAGATGCCACGGCCTACGTCGCCCATAACCGGGTCACACAGGTAATCGGCGTCGGGGTTGAGCTCGCGCACCTCAGCGACCGCATCCAGTACGGCCTGCCCGATAGTGGCATCGCCCAGATAACCGGACAGGATGGCTTGGCAACGTCCCAGTGCACCGCGATCTTTAATGCCTTGCAGCACATCGCGGATATGTTCGGCACTGAATATCTGCCCTTTCACCACACCGTAACCGGTATGGTTGGAGAACTGGACGGTATGGATGTTGATGACTTCAACACCCTGACGCTGCAGCGTGAAGACGGCGGCGGCATTACCTACGTGTCCGAAGGCGACGTGTGACTGAATGGACAGCACCCAGGGAGTGGTAGCCGCTGTTGTTGTAGTGGATGACGCCATGAACGTATCGCCCCTATCAGTTCAGTTGCTGGGAATGATGAATGCAGGCTCGATCGGGAAGCGTTCGCTCTTCGTTCACTGTCGTGGATATACCGGATCGCCAGTGAATCACCGCTCAAGCGAGGCCCTTCGAAAACACCGCCTGTCGAAAGCATCTTCTGTTGAAAACGTTAGATTATCTATCAAAACAACGAAGGCCTTTCCGCACGCAGCGAAAAGGCCTTCCTATCATGTCGAAGCACAGCGCCGCTGTCGAGACACGGCTCGTGCTTCTACTTTTCTCTCACGTTCTTCTCTCACGCGCCTACATACTTCACGCGTCGTTACAGCAGTTTTGCCAGCAAGCCTTCCAGTTTTTCTTGGTCGGCAGCGAAGCGGCGAATACCGTCAGCCAGCTTCTCAGTCGCCATGGCGTCCAGCCCCAGCTCCCAGCGGTACTCGGATTCGGTCATTGGCGTAGACGGCTGAGCGGTTTTGGCCGGTTTAGTGACATAGCGCGTCACTTCACCCTGGCGTTTCTGCAGCTCTTCCAGCCATTCCGGCGCAATGGTCAGGTTGTCACAACCCGCCAGTGCCAGCACCTGTTCGGGGCTGCGGAAGCTGGCTCCCATGATGATAGTGTTGAAGCCGTGTTCCCCTGCGTACTGGCAGATACCACGCACGAAGAGGACACCCGGGTCTTCTTCCGGTGCATAGGTCTTGCCGGTTTCCTTGCGGTACCAGTCAGTCACGCGGCCAACGAACGGCGAGATCAGGCAGACACCCGCTTCGAAGCAGGCACGCGCCTGTGCGTGGCAGAACAGCAGCGTCAGGTTGCAACGGATGCCTTCTTTTTCCAGCACTTCTGCAGCGCGGATCCCTTCCCATGTAGAGGCCAGCTTGATCAGCACCTTGTCACGGGAAACGCCGTTCTGTTCGTAGAGTTCGATCAGGCGGCGAGCCTTAGCGATGCTGGCATCAGTGTCATAGGACAGTTTGGCCGCCACTTCAGTGGAAACGCGCCCGGGGATCAGCGCGGCGATTTCGCTACCGATGGCAACGGACAGTGCATCGACGGCATGTTCGATAACACCGTCGTGATGCATGCCCGTGGTTTCCTGCTTCACGCGTTCCATCGTGCGTTTGATGACCGGCTGATAGCCCGGCAGTTCGAACGCTTTCAGCACCAGCGACGGGTTAGTGGTCGCTTCTTCAGGACGGTACTTACGAATGGCATCAAGGTCACCGGTATCAGCGACGACCGTCGTCATCGTGGCAAGCGATTCCAGCTGAGTGGTCATGTTCCTACTGTCTCCCGAAAAGAACGTCACAGTGCCGCTGAGCATAGGCAACGACACCAGTCTGTGCACACTGTACTACGGCTGCGCATGATTTTCTGCCACTGTGCCCAAAGGGGATAGTGCTTTCGGCTCACGGCAACACGGCATATGCACTTGATGCTTTGACAGCGACATCGGCGGTTCCTTCCTGAAATGCGGCAGCACGGCGCAGCCCACAGGCATGGCGTGGATATTGAATGACATTGACAGCCTGTCGCAGGGGGAAAGGTTGACGCTGCGTCAGCATGACCCGCACTCGGTGCCAATGGGTGCACTCGTTCAGGCCTCTGTCACTCATTCGTTTTACTTCGTCATTCACCGGCTCAATCCCTAGAGTGGGAAATCAGGAGTTGCCATGACCGTCTCACCTTCTCGCCGTCGCTTTCTAAACACTACGCTGGGCGTTTCAGCAATGGCGTTGACCGCCACGCCCTTCATCACGCAGGCCGGTGCCACCACGGCTACCGCTTCCAGCGCAGCGTCGGCAGCAGATTCATCGGACACGCTCACGATTGCACTGGGCCAACTGGCCGTTGCCGACCAGTGGCAGGACAATGCGGCACAGTGCTCTCATCTTATCCAGCAGGCGGCACAGCAGGGAGCCGACCTGCTGATCATGCCGGAGGCAATACTTGCCGCTGACATTGGCGACCCTGAATGTGTCCGACGTTCGGCCCAACCGCTGGATGGCCCGTTCATGCAGCAGATGCTGAAAGCCACCCTACAGGTACCGCTAACCGTCGTTTTCACCCTGTATGTTCCTGCTGATGCTCAGCGCGTTGGCAACGTTCAGGTTGCCCTGCGACAGGGCAGAATCGTAGCGACGTACCACAAGCTGCATCTTTATGATGCCTTCACTATGCAGGAATCGCAGAGCGTCGAACCGGGCAAGACACTGCCCCCCATTTTTGATGTCGCCGGAATGAAGGTGGGAATGATGACGTGCTACGACCTGCGCTTTCCTGAAGAAGCAAAATCACTGGCGCTGCGCGGAGCCGAACTGATCGTGCTGCCCGCCGCATGGGTGCGTGGCCCCAACAAGGAGCGCCACTGGGAAACGCTGATCGCGGCCCGTGCCCTCGACACGACCTGCTTCGTGGCCGCCGTCAGCGAATGCGGCCCACATACGATCGGCTGCAGCATGGTGGCCGATCCGATGGGACTGGTCGTTGCCCGAGCCGGTGAAACGCCGACGCTGGTCACCGCGCGCATTTCGCGCCAGCGCCTCGCTCAAGCCAGAAAGGCACTGCCCGTGTTGACCAATGGGCGTTTCAAAGCCCCCGAACTGGCATGACGCGGCCCGTGAACTGACACGCCTAAGATAAAGAAAGCGGAGCACCAGCCACCGCCCACATAAAGGGCCAACAAAACGCGTAAAGAGAGTGGGCACTGCGGCTATCGAAAGCGGGGTGCGGCACTTTTCTATCGCCGACTGCAAGAACTGGCCTGATTATTGAATAAAGGAAGGAGGAACGTCCCGCCAGGCATCGGCGGGACACCTGCGTGAATATCGTTCGATAGCACGCCTTGCTGTGCTTGTCTTGAAAAGGAGCCTTTCATGACCCGCCCGACTACAAGCCGCCGTGGTTTTCTGGGTGCTTCGCTAGGCATGTCTGCCCTTGCCTTTGCGGCCCCGACGCGTCTACTGGCCCGCGAGAATGCGGCAGATATCGCCATTCATAACGCAACGGCCACCAACCCGCTCGGTGATCCTCCCGGCGTCTACCTCAACTACAACGAACTGCCGGAAGGGCCGTGTCCCGCTGCACGCAAGGCGATGGTGGACGCCATTCCCCATGCGGGCCGCTACAGCCATAACATGGTCAGCGAAATGCAGAAGACGCTGGCCCAGGATCTGGGCGTGCCGCCTGAGTGGCTGCTGATCTACCCCGGTTCGGGGTCCCTGCTGAAGCTGGCCCCGCACGCGTTCACGTCAAGCAGCCGACCACTGGTCATTGCATCGCCGGGCTACGAAGACTGTGTTCGAGGAGCCAAAAGTGCGGGTTCACCGATCACCGAAGTACCGCTTCTGGACAGCGGTGCGCACGATATCGACGCGATGCTGCAGAAACCGGCCGGATTGCTCTATATCTGTAACCCCAACAACCCGACCGGTACCGTTACTCCACACGATAAGCTGGTGCAGGCCATTGAACGCGCACCGGCAGACACCATCATCATCGTCGACGAGGCGTACATCCACTTCTCGAATCAGCCCAGCGTGATTCCACTGATTGCCAGCCATCCGAACCTGGTCGTGATGCGCACGTTCTCGAAAGTCTACGGCATGGCCGGGGTGCGCTGTGGTTTTGCCGTCGGCCGTCCTGATGTACTGGCCAGCCTCAAACAGTTCGCAGGTGACCCAGAGCTGTCGGTACTGGCAGCAGTGGGCTGCACGGCCAGCCTCAAGCAGCCGAACCTGGTGGCCGAGCGCAAGCTGCTCAACGCTAAGCGCCGCGATAAAACCATGCAGTGGCTGACGCAACAGGGCTTCACCTGCATGCCATCCGAAACCAACTTCTTCATGGTGGATGTGAAACGGCCGACGCAGGATGTAGTAAACGGTCTGCTCCAGAAAGGCGTGCATGTCAGCAACCGCTGGAAAATGCTGCCAACCACGCTGCGTGTTTCGGTCGGCACCGAGCAGGATATGGCCGCTTTCCGTCAGGCATTCGCCGAAGTGATGGGGCTAAAGGGCAACGCGCTGTCGACGGCCGCCTGACGCCGAGCAATGGCAAGCGACGCTGATGTGAGGCTGTGAACGATCGCGCGACACGCTATACAAGGTGGGCCAAGACAGGCATCATCTGCCACAATGTCGATTGACCTACCGTATATCGATCACTCACAAGAGGCCTCTTCGTCATGCTGGAAGGCATCATCATCTGTGTCGTATTGCTGGTCGTCCAGCTGGTACTGCTCCACCTGATCGACCGACGACTCGACTACGCCGAAATGAACAGCCACTACATGCGTTCAGCGCCCGGCTCTCGCCGCGCCAGCAAACGCAAGGCCAATCATGCGGCTAATGACAGACTGTTCTAGGAAAATGCCGGTAGTGATGAGCTACCGGCATTTTTCTGTGTCAGATTGACGCAGAATCACGTCGCACTGGACCTTCTGCCTTAAACAACGGTCATCGAAAAGCGAGACGCTCAATACACAAAATTGGCCGATTAGTTCCCCCATCCTTTCGTCGAACGTTCCCTTCCGATAAGTTCATTTCCCTACTGTTTTCCTTCTTATAAGTGCATGTTGCCTACGCATGACACTTTTTCCATACCGTGACTGTTCTTTAGTACAAGGTCGTTAAGAGACATCACATGCCCCGCGGGCAGGTGACCAACCCGAAATGTTATCTTTTGTCACTACGACTTATGACCAATAACCGGTTATTCGTTATCGGATATATGTTGGGCGCAGTTTTGAAAGCTCACGCTCACTATGGGATGGCCACGACCATGACAACCCGCAGTACAAGCAAATACTACTTCCCGCTCAGTGCGATCATATTTCTGTTTTACTTTGCCTGGGCCTCGACACTCTCGATGGCTTCCCAGTGGCTGTGGCAGATACTCCAGCTAGACAGCACCACCAAAGGCCTGTTCTTCACGGCTAACGCTATTGGTGCAATGCTGTTCCAGCCTATCTACGGCGCCATTCAGGACCGTCTGGGCGTTTCCAAAAAACTGCTGCTGTGGATCGGCCTCGTACTCGCCCTCTGCTGGCCAGTCATGGGCTACGTCTTCGTTTTCCTGATGAAAGACGTTTCCTCCATTGTTGCGCTGATCGTATCCGGTCTGTTTATTGCGCTGGGTATTCTGGCAGCCGCAGGTGTCGTTGACTCCTACTGCGAACGCGTCGGCCGCAACGCGGGCCTTGAATACGGTACCGTCCGTGTATGGGGTGCTGTGGGCTGGTGTCTGGGTGTCCTGATCGCAGGTCGCTTCGCACTCGAAGGCATTCTGGTCAACCTGCCGTACATCGCTTGTACCGTTGCCGGTATCCTGCTGCTGGTAGTGCTGTTCCGCCTCGACGACCGTGGTGCACAGGTTGCTGCCGTACCGGGTCAGGCACAGCAAGTTGCGTCCATGTCCGAAAGTCTTGGTGTGCTGAAAGAGTTCAAATTCTGGACCTTCGCTATCTTCCTGTTCGGTATCGCCGGTCTGTACTTCCTGTTCGACCAGCAGTTCCAGGACTACTACGCAACCTTCTTCAACGTAGCGAACGACCCGGCTGCAGGTGGTAAAGCGTATTCTTACCTGTATGCGTCCGAAACGGCTATCGAAGTGATCTGCCTGCCGCTGGTACCGCTTATCGTTAACCTGATCGGTGCTCGCAAAAGCTTGGTACTGGCTGCGTTCCTGATGGGTATGCGTGTACTGCTGACCGGTCTGGTCGCTGACAAGGTCGCATTGACCATCTTCTTCTTGGTACGCGGTTTCGAAATTCCGCTGCTGCTGGTGGCCGTATTCAAGTTCATGGAAGGCGTCTACGATCCGCGCTTCTCTTCCACGATCTACCTGATCGCTTTCCAGTTCGCACAGCAGTTCTGCTCTATCTGCTTCGCAGGTCTGGTCGGTCACCTGATCGATACGCATGGCTTCCAGTACGCCTACATTTGCCTCGGCATCTTCGGTCTGGTGTTCATGCTGTGGGGTCTCATCATGCTGCCGCGCCCGAAAAAAGGTCGCGTCAATCCGCAGCCGATGGAAAGCATCACGCCTGCCGCACAGTAAGCCTCTAGCACTTTTTACTGAGCGCTCATAAAAGACCGGCCCTGCTTATGCAGGGCCGATCTTCTCGTTATGACACAGTTAAAGGCTCGGTGTTGACCGGCAGCTCGACTGTTCATCTCCCCCGCGTTAACTTCTGGCTATTACCTTCCCCTTCTTATGCC
This sequence comes from Zymobacter sp. IVIA_12111.31 C1, assembly GCF_047495495.1. Classification (GTDB taxonomy): domain Bacteria; phylum Pseudomonadota; class Gammaproteobacteria; order Pseudomonadales; family Halomonadaceae; genus Zymobacter. Next base: position 2,536,510 of record NZ_CP179930.1, read on the forward strand.
CCGTCAGACCGCCCAGAATGCGCGCTGAGCGCTTAGTGACATCCCTACCGCCCCTTCTTCATTAGACAAAAGAGCACTGCGCTAGCGCGCCGTACGGCCGATAACGAGGGTAAATCCGATCGCGGTGTACGCCACTTTTGACTGCCTGACTACCTGTTCTTTAGGTCACTACCACATCTTGCACATTGCGTCAGCATTTTTTTCCATCGGTGAACTACGACCATGGCGCAATGGCGATACATTCCGGCTTCAATTACCGTGGCATCCTCCGTGAGAACACGCTCCCAAATGGTAAGCAACCGATGAAATCCCCGGCTCGCAGCAGTTACTACCTCATCATCAGCGCATTGCTGTTCCTATTCTTCTTCGCCTGGTCTTCCACCTACGCGCTCTACGCGAGCTGGCTGGAAAAGGTCATGGGCATTGATGCATCCACACGCGGCTTCATCTTCATGGCTAACGGGATTGCAGCGCTCATGTTGCAGCCCGTCTACGGCATGCTGCAGGACCGTCTGGGAACGTCTAAGAAACTGCTGACGTGGGTCGGTCTGATGCTGGTGCTGTGTACTCCGGCCATGGCGTACGTCTTCCCACCGCTGATGAGCGCATTTCCCATCGCGGGCATGGCGTTCGGCGCGCTCTACATGTCTCTGGCCATGTTCGCCGGTGTCGGCGTTGTCGAGTCCTATAGCGAACGCATGGCGCGCAGCAAGGGCTTCGAATTCGGGGGCGCTCGCCTGTGGGGTTCCATCGGTTGGGGTGCAGGGTCCGTCGTTGCGGGCTACTTCACCATTAACCAGAACCTGCCGTTCTACGCCTGTTCCTTCGCTGGTATCGCCTTCCTTGTCATGCTGGCCTTGCTGAAGAACAACACGGCGCCGAAAGAAGAGAAGAAATACGCGGTACAGGCCACCTCCTCTCTCGGCCAGAGCTTCGCTCTGTTCGCACAGGGCAACTTCTGGAAGTTCACCCTGTTCCTGTTCGGTGTCAGCGGTCTGTACTTCCTGTTCGATCAGCAGTTCCAGAACTACTACAGCGCGATGTACAACGAGCAGACGCTCACCGCGAGCGGGCAACAAGCTTACTCGTGGCTGCTGGCGGCACAGACGCTGACCGAAGCAGTCTGCCTGCTGATCGCTCCGTGGGTCATCAACCGCATTGGTTCGCGCAATGGTCTGATCCTGTGCAGCGCCCTGATGAGCCTGCGCGTCTTCGGTTGCAGCCAGATTTCCAACGTATGGTTCCTGTCTGTCTGCCACCTGATCCGCGGTATTGAGATTCCGGTTCTGCTCGTTGCCGTCTTCAAGTACATCAACAGCGTGTTCGACTCCCGTTACTCGTCTACCATCTATCTGATAAGCTTTCAGTTCGCGCAGCAGTTCTATTCCATTTGTTTCTCTGCCGCGACGGGTTATGCCTTCGGTGCATACGGCTACCCGAGTACCTATTTCGTTCTGGCGATCAGCGCTATGGTCTTTACAGCATGGGGTATCTTCATGCTGCCACGCGCACGCCAGGATCAGGACTCAGGCATAACGCCTGAAAAGAAAGCTGCTTCATCTTCCAACTCTGCTACAGGGGCTCAGACGGCATGACTGACACTCTGCAAAAACAGCGCATCGAAGAAGCACTCGAAGCACTGAACAAGAATTGCGCCAGCACGGATCGCTCCATGTACCCGGGCTTCCACCTGGCACCGCCTAGCGGCTGGATGAACGACCCGAACGGCGTCATCTATCACAAAGGCTACTACCACGTCTTCTATCAGCATCACCCGCTGTCTCCTGAAGAAGGCAAGCTGATGTACTGGGGCCACGCGCGCTCCAAGGATCTGTGCACGTGGAAACACCTGCCGATCGCACTGGCACCGAGCATCGAAGAAGACAAAGACGGCTGCTTCTCTGGCTGTGCTGTCGTCAACGACAACGATGAGCTGTGCCTGATCTATACCGCTCACCGTTGGGGTGGCGCATGGGGCGACGACAATAACGTCCTCGAAGTTCAAGCGATCGCCACCAGCAAGGACGGCATCCACTTCGACAACAAGCAAGTCGTGCTGAGCGAACCGCCGCTGCCCGAAGTCACGCACTTCCGTGACCCGCGCGTATGGCGTGAAGGTAACGACTGGCTGATGATCATCGGCTACCGTACCGATGACAAAGACGGCAAGGGTGTCGGCAAGGTCGCACTGTATCGCAGCACCGATCTGTACAACTGGACGTTCGAGTCCACGCTGGCCGAAGACGACGAGCTGCTGCCGCCGGGCAAACGTTCCTACATGTGGGAATGCCCGGACTTCTTCCCGCTCGACGGCAAGCACGTGCTGCTGATGTCGCCGCAGGGTCTGGAAGACGAGAACAAAGAACGCTTCCTGAACCTGTTCCAGAACGGCTGCATCATCGGCACGTTCAAGGACGGCAAGTTCACGCGCGAAACCGAATTCGAAGAACTGGATTTCGGTCACGAGTTCTATGCAGCACAGCACATCGACGGCCCAGACGGTCGTACGCTGCTGATCGCTTGGTTCGACATGTGGGCTAACGACAAACCGAGCCAGAAACACGGCTGGGCGGGCATGATGTCGCTGCCGCGCGACCTGCACATCGAAGATGGTCTGGTCCGCATGACACCGTCCCCCGAGCTGGTAGGTCTGCGTGCCAACGCTGAACCGACTACGATCGACACCACTGCTCTGAAAGAGGGTGAAGAACGCAGCCTCGAGATCACCGATGGCCCGCTGCAGGAACTGCGCGTTGAGATCGACCTGAAAGCCACCGACGCACAGGAATTCGGTCTCGAATTCCACGTCGACAAAGCCACCGGTGCCAGCACGCGTCTGTACGTTGACCGCAAGCTGAACCGTTTGGTGCTCGACCGTGAGCTGACCGGCAACAGCCCGGCACAGTCCGCATTCAAGCGCACCTGCAAGCTGCCGGAAGGCGATGTGCTGAGCCTGCACATCTACCTCGACCGTCCGTCGATCGAAGTCTTCATCGGCAACGAGAAGAGCGAAGGGCTGTACAGCATGAGCTCCCGTACCTTCCCGAACCCGGCACAGAAAGATGCGCACCTGTTCGCCAAAGGCGGCACCCTCGCGCTGAAAGACTTCAAACGCTGGACGCTGAAAGACACCTTCCACTTCGAACCGCTGAAATACGGCGCATAATCGAAGACAAGAAGACAAAGAAGACAAAGAAGCCGCCCCAAGGGGCGGCTTCTTTTATATCCTTTTAGTTTTTATATTTTTCCAATAAAAACAACAAGTTATTATTAAATTTTTATCATTCTGCATCATAGACTGTTATCGTAGTAATATATTGATATCTATGAAACATAAGATAATGGTAAGGAATAAAAATACAGAGCTGCCTCAAAGCACAGTGTCTTAGTGGGAATTTTTAAAATAAAATCCTCTGCTTTTCAAGAGAGGACTCAAAAATGTTTTATATCTTATACAAAATTCCAGGAAAAAATGTCAGCAAGATAAATAAAATAATAAAAGATAAGTGTTTGGAGGTCTATGAAAATGATTTAAATATGGAAGATTTTAGTGCAACGCTATATTTATCAAGAAATCAACAAGGAAATATTGTTCCTTGGTGGACATCTTATAATAAATTTATACCCGAAGGCACCAAACCCATTTATAATTTATATAACTGTGGTATATTATTAATAAAGCCAAAAAATCATTCAAATTACAATTATGCCATAACCCTTGGGAAATCATCTTTATTCATAAAAACAATAATAGAAAAAGACTTCGGAATAAATTTTGCTCTCAGAATGGCAAATGAAAATACAGTTTTATTAAAAAAAAGTACATATCACAGCGGAATAAAAAAAGGCGATATGTCTCACTATATAGAATTTCAAAAGGGAAATTATCAGCCAGGAGAGTCTGTTGATTATCTCAAGTTAAAAGCTAAAAATGCAGATGAATGGGGGCAGCACTATATTGAATGTTCAGACTCCATCAAAATAAATTATGATATAAACCCAGAAAAAATACATTGTCTTTTGAAAAAAATTGAAGATGCATATACAAAAGACCTACTAATAAAGATACCAAAAACCGATATTGTAACAGATGAACAAAAAAAATTAGAATTATACTCGGCGTTAACTCAGGCAATAGAAAAAAATGACAAAAATATCTTCTTAACTCAATTTCACGAACATGAAGGCTCCATTACATCAGGAGATGTAGGAAATAGTTTTCGAATTGGAGCCAAAAAAGGTATGCAAAAAAACCTAAGAAATATAGTAGAGCTAGGATATGCTATAGAAATAGCTGACGTGTTGTCATTCATAAATGAAAACAAAGAAGAATACGATATAACAGATATATTTGTAGAATATAATACCGATGATGACAAAAAAGAAAAAACACAAATATTAGATTTTATGAACTTTTCTATTATTCTAGAAGAAAAATTTTATATTTTTAAAAACAGCATATGGGAAGTTTTTAATGAAACATTCATGGACCATATAAGAGATTCTGTCAGCAGCATAGAATATGAAATTCGCGAAGAACTTGATGATCGCCATTTAAAACAATATCTTCAAGATAGTCCCCCTCAAAACAAAAAGTTAAAATACAGAGAATATACTTTCAATCGTAAAATGGCGGAAAAATACAGATATAAAGTCCTTGATCGTGAGAATACTGAAGTAAGAAATATAAATCTGAAAGGGAAAAAATACCAGATTGAAGTAGCAGACTTGTATGATGAAAAAAACAAAGAGGTTATTTCAGTCAAAATTGGAGATGACAATCCAAATTTAATTTATAATGTAAAGCAGTCACTAGGAGCAGTTAAACTTCTATTGAATGGATCCATTAGCAGAAAGGGGAGTAATAAAGATAACAACATAGAAGTAAGGACAGCTTCTTTGTGGTTTGTTTTAACACATAAAATAAAAAAAATAACAGAACTAGATAAAATATTATTGATATTGGAAATAGAGGAATGGAAACAATATATGAACACATATGGAATAAAAACCAAAATATATATCACACACCATGTACACAAAGAGAATTTTGAGAAATTGTTAGAAAGGCCCTAATTGCTTAGGGCTTTATCAACTTAACTTTAAAGATAGTACTTGAACCTCAGCCGCACGCCATACGCATCATCATGTGTCTGGGCGCTAAAGCGGCTGTAGTAGGTTCCCACCAACATATTGAAGCGGTCGATATCGAACACGTTGCTGAACTGGTAGGACGTGTACAGGGTGTCGATATGGTATTTGCTGCCATCGGGGTCATCTTTGGACCAGTCGATGTCGTTATACGAGTGGATATACCCCAGCCCCAGACCGCTGTAGACCATGTTGGCGCCGACGGAGAGGTCGTTTTCATCAAGGGCATCCAGGTAAGCCACGTTGAAGTTCAGCTGGAGATCCTGATCGCTATAGCCCAGCGTAGTGGCATAGCCGGTACGGTCGCTGACATCGTTGCCGCGGGTATCGACGATGGCGTCATGCACGAGGTTTTTCTCTACCCCGCCCGCCACACGCCATTTCGGTGCGAACTGCCAGGCCAGCACGGGGCGCAGCAGCACGGTACTTTTGCTGCGGTCGGTGTCGAGAGCCACACCGTGGTAGGTCTTGCTGCCGGTATAGCCGGTGTCGAACAGGTCGGTGCGGTCACCCACAACGCTTGAGGTTTCGAAGTAGACGTTGCCGAACTGGCGCGACACCATCATCTGTCCGGCGCTGCCTGCACGGCCACGCCCTTCTTTTGCCTGATAACTGTAGCCAGCGCCATCTTTGTAGAGGTTGTTGGCGGTATCGCCGCTGTAGCCGAGGAAAGTGTCGGCACCGACCGGGAACAGGTCATAGGCTTCGTAGCGACCCACGCGAGCGCTCCAACCATTGCGCTGCCCGAAGGCGAACCATGCATCATCCAGCCCGACGCTGCCGGAGGTGTCCATCAGCGGTTGGATGCGGAAACTGGCGAACTTGTCGCCGTGGGTACGCGTGCCCGCCGCTTCGAACATGATGCGGCCATCCTGCCCGAAGTGATGATGGTCACGGTGGTGGTTAATGTCATCGTTGCCGAACACCAAATTGCCCGTATCGGCATCGCTGTTGGCATTGATGTTGAGCTCAACGTCCCCGCTGAAGATCAGCGCGTTGCCGTGGCTGTTCACGACGCGGTATTGGTGCTCCGGGGCTGCCGACGACGGGTTAGCATCCACAGCTGTAGCGGGCTCCTGTGGGGTACCTGCATCAACGGACACGCCCTGCCCGGCGCGTAAGGCCTGAGTAGGTGTGGCCGCTACAGCAGAGGCAGGCGCCGCTGGGGCAGCGGTGCGCGCTTCGCGGGCCTGCTGTTCGGCGACAGTGACCCGTGCTTCAAGGCGGCTGACTTCGGCCTTGAGTGCCTGCAGTTGCTGTAGCAGTTCGGCATTGGTGTCGGCATGCGCGCTGAAGGGGATCAGAGCGGCACCCGCCAGCAATGCGCTCAGCGGGCCGTAAAACGTCCTGTTGACCATGAGAGTGATGCAATCCTTATCGAGGGCGTGGTCGTCAGCACACGCCCTGCCCTCTCTTGGTATCAGGAAGCGTGTACAACAAAATCGTGAATGACATCGCTGAGGCGCTCGGGGGTTTCCATCGGCAGAAGATGCCCGGCGTCTTCGATGACGTCGATACGGGGAGCCGTGAAGAAAGGCGCCACCATGCGTTCCTGCAGCGCAAGCGGCAGGGTCGGGTCTTTTTCGCCAACGACAATCAGCGTCGGCAGCGACAGTTCACCCACACGTCCGGACCAGTCTTCGTCAGCACCGGCCGTCGGCCAAGCCTTCCACGCCGCGCGATTGCCTCGCATGGCATCATCGACGGCGCGCTCGAAGACAGCTTCCGGTAACGGGTGTGCACAGGCGCTTTCGATGAATCGCACGGCTCCTGTACGGTCTCCTGCATAATGCGCCTGAAAGTCGCGGTCTTCGCGGCGGTCAGGTTGTGGTGCCAGCGGAGAGGAAGCCACCAGCACCAGCGCACGCAGCCAGTCGGGGGCCTGATCCGCGATAATCTGCGCAACCTTGCCCGTGAACGAGTGGCCAATCAAAACGACGCTGGACAATGACAGGGTATCAACGGTGTCGATCACCAAGCGGGCCATCGACGCCATGTCGAAGCCGCGCTGTCGATCGTTAGCCTCGCCGAAGCCGGGCATGTCTAAGGCCACACAAGGGTGATAACGGCTCAGGATGGCCTGGGATTCAGTCCATTCGCGGCGCGAGCTGCCAAAAAAGTGCATCAGCACCAGTGTCGGCCCGCCATTGAGTTCGCCAGAACGTGTGAAGGGAAGCATCCGAAGACTCCTTGTCTCATGGGGATGCTTTCAGCGTAGACACTTCACTATCGGCCTGCCTCGCTCACTCCAACAGTCGCTGCCAGATGTGGCGTACCGTGGCGCGGTGTTCGTCCAGTGTCGGCAACTGTGCCTGTACATCTTTGTCCATCAGCAGCGCTGTGGCATGGACGCTCTGACGATAGTCAATCAGGATGCGATGAAGCACCTGCGCCTCTTCACTCGTCAGTATGCCGCACGTCGCCATCGTCTCTAGCAGACGCACGTTGTCCGTCCATTCCACCAGTGAGGGATAGCGCGCCCCGTAGGCGAGCACCGCATACTGCGCCATGAACTCGATGTCGATCAATCCGCCTTTCATCCGCTTGACGCTGCCATGCGTTTCATGATGCGCCAGCATCTTCTCGCGCATGGCGACAATCTCCTGCCGTACGAGTTCAGAATCGCGCGGCTGGCTCAGCAGCGCATGACGCAGCTGAGTGAAGCGTTCGCACAGCGTGGGGGTACCAGCGACCGCCCGTGCCCGCACCAGTGCCTGCTGCTCCCACAGCCATGCCTGACGCTGCTGGTAGTCTTCAAACGCGGTCAACGATGAGACCAGCAGTCCCGAGTTGCCCGACGGCCGCAGCCGCATATCAACGTCGTACAGCACGCCACTGGGGGTCATTGCTGTCAGCAGGTGGATAATGCGCTGGCCCAGACGGGTCATAAACACGGCGTTGTCTAGCGCACGATGGCCGCCAACGGTCGTTCCCTGCGGATCAGCATCGTGCAGAAAGACCAGATCTAGATCAGAGTCGTAGCCCAACTCGATGCTACCCAGCTTGCCATAGCCCACGATGATGAAACCGGCCGGTTCACCGTCCTCGCGCAGTGGTTCACCATGGCGTGCGGCCAGCGTACGTCGTGCCATCACCAACACGCGGCGCAGCAGCACTTCCGCCACGGCGGTCAGGGCATCGCTGACCTGCATCAGCGAGCGCAGCCCGAACAGATCAGAGGCGGCAATGCGCAGCATCTGGGCATGTCTGAACTGCCGCAGCGCCTCAAGCTGCGCTTCTTCATCTTCCAGCGGCAGCCGGTTGAGGGTTTGATCCAGCTCGGCATCCAGATCCTCGGGGGTGACCCCGGTATCAAGCAGCGAGGGGTCCAGCAATTCATCCAGCAGTACCGGATAGCGGGCCAGCCGCTCGGCCGTCCACGGGCTAGCCGCACACAGCAAGATCAGCTGATGACGAGCCTTTGGGTTCTCCCACAACAGCGCCAGATAGGCAGTGCGTCGCAGCACGGCCTCCACCAGCGCAAGAACGCGGGGCAGCACCTTATCATGAGGCAGCGCCTGCGTGTAGCGCGCCAGTGCATCATGTCCTTGAATACTCACCACTTCTTCAAGCAGCGATGGCATCAGACGGTCCAGCCGTTCACGCCCGATCGCCTGCATCTGTCTGACTGCGCGCCCATCCGCCAGCGTACGGATGTAGTGCCATGCCTGCGTAGGCGACTCATAGCCCGCTGCCTGCAGCAGCGCTTCCGCTTCCGGCTGATCAAGCAGTCCTTCCCACAGTGCCTGCCACGGGCTGTCGTTGCTGCCATCGTCGCCTTCGGGTTCTGCTTCATCGGGTGACGTGATCAAAGCCATAAAGGCGGCATGGACGCGCTGGCGCACCTGTGCCAGCGGCTGCATGACCGCCGCCCAGTCAGGCACATTCAGCATCACGGCAACACGCAGACGCGTTGCATCGTCATCAGGAAGGCGCTGCGTCTGCGCATCATCGACGGCCTGTAGGGCATGCTCCAGCGTACGCAGCCAGGCATAGTCGTCCTGCAGCGTGCTCACCTGTTCGGCAGGAAGTAGACGCTCGTCGACCAACGCGGTCATGGCCTGCCGCAGCGAGGGGGTCTGAAGGCGGACGTGCCGCCCACCGTGGATCAGCTGACCGGCCTGTACGATAAACTCGACTTCGCGGATCCCGCCCTCCCCCAGCTTGATGTCCTGCTCACGCCCTTGACGCCGCACTTCACGCTGAATGCGCTGCTTCATATCCCGCAGCGCGTCGATCACCCCGAAGTCGATATAACGGCGATAGATGAAAGGACGCAGCGTCGCCAGCAGTTCATAGCCCGCGGCAATGTCCCCGGCCACCGGACGCGCCTTGATCAGCGCATAGCGTTCCCATTCGCGCCCGTGCTGTTGGTAGTAACGCTCCAGCGATGCAAAGCTGCCCACCAACGGGCCACCATCGCCGAACGGCCGCAGGCGCATATCGACGCGAAATACCTGTCCGTCCTCGGTCACGGCATCCAGCGCACGGATCAGTGCCTGCCCTAAGCGCGTGAAATACTCCTGATGCGACAGTGAACGTCTACCGCCTGTGGTCTCACCACCCTCGCTGTAGGCCATGATCAGATCAATGTCGGAAGACAGATTCAGCTCGCCCGCCCCCAGCTTGCCCATGCCCAGCACCACCAGACGCGGCACCTGTCCGCCAACAGCCTGTGGTCGCCCCCAGCGCTCGCTCAGCGCCTGTTCCAGCCAGCCCAGTGTCTGTTCAAGGACGGTTTCCGCCAGCCATGAGGCTCCCGCCGCCACCTGCCATGCCGACGCATGCTGGTTGATCTGCTGCCAGAGCAACCGTAGCTGGCACGCATGCCGGAACTCGCGCAGCGCGCGATAGAGGCCAACTTCATCATTCACTCGCGCGATACGCTGGGCCAGATCCGCCTTCATCGCCGCGTGGTCGAGCGGTATCCACAACGGATCACCCAGCAGCCACGGGTGGCGGCTCAGCGCGCGATCGACGAAACGTGATGTGGCCAGTAGCCTTAACCAACCTTGGCGCTGCTCATCATCAAGTGCAATGTGGCGGGCATTCTCGGCACAGGCGGCAAGGTGCAGGTCAAGGCGCGCTTCGGCGTCATGAAACAGCGTGGCTGTGGATGGCACTTCATGAGAAGGGGGTGTGGATAACATGACGGCAGGCTCCGGAAGCGACGGTCATCGCCCAGTATACCCATCCTTACCGGCATAAAAATGCCAACGGCCCGAGACGGGCCGTTGGCAGCATAACGATGTTGCACTCGCACTCAGGGCGTGGTCTGCGCCTGCACCGCGGTCAGTGCGATGGTGTACACGATGTCTTCGATCAGCGCACCGCGTGACAGGTCGTTGACCGGCTTACGCAGCCCCTGCAGCATCGGGCCAACCGCCAGCACCTGCGCCGAACGCTGCACGGCCTTGTAGGTGGTGTTACCCGTATTAAGATCGGGGAACACCATCACGTTGGCGCGACCAGCAACGGCGCTGTCGGGTGCTTTCTGACGCCCTACGCCAGGCACAGTGGCTGCGTCGTACTGCAGCGGACCATCCAGCACCAGATCCGGGCGTTTTTCCTGAGCGACAGCAACGGCCTGACGCACTTTGTCTACCGCCGGGCCACTGCCGGAGGTGCCGGTAGAATAGGACACCAGTGCCACTCGCGGTGACAGCCCGAAGGCCTGCGCAGAATCGGCGGACTGCATAGCGATTTCAGCCAGCTGTTCGACGGTGGGATCAGGTGTGATCGCACAGTCACCAAACACCATGACCTGATCAGGCAGCAGCATGAAGAAGATACTTGAGACCGTTGAAGAACCTTCGGCCGTTTTGATGAGTTGCAGTGCCGGGCGCACGGTGCTGGCGGTGGTATGCACGGCACCAGAAACCAGCCCATCGACATCATCTTCGGCCAGCATCATCGTACCCAACACCACGGTATCTTCCAGCATGTGGCGTGCCTTGTCAGGCGTCATGCCTTTGTGGCTGCGCAGCTCGACCAGCGGCGGTACATAGCGTTCGCGAATGTCATCAGGATCGATGATTTCAATGCCTTCCGCCGGCAGCGTCAGCCCTTCCTGCTGAAGCGCCGCGTTGATGGCATCACGCTTGCCGATCAACACGCAGGTCGCGATGCCGCGTTCGGCACAGTGAATGGCTGCATGCAGCGTGCGCGGTTCGTCCCCTTCGGGCAGTACGATGCGCTGACGCGAGGACTGTGCCTTGCGCAGCAGGCGCTGGCGAAACATCGACGGCGTCAGTGGCGTTTCACGCGGGAAGGACAGCGCCGCCTCAAGCGGTGCCAGCGAGACAGCGGCGGCGATATCATCAACTGACGCGGTGCTCAAGCTACTGGCGATCACCGGCAGCCTATCGCCCAGCACGGAGGTCAGTGTGGTTGGCACCACCAGGTCGCTGGAGACCAGCACGCCAATCAGGTACGGGCACTGGCGTGCCAGCAAGGTGCGGCTCAGCGTGAGTCGCGCGGCAATATCAGATGCGCTGTCGTGACTACCGTCTAGCGCCAGCACCAGCCGTGCGCCCACGCTCTGGGCCAACAGGCCATTCAGCGAGATAGGCAGGCGGCCATCACTGTCAATATGAACCCCTTCGATCAACACGATATCGACACTGTCGACGAGCTCGTCGACGCGTGCGACCAGCGTTTCCTGCAACGTCGACAGTTCATCCTGTATCAACAGGGTCTCGACATCGGCTTGTGTCATCAACGGTGCCAGCGTGCCACCCAGCGCCTGCTGCTGTTGTTCGGTGGACTCTCCCGTCAGCACAACCGGCTTGAGATAGCCCAGGCGGTGTCCCGCGGACGTCAGTGCCTTTGCCAGCCCCAGTGTCTGGGCGGTCAGTCCCGCATTGCGCCCAGCGGGCGCGACATACACGATCAAGCTCAAGGTCATCTCCTCGGTTCTTTGCCAACGGGTATCCCATACCTGCCTAGGACGCCCGCACAGATTCATCGGGACACCGCAGCCACCGCCGCTCAGCCAATCAGTTCGGCAGTGCTGCGCGCAATCATCAGTTCCTCATTGGTCGGAATGACAGCGACCAGCGGGCCATTCGTACCTTCCGGGCTGATCACGCGGGTGCAGCCCATGGCCGCGTCGTTGCGCTCCGCATCAACGGCTACGCCCAGCAGCGCCAGTCGTTTGGCGGTCGCGGCGCGCAGCGTTGGGGCATTCTCACCGATGCCGCCAGTAAAGATCAGTGCATCAAGGCGCGGGAAGTTAGTCGCCAGCCCCCCCAGCAGACGTGCCAAACGATGCACGGTCACGCCTAGCGCCAGCTGCGCCTGTTCGTGCCCTTCCGCCGCGGCGTCACGCACCGTGCGATAGTCGGAGGACAGTCCTGTCATACCGATCAGGCCGCTTTTCTTGTTCAGCAGATCATCAAGCTCGTCGATTCCCATACCGGTCTGGCGTGCGATATGGAAGATTGCACCGGGGTCGATATCACCAGAACGGGTTCCCATGACCAGACCTTCCAGCGGGGTCATACCCATAGTGGTATCGACGCTGCGCCCATTCTGCACCGCCGCGACTGACGCGCCGTTACCCAAATGAGCCACCAGAATGTTGTGATCCTCCGGGTCGAGGTTCAACAGCTCAACCGCCTGCCGCGCAACATAGTCATGACTGGTGCCGTGCGCACCGTAGCGGCGCACACCATATTCGGTGTAGAAGCGCGGCGGAATGGCGTAGCGATAGGCGGACGGTGGCATTGTCTGATGGAAGGCCGTATCGAACACGGCGACCTGAGGCAGCCCCGGGAACGCCTTTCCAGCGGCCCGAATGCCCATCAGGTTGCTGGGGTTGTGCAGCGGTGCCAGCGAGCATAGCGCTTCGATGCCCGCTTCAACCTCGGGCGTGACCAGTACCGGGCGGTCGAACAGTTCGCCACCATTAACAACGCGGTGGCCGACCGCGATCACGCTGTCTCGCCAACCCAGCGCCTCAAGATGATCCAGCAGCAGAGCAATGGCCTCTTCGTGCCCACCGTTGGGCAGGCCGAACGTTGTCCTTTCGTTCCCTTGCTTGATCGTTACGGAAGCATTGTCCATCCCTAGACACTCTACCAGCCCAGACAGCCAGGTTTGCGTACCTTCGGGTGACAACAGAGCGAATTTCAGCGATGAACTACCACAGTTCAATACCAGAATACGCTGAGCGTCATGTGCCATCTCTTTAACTCCTGCAAACTGCAATCGTAATCGTGATGAAATGGAAGGTCAGGCACGTCACAGTGGGACATGTCGCCCGTTTCCATCTGAATACCCGCGGGTATCGTCATTGTGTGAAGGCCGTCAGTGAAGCGCTGTCGCAGCGTTCCAAATTGGAAACGGCACACGAAATAAGGCAGTAGACCCCATTCGCTGTCAAGCGGGAATACTGCTTCCGTCGCAGCACTCCGCCTGTGCGACCGCCATCAACGCTTATGCGATGATGGCGCCCTCATTATTCTTCATTATGATCGGACGGCATTCCGAACCGTCTTTTACGACCGAAACCGACGTTCTCATCAGCTCTAAGTCCATGAAGAAACGTCCACTTCTACCATTACCGCGGTCAGTCCTGCCATTTCATCAAAACGGATTGAGCGGTGCGGATGGCGTGATGGTGTTGCACCCGGGAAGATCGTCGGCCGTCGCCGTTGCGGCGATCTGATCAAAACGCCGCTGACCATTTTCAGACTGCTCTCGCAGCAGTTCGTGCACGACTTGAATGCTTTCGATCTGTGGGAACAGCTGCCGTACCCCTTCGATCATGCGCACGGCCATATCGAAATGGCGCATCGGGCTGTCCTCGCGCCCATAAAGATACGCCAGCATGGTGAAGCCAGCCGTCAGGCGCACGTCATCGCGGAAGTTCACTAGCATGCGGTGCAACGGTTGCAGGAACGCAGGCTGAAGCTCAGGGTGTCGGCACAGCACGTCCACGGAATGGAACATCGCGCGCTCGATCTGTTGATAGTCTTCATCACGCCACGGCACATCGGTGTGATCGAGGAACAGTTGCAGAAACGCCATGAAGTGATACAGCGAACGGTAGGCCAGCGGCGTTTCCGATGTGGTGGCAATATCTTCCAGCGCCACGCTTTTGATCTGCCCCGCGTAGAGAATGCCCAAATGATAGTGCGCGACGAAGGTGTCAATGTGGTCATCGCGCAGCGAGGCCAGCAGCCACGGTTCGGCATCGTCGATTGAAAACGCTCCGGGCGCGACTGACATAAACAGTCCGCGTCGATACTGCGCATCGGAGTAGCCCGCATCGGCCGCAAAGCAGAGCATGTGCCACAGTGCCGTCTCTTGCCCGTCCTGTTTCGACAGCAACAGCAGTGCCTGCGAAAACGGCTCACTCATACAGTTAGTGGCATTGAAAGCCTGAATGCCATCCGGCGGTGCCAACTCCACCGCATAGCGGTACCAAGCGTCAGCCTTGTCGACATCGCGCTCCAGCCCGGCCCAGCCGTTATCGCACATCGCGCCGTACAGCACGGCAGCCAGCGCGCTGTGATGACGCTTAGCTTCGATCAGCGGGCGACACCAGACGGCCTGCTTGCCCTGCCTGACCCATAGCTCAACCAAACGCGCCAATCGCTTCTCGTTGATGGCATCGTCAGGTAGCGCCAACAGCATCGTGGCACAGCGATAGCGCTGCCACTGCGCCCATTCCCGTACGCCGATATAGCGCAGCGACGAGTCCTGACGCTCCCAGCAGTCCATCAGCATCCCCACTAGATTGCCCCGGACTGCGGGTGACAGCGGTCGATGGTGCAGGTCATCGCGAATCCGCGCGACGATGGTCCCCTGCGCGCTCCCCTGACGTATCAAGGCATACACTTCATCTTGCCAGAACAGCGAGTTGATCTCGTTGATATCGTCATCGGTCAGCCCTCGCTGCTGAGCCAGCGCCCCCAGCGTCTTTTGCAACCCTGCGGGCACCTCTGGCAGCCATGTCAGATGCGACACCGCCGACTGATGCAGGCAGCAGAAGCCGTAGGGCGAGGCTTTGAGACCGACAAACAGCCAACGCGAGCTGAGCTGCATGCCCATTGCCTGCACATCATGATCATCGCGCTGGAACAGGGCAGGACGATGGCGCGGCAGTTCGGGCCACCATGCCATGTCGATGCCGAGCCCTTCCAATCTCAAGGACGCGTTCTCAAGCAGCAGATCACGGTCAGGCAGCGTGACAGGCCCGTCGCCCTCGCACCAAGCCGCCACCCAGTCCGGCGCATCAGCGATCAGCTCGATGGACATCAGCAGCTGCGCGACTCGCCAGTCGAGTGCACTCTGCCCCAGTACGCTCAGCGACTGGAGGTGAACCAGATGCATCACGATCGACAGGTCATGCCACGGTTCTGACGGCAGCGCACGCCCCGCCTGAGCATACGCGATGCGCAGCTCCATCAGCCGGGCCTGCCAGTACATGATTTCGAATACCCGTGGCCAAATCGACATCGGGCACTGCAGCGCCCACTCATGCAACAGCGTTAGTGTCGCCTTGCCATGCCAGCATTCCAGCTCGCGCAGAAACCGGACGCTATCGTCGAGAACGGCGTGCTCCAGCTCAGCCGCGGGCAGTGCTAGCAGGGCTTGAAAATAATGCTCTGCGGGCAGCACTTCCCCTTTTCCCAGCGCGTCGCGTACGGCCACAAGGGCAGGACGCTGTGCGGGGTCTGGCAGATCGGCAACCGTACGGGGCACGTTCCGACAGTGGCGCAGGCGATACAGTGTGGAAAAGAGGTCGTATGTCATCATGCTGCTCGTAATAAAGGGCCTATCTGCGCTGGCGCTTGAGGCGCTACAACGCTCAACAGAAGATAAGCATGATATAACGAAGCAGCGTCGGCTGCAGATGCAACCCACGCTGCCCAGAACGGTCAGGCCGAGCGATGCCGCGATACGGTCGAATTCGGTGTGGCGTGCGCCTTCATTCCTATCACGCACTATCCCATCGACGAACGCTACGTCGTCATGGTCGGGATACGGGCACCGTAGGCGCACGATAGCCCGCGGCACGCTCCGCTTCGCGGCATAGAAAAACGGCCATGATACAACGAAGTAACATGGCCGTAATGTGAACTAGGATTTCTGCCACTGGGTCATTTCATGCTGGATGAAGCCCTCGACCAGTGTGCGGTACACCTTTTCGACCAGATCAGGCGGCAGCTGCTCCTCCTCTGCCCACTGACGGCGCACGGCCAGCATGGCATTGACACGCTCTTCGGCCCGTACCGAAGCAGCGCTGGTCTTGAATGCCGCGGCGGCCTGCACATAGCCAATGCGCTGACCCAGCAGCGCGATGATCTGGCGGTCGATAGTGTCGATCTCGGTGCGGATGTCCTGCATATCGCGACACTGGTCGGGAGAACGGTGGGTCATGAGCATGGCGTCCTTTTATTTATGAGACTTATTTATGTATGACGGGGGATGCACAGCGAGGCCGCGGTGCACTTCAAACGCGAAAGGAACAGCTCTACAGCATGTCGCTGGGCCTGACAAGGGCAACAGCCGGCTTCACCCTTGCGTGCTTACGACGTTTCACGCCGTGCCTCACCATCATGACGCTATCGGAACCCGAAAACGCAAAAGGCCTCCGAAGAGGCCCTTTGGCATACCCGCTGCCGCATCAGTGATGCCCGATCTGCGCCAGAAAATAGGCGTGAACCCGTGGATCGCTGCCCAACTCGGGGTGGAAGGTGCACGCCAGCGTATGGCCTTTTTGCACCAGCACCGGATCGTCACCACGACGCGCCAGTACCGTCACGCCTTCGCCTACGGCATCAATGCGCGGCGCACGAATGAAGACCATTTCCAGGGGGCCGCCGTCCAGCGCGGTCTGCGCATTAAGGATCGCCGAATCGTTCTGGCGGCCATAGGCATTGCGCGTCACGGTGATCGGCAGTGCGGCAAAGCTAGGCTGAACCGGTTCGACCGTTTCCGCGAGCAGAATGGTGCCCGCACAGGTGCCGAGGCACGGCAGCGACTGTACGGCGCTGCGCAGTGGTTCGAACAGCCCCTCACGGTCCATCAACCGTAGCATCGCCGTTGACTCTCCACCCGGCAGTATCAGTCCGTCCAACCCGTCCAGATCCGCAGGGCGACGCACGTTGCGTACACGCGCACCGAGCTGTTCCAGCATTCGACAGTGGGCGTCGCTGGCCCCTTGCAAGGCCAGCACACCGATCAGCGGAGCGGTGGTCATCGTCATACCCCGCGGTTCTGAAGCAGTTCGCGCTCTTCCAGAACGGCCACGGCCAGCCCTTTCATCGCGCTATCGGACTCTTCGCTGCACTCCGCCACGATCATAGGATCATCGTAGTGGGTGCACGCACGCACAATGGCACGTGCACGACGTTCGGCAACATCCAACGGCGCATAGTGACGACCATCGTCCATGAAGATGCCAGAACCGACGAACACGGTTTCAGCGCCCAGTTGACGCATCAGCGCGGCGTCGGCAGGCGTGGCAATACCACCGGCAGAGAAGTTCGGCACCGGCAGGCGGCCTTCACGAGCAACCCACGCCACCAGTTCGTACGGCACCTGCAGCTCTTTGGCCGCTACGTACAGCTCGTCCTTGCGCATAGAGGTCAGGCGACGAATGTCACTGCTCATCGCACGCATGTGCTTGACGGCGTGTACTACGTCACCGGTACCCGCTTCCCCTTTAGTGCGGATCATGGCCGCACCCTCGGTAATGCGGCGCAGAGCTTCGCCCAGATCGCGCGCACCGCAGACGAACGGCGTGGTGAATTCATGCTTGTCGATGTGGTTGACCTCATCGGCCATCGTCAGCACTTCACTTTCGTCGATGAAGTCGACGCCCAGTGCTTGCAATACCTGCGCTTCGGCAAAGTGGCCGATACGCGCTTTCGCCATGACGGGCAGCGACGTAACCGCCATGATGGATTTGATCAGCTTGGGATTAGCCATGCGGGCAACGCCGCCCTCGGCGCGGATCTGTGCCGGGACTCGCTCCAGCGCCATGACAGCGATGGCCCCTGCGCGTTCCGCCACTTCAGCCTGCTCAGGAGTACAGACGTCCATGATGACGCCGTTTTTGAGCATTTCGGCCAAGCCGGTCTTGAGACGCAGGGAAGGTGCTGTATCGGTCATGAGATCACTCCATAAAGAGGAATAGGAAGGAAACGGTTGTCTGGGGCGACGTGGCACGCCGCATGCGTTCCATCTTCACTGGTCACTCGGCAGGGGCACAGGTACAGTAGCAGTACAATTTCAACAAACTGTCATGGTGAAGGAAGCAGTACAGTGGCCGCACCTCATGCCTGCTGGGCCGCTCTTGTCATGACGATGATGACGTTCTGCTGACAGGTGCTGCCCGATGGCGTCGCGGCTCAGCAGACACGTATTCCGCGAGGAACCCTATGAGCGCTTCGGATACCCCCGCCGCTGACGACGGTACACCGTCCTGTTCCCGCGTCGAGCACGTCATGCAGCACGTGCGCGAACGCATCCAGCATCGGACGCTGAGCGTCGGTGCCCGCTTGCCCTCCATCCGCTCAATGGCGCAACTGATCCAGGTCTCCAAATCGACGGTTGTCGATGCCTACGATCGCTTGGTTGCCGAAGGGCTGATTCAATCGCGCCCGGGGGCAGGCTTTTATGTGCGTCAACCACTGCCCCCGTTCTCGCTGTCGGCGCGTCCGTCAGCGCCCGCCCGCGAGGTCGACCCACTGTGGGTGATGCGCCAATCGCTGGATGCCGACGAAAACACCCTCAACCCCGGCTGTGGCTGGTTGCCCGCCACGTGGATGCCGGAAAACGACATCCGCAAGGCGCTGCGTGCGCTGTCGCGCCAGCCCGTTGCCCCGCTGACAGCCTACGGAACGCCGCAGGGGTCTCCCGAACTGCGCCAGCTACTGGCACTGCGCATGAGTGAACGGGGCATTCTGACCGACCCGGCCTGTTTGGTGCTGACCGAGTCCGGCACGCAGGCACTCGATCTGATCTGCCGCTTCCTGCTTGATCGAGGCGATACCGTACTGGTCGATGACCCCTGCTTCTTCAACTTCCACGCCATGCTGCGCGCGCACCGCGTGCAGGTCGTCAGCGTCCCGTTCACCCCGACCGGCCCTGATTTGACCACCTTCGCTCAGCAGGTCGAACAGCATCGTCCGCGTCTGTACCTGACCAATGCCGCACTGCACAACCCGACTGGGGCCACGATCAGCCCCGCGACAGCGCACCGCATTCTGCAGATCGCCGATCAGTACGACATGACGATTGTCGAGGATGACGTCTTTGCAGATTTCGAACAGCAGCCCTCGCCGCGCATGGCCGCACTGGACGGACTGCGCCGCGTCATCCATACCGGCAGCTTCTCGAAATCACTGTCCGCATCGGTACGCTGTGGCTATATCGCCGCACGGCCGGACTGGATTGATGGACTGGTCGACATGAAGCTGGCAACGGCATTCGAAGCCGGCCACTTCTCCGCCGAACTGCTGCTGAAACTGCTGTCGAGTGGGGCCTATCGGCGTCATATGGAGGGCGTGCGGGCACGTCTGGCTGATGCCATGCACCTGACGACCACCCGCCTTGAGGCCACAGGGCTAACGCTGTGGACGCAGCCCCGTGCCGGCATGTTCGTGTGGGCCAGACTGCCCGAAGGACTCAGTGCACAGCAGATTGCGCAGTTAGCACTCGAAGAAGGTGTGGTGATGGCGCCGGGCAATGCGTTTAGCCTGTCGCAGCAGGCCGATGGCTATCTGCGCTTCAACGTCGCACAGTCCACTCACCCACGCGTTATGCAAGTACTGGAGAAGGCGATGGCACAGGCAGACCGACACGGTTAATGTCCATGTCCCTCTCCTGAAACGACAACGGGCCGCCCGAAGGCGACCCGTTCAACATCTGCGCGTCCTGTCATCCCCACTGCCACGGCACCCAGCCTAGGCGCGCGAACAACATGCCTACCCACGTCACCCCGGCAATCAGCGATGCCAGCAATACGGCGGCGGAAGCCAGATCCTTAGCGCGTCCAGCCAGTGGGTGTCGCTCGGCACCGATGCGGTCCACAACGGCCTCGATTGCGGAATTAAGCAGCTCCACCAGCATGACCAGCAGTGCCGTGCCGATCAGCATCAGCCACGTGGCCAGCGAGTTCGCTAGCCAGAACGTCGCCGGGAACAGGATCACCGCTAGCACGACTTCCTGTCGGAAGGCCGCTTCGTGACGCCAAGCGGCACGGAACCCCTGCCAGGAATAGCCAAAGGAATGCATCAGACGGGTCAGGCCAGTATGCCCTGGTTTCATGACAACACTTCCAGACAATCGAGGCCGTGACACTAAGGTCACGGCAGAGAGAAAAGACAGAAGAGACGCAGCGACCGAAGGGGCGTTTACGATGCCCTCATTCCTGTGGTCAGCCGCAAGATAATGAATGCTCGCTTACGCTACGGACAGCATATCGGCCATCAGGCATAAACCGCCAGCCCTTTATCCTCCGGCAGTCCGAAGCGCACGTTCATGCATTGGATCGCGGCACCGGCCGCACCTTTACCAAGGTTGTCGAGGCGCGCCATCAGTACGGCTCGCTCATCGTTGCCCAGCACGAACAGATCGACGCGGTTGGTGCCGTTGCAGGCCTGCACGTCGAAGCTACCGTTATCAAGCACGCTATCGTCGTTCAGCGGCATCACACGAACAAACGCTTCATTCGCATAGCGGGCACTCAGCGCATCGTGAAGCTGTTGGCGTGTCACACCTAACGTTTCAAGCGCCAACGGAATCGAGACCGTCAGCCCTTTCAAAAACGGCCCGACAATAGGCTGGAAGATTGGCGCATGCGCCAAGCGACCGTGATAACGCATTTCGGGCAAATGCTTGTGGGCCAACCCCAACGCATACGGACGCGGACTGTCGAGTCGCGGATCGCGCGGAGAGGCTTCATAGTCGGCGATCATCTGCTTGCCACCACCGCTGTAACCGGTCAGCGACGTGGCCGACAGGGGGTAGCTGTCGGGAATCAGCCCCGCATCGCGCAGCGGGCGCGTCAGCAGAATGAAGGCAGAGGCATGGCAGCCCGGCACCGCGATGCGCTGGGTGGTTTTCAGGCGGTCACGCTGGCTGTCAGCCAGTTCAGGCAGACCGTAGACCCAGTCATCGTGAGTACGGAAGGCCGTGCTGGCGTCAATCAGGCAGGTGTCCATCTCGGTCAGCGCGGCCGCTTCGCGTGAGGCGACATCAGGCAGGCACAGGAAGGCAACGTCGGCTTCGTTCAACAGGCGTCGTCGTTCATCGGCATTCTTGCGCTGCGCTTCATCAATCTGCAGCAGAGTGACGTCGTCACGCGCCGAGAGATAATCATGCAGCCGCAGGCCTGTCGTGCCTGCCTGCCCATCAACGAACACCTTGAGTGTCATTCGATCGTTCCTTATGTGCGTATGCGTAAGGTTCAGCTCGTACGCGCGCGGCAGTTCGGCCGTGCGCGACCTCTTCTGATCATGCCATCCAGTCCTGATGATGGAAAGGGGTTCAACAACGTCACCCTGCGTTCTCAGCACCGTAAAGATCGTCAGCCCCTTCTTCTGCACGTGATGCCCCGATAACGTTGAAAAAAATGACCGACTTACCGTGTGCCAGCGCCGTTAACGAAATGTTAACTATAGGGTTTTTATTTGTTAATTGATTACGGTTTAAACTATCTTGTAGACAATACCCATCACGCAAGACAACAAACACCCCCATTTATTTGCATATTACCGCC
Source organism: Zymobacter sp. IVIA_12111.31 C1 (assembly GCF_047495495.1). Lineage (GTDB taxonomy): Bacteria > Pseudomonadota > Gammaproteobacteria > Pseudomonadales > Halomonadaceae > Zymobacter. The sequence continues at coordinate 2,558,402 of NZ_CP179930.1, forward strand.
TCTATGGCGCGATGCATGCATCGGCCACCCAATGCGATAAGTAAAGGCTCACACATGAACGTTGGCACCACGCCTCTTCATCGAACGTTTCCGTTACATCGTTCATACGCGTGAGCCGGCACGGATGCGTATCAATGTACTGTCCACAGCTGCCATCTCGGCTGCGATGGGCCACTGCTCGGTATCACTGGCCCACGGCGCAGTCGCCGACAGTTTGTCCAGTACAACAGGAGATTTGCCATGACGACCACTTCTCTCTACCCCATCATTCTGGCCGGGGGCACGGGCAGCCGCCTGTGGCCACTGTCGCGCGCGCAGCACCCGAAGCAGTTCCTGTGCCTCGATGGGCAGTACACCATGCTACAAGACGCCGTACGCCGCCTCGATGGGCTGCAGCACAAGGCCCCGATCATCGTCTGTAACGAACAATACCGTTTCATCGTCGCCGATCAGCTGCTGCAGTTGCCGTCGCAGGCCTATGACATTTTGCTCGAACCTGCCCGGCGCAATACGGCACCGTCGATCGCGCTGGCCGCCTTCGATGCCCTGCGCCGCGAACCGGAGGGTGACCCTCTGCTGCTGGTGCTGGCAGCCGACCATGTGATCCGTGATACCGCCGCTTTCCAGCGCAGCGTCCAACACGCCATTCCACTGGCAGAAGCGGGACGCCTGGTGACATTCGGAACCGTGCCTGAACGCCCGGAAACCGGCTATGGCTACATTCGCCGCGGCAAGCCGCTGAGCGAGCCGGACGCGTTCGACGTCGATCGCTTCGTCGAAAAACCCGATAGCGCAGATGCCGAAGCCTACGTCAGCAGCGGCGACTACTACTGGAACAGCGGTATGTTCTTGTTCCGCGCTCGCCGCTATCTGGAAGCACTGCAAACGCACCGTCCGGACATCTACGAAGCCTGTGAAACGGCCATGCAGAGCCTGACCCAAGGTGAGGATTTCGAGCGCGTTGACAGCGATGCCTTCAAACAGTGTCCCGCCGAATCCATCGACTATGCCGTGATGGAGCAGACTAGCGATGCGGCCGTGGTGGCAATGGACGCAGGCTGGAGCGATGTTGGTTCATGGGATTCGTTGTGGGACATCAAGCCTCACGATGCCAATGGCAACGCCACGCACGGCGATGTCATCAGCTTCGATACACATGACAGCTACATTCGTTCGGAATCCGCGCTGGTCGCCACGCTGGGCGTGAAAGACCTGATCGTCGTGCAGACCAAAGATGCCGTACTGATCGCTGATCGCCATCACGCTCAGGATGTGCGCAAGGTCGTCGCCGAGCTGGAACGCACCGGCCGTCGCGAGCAGGAGACCCAGCTGGAAGTGTTCCGTCCGTGGGGCAAGTACGCCTCCATCGACGAAGGCAAACGCTATCTGGTCAAACGCATTACCGTGAAACCGGGCGCACAGCTGTCACTGCAGATGCACCATCACCGTGCCGAGCACTGGATAGTGGTCACGGGAACAGCACGCGTGGTGCTTGAAAACGAAAGCCATCTGTTGAGCGAGAACGAATCCATCTATATCCCGCTGGGCCAGACCCACCGTCTGGAAAACCCGGGCAAGATTCCGCTTGAACTGATCGAAGTCAGCTCTGGCGCCTATATCGGCGAAGACGACATCGTGCGCTTCGAAGACCACTACGGACGGACGTCACGCTAATGCGCGCTTTTACGCAATCAACGCGGGATAGGCTACGCAAAGCCGCTTCCGTACCATCGGCACTGTGTAGCATGGCCCTGCTAACAGCAGGGCTTTCCTCGTCATTCGAGGCACAGGCCGCGGCATGGGTGCAGCCGCAGGGCAAGGGCGAGGTGATCGTTCAGTACTTGCAGTGGAGCAGCCATACCACCTACAACCGCCACTCATCGCGCGAAGCCTACGGCGACAACGGCAAGAGCAGCCTCAAGCAGCTTAATCCCTATGTGGAATACGGCCTGACGCCGGACGTCACGCTGATCGGCAACTTCTACCTGAAGCAAGCCAGCTACAGCAACGACGCCGATTACGGTCACCGCAGTACGACCGCGTTCGGCGATCAGGAAATGGGGATCCGTTATAACTTGCCCCCGACCTTTGCCGGACTGGATGCGCCGTGGGTAGGCGCCGCGCAGTGGCTGCTGGTGCTGCCCTTTTATAGCCGCCACAAGGATGGCAGCCAGCCCGATGTCGGTATGGGTGGGATCGGCAACGAGTTCCGTTACAGCATCGGTCGCCCGATCAGCCTGTTTGATCGACCGGGCTATATCGACCTTGGCACCGCACTGCGTCTGCGCACGGGCGGACCTGCCGATGAATGGCGCGTCGACATCGCGTCGGGACTGTACCTGACGCCGAAATGGCTGATGATCGGTGAGATCAACCAGATCACCGGGCTGCGCAACGGTCACGACAATGGTGACAACCCCAGCCTCGACCCCTACAACTACAACCAGACCAAGCTGCGCCTGTCCTTCGTGCGTCAGATAAGCGACTCGACGCGCCTCCAGCTGGGCTACGAATACTACGCCGCTGGCCGCAATACCGGCGCAGGTGGCGCACCGTTCGTCGGTTTCTGGTGGCATTTCTAAGAGCACTGACATGACGATCGAACATACGCCGCCGCCTCAGGCGGCCCCTGCCGACGCACTGACGGGACATCCGCTGGATCTGACGCGCCAGCGTCGTCGGCTGGGCGATTACCTGATTGATGCCAACCTGCTGACACAGGAACAGCTGCAGGACGTACTGGCACGCCAGCAAAAGTGGCACTCGCGTCTCGGCGACGTCATCCTGGCGTCTCGGCTGATGAGCGCCTTGCAGTTCTATACGGAACTGGCCCACCACTACGAGCTGAACTTCGTCAATCTGATGGAGCACCACCCTGACGAGACACTGTTCGAAGCGGAGCACATACAGGACTATCTGCGCCATCTGGTGCTGCCGTGGCGCAGGCAGGGTGATGCGCTCGTACTGGCCGTCGCCGATCCCGACCAAGACGCGCTGGACTGGGTACATGACCACTACGGCGACAACGTGCTGTTCGTTGGCACTGGCAAGTTCGACATTATCTGGACGCTACAGGAGATCGGTGACGAACAGCTCACCGATCATGCGCTAGGTGCCCTGGCCAACCTGAAACCCGAGCAGTCAGCACGAACGGTCATCACCAAGGGCCAGATCGTTGCGCTGTGTTTGATGGTGCTGGTCATCATCATCGGCATGGTGATTGCGCCGTCGAAGACGCTGATGATTCTCGGCATTTTGATGAGCCTGATCTTCCTGATCAGCTTCGGGCTGAAGTTCCTGCTGGCATGGCAAGGCTCGCGCCACCGCATCGACGTTAAGGTCACCGATGAAGACGTAGCGGCGCTGAGCGATAAGGAGCTGCCGATCTATACCATTCTGGTGCCGATGTATAAGGAACCAGAAGTACTGCCGATCTTGGTCAACGCCCTGCGTAACCTTGACTACCCGCAGTCACGGCTCGACATCAAGCTAGTGCTGGAAGCCGACGATACCGACACGATCGACGCGGCCAAGCAGATGGGGTTGGAATCGACCTTCGAGATCATCCGTGTGCCGCCCTCCATGCCGCGCACCAAGCCCAAGGCCTGCAACTATGCGCTGCAGTTCGCCCGCGGCGAACTGCTGACCATCTACGATGCTGAGGACAAACCGGAGCCAGATCAGCTCAAGCGCGTGATCGCAGCCTTCCGCAAGTCACCCAACAACGTGGCCTGCATTCAGGCGCGCCTGAACTATTACAACGCAGATGAGAACTGGCTGACGCGGATGTTCACGCTCGAATACACGCTGTGGTTCGACTTCTACTTGCCTGCGCTTGAGCACCTGCGCATTCCGATTCCTCTCGGTGGCACATCAAACCACTTCTTGATCGACGTGCTGCGCGAAGTGCAGGCATGGGACCCGTACAACGTCACGGAAGATGCCGATCTGGGGGTACGCCTGACCCAGCTGGACTGGCGCGTCGGGGTTGTGAACTCGACGACGTTCGAAGAGGCCAACGTCAGCGTCACCAACTGGATACGTCAACGGTCACGCTGGCTGAAGGGGTACATGCAGACCTACTTGGTGCACATGCGCAACCCCATCAAGTTCTATCGGATGACGGGCGGCCCGGGGTTCTGGGGCTTCCAGTTTTTCGTCGGCGGTACGGTGCTAACACCGCTGCTGGTGCCGTTCACCCTAATCCCCTACGTGGTATGGCTGTGCACGCGCACGACGATGTTCGACGACCTGTTTCCGCCGTTCGTGATGTATACGAACTTGTTCACCCTCTTGATTGGTAACGGCTTCTTCATCTATCTCACGTTGCTGGCATCCTTCAAGCGTCGCTACTACCGCTTGGCCCCGTATGCGCTCACCGTACCCGCCTATTGGCTGTTGCAGACCATCGCGGCATTCAAGGGGCTGTGGCAGTTGATCAGCAAACCGTTCTACTGGGAAAAGACCACTCATGGCATTAGCAAACAGACAGAAATCGAACGCGAAGCCGCGCTGGATAACCAGACGCCTCGTACGCCCTGAGTTCGCCGCTGCCCTACTGCTGACCGGACTGCTGATCTGGCTGACCTATTGGCTGATGGGGCACGGCTATATCAGCGGCCCGGCGCTGACGCAGTACAACTGGCAGCGCGTCGCCACGTCGACACACAACCTCGGCGCCTATCTGGTACTGATCTACCCCCCCGTGCCGACGGCACTGGGGCTACTGCTGTCGTGGATACCGGGCGTTGCGCCAGTCTTCGCACCGTATCTGCTGCAAATCCTGTGCTGCGTCGTGCTGCTCAGCGCTGCTTGGCAGGACATCGCCCGTGGACAGGGGCGCTGGATGGCGCTGCTGATGGTCGGACTAGTGCTGATCCAGCCGATCTTTCTGTGGATCGCCACGTCGGGCTATCTGGCACTGGAACTGCTGATGCTGTACGCCCTGTGCCGCTCCATGCAGCGTTTGGAGGACGAACCGGACGTGCATACGCTGCTGCGCATCGGCGCGGTGCTGTTCGTGATGTTCCTGACCAACGCCCATGCGGGGCTGTTTTTGCTGATCCTGGTACCTGCACTGTTGCTGGTAGCACCGCGTGAGATCATCAAGCGCTCACCGGTCGCGTTCCACCTGATCTGCTATGTACCGGTCGTCTTTCTGGTGCTGTGCTGGTGCTACGTCAACTGGCTGTATACGGGCGACCTGCTGGCGCCGTTCCGAATATCGACCTCGCTGCTGCAGGATATCCGCCAGTCGGTAACCGATCTGACGCCAAGCGCGCTCTCGTCATGGTGGTGGTACGACCCGCTGTACGTCATCGTTGGCGGGCTGATCGCGTTCCCAACGCTCCTGATGATTCCCACCATCCGCTCATCCATTATCCGGCGTGCGCTTGCCGTACTGCTGATCGTCATCGTGGGCACCGCACTGATCGACAACTGGCTACACGGCCAAACCCTGCCGATCGAGTTCATCGCGCTGCTGCTGGCACCACTGCTGGTGTCACTTCGCAGCGTGCGTCCGCGCTGGCTGGCCGTGATTCTGCTGATGGTAGGACTGCCCGGCGGATGGCTGATCATCGAACGCCAATCCACCTCTGTGGTCGTAGAAGAATGGCGCGATACGCTGATGGGGCGTCCGACCGAAATGTTCCGCGATGAGACGCAGCTGTGCCATTGGCTGACCGAGCATCCGAAACCGACGGTTGTCGACGACGTGCATGCCTACCCGATGATCGCCAACTGTCAGGACGCCGCCCAGCCCATCACGCCGGCCGACGACGCATTCCAGGCCTTGATCTCGCCGAAGCTGACAGCTGAACGCATCGTTGTCATCGACCCGTACGTAACGCGCGGCCGCCCAGACCGCTTGACTCGCCGCTATCCATCGCTGTGGTCGACGGGGCATCCGGGCTACCACTTCGTTCACGAACAGGGAAGCTACCGCATATGGGAAAGAGACGCGTCCAGCGAGCCGTCCGCGCCACCGCAGCCGCACTGACGCTGTGCTGGTGCGCCAGCGCAGCGGCCATGTGGACAGGGGCCAACGTCAAAACTTCCCCGGCCGTGCCTTGGGGCAGCGATGCGGCCATGCAGTCACTGCAGCAGCTGGCGAAGGCTGGGGCCGAGCAGGCCCTGCTGGTAGCATTCGCATGGCAACCCGATGTCTCAAGCAATGCCCCCGCATTGGGCAGCGATAGCGATCCCGAGCGGGTACGCGCCGGGCTGCGTCAGATGAGGCAGGCAGGCCTATCACCTATTCTCAAGGTGCATGTCTGGATACCGAACCACTGGGCGGGTGACGCAAAACCCACTGATATCGACCAATGGTTCACCGCTTATCAGGCCGCGCTGATACCGCTATTGGACGTTGCAGAGCAGGAACACGCTTCGGCTGTGGTGCTGGGCACCGAGCTGCGCCAGCTTGAGCACAGCGCCCACTGGCCCGCTCTGGCGACTCTCGCCCGCCAACACTACAGTGGCAAGCTGGCGTATGTGACCGACAGTTTGGCCCAAGCGGAAGCGTTTCCGTGGTGGTCTTCCTTCGACATCATCGGCACCAGCCTCTACCCCTCTCTGCCGGAAGATCGCCAGCAGCGCCAGACCACGATGGATAATGCCGCACAACGACTGGCGGCACTGGGACAGCGCCAGCAGCGTCCGGTGTGGGCCGCCGAGATCGGCCTGCGCTCCTGCACCACCAGTCTGTCCAAACCGTGGGAAAGTCCCGAACAGTGCAGCGGCCACGTCGCCGAACACCTGCAATTTGACGTACTGCGTCAGTGGCAGGACACCCTCGCGGCACACGGCATCGACGGCATGGCGATCTGGTGCTGGTACACCGACCCGAACGTCGGCGGCGAACAGGACTCCGATTTTACTGTTCAGGGCAAGGATGCCGAACGCCTGTTCAAGGCCTCCTCACCCTGATGACCTTCCCGCCACGAAATACCCGATGATAGAACCAGAGGGGCGGAACCAGTGAAGGTTCCGCCCCTCTGAATCACCGCTGTATACCGTACGCACACGCATTCCCCTCTCCTCATCAACAGCACACTGCAAGAGACCGAACACCACCGCCGATGAGAAACGATCGCGTCTTCTCCAACCCTTATCAAAAAGTAACTTTTATCCAAAATACACTTATAACTTACTAAAAGACTAAGTATTATTTATTCCAAATATCCTACATAAATGAAAAACAGCGGGTGTAAATACAGGATAATAGTCAGAGTGGTAGCCTATAAGGCAGTAGTACTATTCCCATAAAAGAGAGCGGCATACTAAGAATAGTACTGGAGCGTACGGGTCATTCAGGCGATGAAAAAATACTTTGCCATTTTAATTATATTTATTGTGACAGACCTTCCCCTCCTAGCCGTGGCCGAAGATACCGATATCAGTACACGGCTTGACCAGCACGAAACCCGCATCAGCACGATCGAACAGGGAATGAACAGCCTCAAGGAAGAACAGAAGGCCGAGAGTGACAAGATAGTATGGATAGATGGTTCTACCAACCGAGCCCATGACCGTATCAATGGCCTCGATAATAAAACTGACACTACCAATAACACCATACTTAAATTGAGCGCCACTCAGGACGCTCAAGGCACCACATTAAGCAGCCATGACAGCCAGATAAGCAATAATGCTCAAGGCCTTGTTGATGCCAATATCAGAATAGATAACCTAAAGACCGAATTGGAGACTAAGGCCAGCAACGATGCTCTAAGCAACATCAATGGCAGCATCAGCAACGTGACCCAGCAGGTGACAGCTCTCACAGGAAGCGTCACCCAGATTGAAGACCGCACAACAGCCATAGAAACACACACAGCAAGTCTCGAAGATCAGACTTCAGCCGTGCAAGCGCAGGCCGCCCAGACCGAAGCACGCACTGGGCAGCTCGAAAGCCGAACAACAGCCATAGAAACACGCACAGCAAGTCTCGAAGATCAGACTTCAGCCGTGCAAGCGCAGGCCGCCCAGACCGAAACACGCACTGGGCAGCTCGAAAGCCGAACAACAGCCGTAGAGACACGCACAGCAAGTCTCGAAGATCAGACTTCAGCCGTGCAAGCACAGGTCGCCCAGACCGAAACACGCACTGGGCAGCTCGAAAGCCGAACAACAGCCGTAGAGACACGCACCACAAGTCTCGAAGATCAGGCCTCAGCCGTGCAAGCGCAGGCCGCCCAAACCGAAGCACGCACTGGGCAACTTGAAGGTCGCGCCACCACGCTAGAAGCACGAACCACAGCAACGGAGAATCAAACCAACAGCCTGGTGCAGACGCAGGCCACCACTCGCCGCCAAGTCGAAACCAACCGACAGGACATTCTGCGCATCGGCAATACCGTCGACAAGGCCATCACCCTCAATGGCGACACCTATCAGAGCAAAGCCACAGAACGCCAGCGCATTGACGGGTTGAACGATAGCATCAACCGCGTTGACCAGGCCTCCATCGAACGCACCCATCGCGCCATCGACCGATCCAGACAATATACCGATCAGAAGGTGGCCGAGCTGCGCAGCGAGATCAGCGATGTCCGCAACGAGGAACGCGCGGGCATCGCCAGCATTACTGCATTAAGCGCCGTTCCGACGCTTGCTGGGAAAACGTTTGATGTAGGAGTCGGCATGGGCAACTTCAAGAACAGTACGGCCGTAGCGATCGGCATGCACTACCAACCTTCCAGCAACAACGTGTTCAGCCTCGGCGTCGCTACCTCGAATAGCACCGCCCCGGTGGTCGGCGCAGGTTTCAGCTACGGCTGGTAGCGAGTAGCATGTTGCGTGCAAAGGGTTTCAAGAACACGCTTTTATCGTGCGGAGCATCTCAAAATTAGCTGCTGCCAAATAGTATGCCCAAGGCCCTGCCTCTCGACAGAAGTACCGCAGCGCACCAACACCTCGCGTACGCTGCGTCATGATTTACTGTCGTTCAGCAATCTTTTTCAGATATTCGTTGTTCTTGAACGCCAGCATGGTCAGCTCAAACAGGATACGCACCACCACGGCCATGACGACCATAGAGATGATGCCCGGAATAATGCCGACGAACACGATGCTCCTGATGCCCGCGATCACAATGATCACCAGCATGACCCAGTACAGGATCGTGATGAGCTTGGGCGTAACCATCGTCTCGAAGGACAGCAGTTGTTTCGGATCAATCATGATTGCAGTGCCTCTATTGGAAAGCGAAGGGTAAACGCTCGACGGCATCGACACGAGCCTGCAAATTCATGCCCATAATGACGTCCTCGGCGATCCCCAAAGAACGGCCTACTCACAGCACCGGTGGTACGGAGCGACTCACCGAGTTCCATTCGGGGGTAGGCTCTATCTCACTATAGAAGCAACCCTGCAAAAGCACACCGCGCCACCCAACCGTGCCGCCGTAATGCGGTAGACAGTGGTTAGCCCTATCTACCCTGCGCCCATTGTTGCCTGCCCGACGGCATGACCACGCCTCGGTATATCGCCTTTGCTGCATTGCCTTCCTTTAACGCACCGTTTCTTCAACATCAGAAACAAAAGGGGGTGGCCTCTTTTTGCCCCCCCTTGTCAGGGCTGTCGCCGCAGCGAATGCACAAACGAGCGAACAAACGAAAAGATGCACGTGAGCTCATGATAATAAAAGGCGCTCTTCAATCAGAGCCACCATGTTTCAATATAGAAAAAATGATGTTTATCGCTTATTTCCCGCCGTTATCTTTTGTGAGTGGATAAGGACGATCCAATACGCCTGCGAGTTCAAAAAGGACAGCAAATAAGGACGCCAGTGAATTTGCTCTGCACTATTATGTATGAATATATAGGTATCGAATTTCTGCTTTGCCTTCCTCGCATCACTATGCGACACTAGCGCGCGATCGTAATAGGGCTTTGGCGTGAAGAATAACGCAGACTAACGATCCTGCGCTCGCTATCGATACCCATTTCAAACAAAGCGCACTAAAACCAATAAGACATTTACGCCTATTGTACGCACACTGTCTGCGTTAAATATGGCACTTGAACGAATTAGCACACTATTCAAGCAGGGGAAGACCAGCATGATCTACTGCGAAAGCTGTGGCCACCAGATTCACGAGACAGCCACAGCCTGCCCGCGCTGTGGCGCGCTACGCAATATCGCTCTACCGAGAGAAAAAGGGTTCAGCATGAGCCTGGTCTGCTTCCTGCTGAGCATCTGCCTGATACCAGCCTGCATTGCCAGTTTCATTACGCTTTTCACTGGCACCACGACGCAGTTCGTAGTGTCACTTTCGCTATATATTCTTCTGTTCCTTCTGAGTGCCGTACCGGCCATATATAACATCTGTACCAAGGAACAAGGCCGAGAACTCAACATTGCAACATTAGTGCTGATTTCACTTCATCTCGGCCCGATAATATTAATAGCAAAACTCTTATAACCGTCGTACCCAACACACGTGTTCTACGCCATCCGGCACTTAAATGCTCAAGCCTAGACAGCGCTTGAAGACATCACCCTAGGGGCTTCAACATGACCGTCAATACAAACATGATCCACTGTTCCCAGTGCGGCACTCAAATGCACGTTTCTGCTGCTGCATGCCCGTCCTGCGGCGCTCCCAGCGCCCGCACAGAAGACACGTCTAGCAACAACCCATTCTTCTGGTACAAAACCGTATTCTCCAAATACGCCGTATTCAGCGGTCGTGCACGCCGCAAGGAATACTGGATGTTCGTTCTGGCCAACACCATCGCCAGCTTCGGTGTCGGCATCGTCGACGCACTGATCAACGGCCACTCCATCCTCAGCAACCTGTACAGCTTGGCCGTGCTGATCCCCAGCATCGCAGCAGCCGTTCGCCGCATGCACGATAGTGATCGCAGCGGCTGGTGGATCCTTCTGCCGATCGTCAACCTCGTGTTCGCTTGCATGGAAGGTACGCGTGGTGCCAACCGCTTCGGCAATGACCCCAAACAGCCGCTGAAATAATCGCCTGTAGCAACCGGTCATAGCATGCAGGGCGGCCTCGGAAACGGGCCGCCCTGCTGTGCATTCCATCCTTGATAATTGCCCACCGACCATCCATTTCCATCCAACCATGACCCACTGCCCACACTGCTCATCACGCCTTCAGCTACTGCTTCGGCACTGCCCCATCTGTCGTCCCACACGTGCAGGCATGGCGACACTCCCGATCACCCTCTTTCGCTGGTACGCACAGGCCTTGGTCAAATATGCCGTGTTCAGCGGCCGTGCGGGGTACAGAGAGTTCTGGTCATTCGTCATCGTCACCTTAGTAACACTATATGCGTTGGACAGCTGGGTATCATCAGCATCGCCGTGGTGCCACGCCTACAGTGCTTATATGTGCTTTCTGCTGATGCCGTCGCTCAGCATTACCGTACGGCGCGCCCATGACATCAATCTGCGCGCATGGTGGCTGCTGCTATGGATCGTAGTCCCCCTATTGTTATTTATCGGGTCGTGCTACCTAGAAAATTTCATGTTTCCGGTGCCCTATGACGAAGATCCCGAAATGATCGATGAACCGTTCTGCGTGCTCCCCCTTCTCGTTATCTTCGTCGTCTGGCCACTGCTGTTCATCATGCTCATCGGGGTTCTCTGCCTGCCCGGCACAAAAGGCACCAACCGATTCGGCCCCGCCCCTCGTGAAGCAGGCGCTTCCCCCAAAGACGACAACGCCAGCACGCCCTGATCCTAGAAACCAAAGTTCCAAGGAAAAGGCGTGCTGGCGATTCGCATGGCGGCCTGTTGTAGCGGCAGCGATTTACTTACTGCGGTTCACATCATCAGCATCGTGAGGCGTGTCGATGCGTTTGCTTTCGGTCGAGGCAGGCTTGTCATCGTCGTCGTTGACGGCTTTCTTGAAGCCTTTAACGGCATTGCCAAGGTCACTGCCCAGATTGCGCAGCTTACCGGTACCGAAGACCAGCAGGATGACCAGCAGCAGAATCAGCCAATGGCCCGGACTACTCAATCCCATCATGTTCGTCATCTCCAGAAGTGGTGATCCCCACCAGCATGGCAGGCATCAAAGTACTTGTCATGGCCTCTGCAAGGATGAGGCCACTCTGCTCGGGCGCACCGTGTTCCAGTGCGTCAGTGCGCTTGAATCATTCTGTTTACGTCTGCCGTGATCGCGGGCAGCGCCAGCGACCAATTCAATTCCGTCTGTGCAGAGCGTCCGTTCAGCAAAACGGCAAAAGCGCCCCAGCGTCCCTGTGCGGTGCGGAAGTAACCGCTGATCGCACGAACGGGCACAGGCGAATCCAACGTCCCTGTCTTGATGACCGCATGCGACGCAAAGGGTTCACTTGCTTGCTGAATGAAATAGGTCGTTCCCGTTTTAGGCGTGCTCATACTACCCACCAATGCGGGGAACAGTGCAGGCTTCTGATAGAACGCACGCAGCAAAGCAACCAACCCATGAGCGCTAGTGCGATTCTCCGGCGTCAGACCGCTACCACTGCGCAGCACGAGAGGCCCGTGATCCGGCACTGTAGCCACCAGCTGCTGAATGACCGCGCAGCCTTTTTCCAGTGAGGCAGGAAAGCTCGGCGATAGCGCCATCGTCATTGAATCTGCCATGAAATTGTTGGAATAGGCCAGCATGTCCATCAGTTCAGCCTGCAGCGGCATGCTCTCGACGTGCGCGATCGGCTGCGCAGAAAGCGGCGGCATGGCCTGCGTGACGCGGCCCCCCTGCGCGACCCGAATGCCAGACTGCCCCAGCAACTGCTGCAGTGTCACTAGGCTCTGTCCGGCGGGACTGCTGCTGGCGCGGTAGATACGCTGCGCACTGGTGCCCTGCGCCAACTGCCCCGACAATTGCAGGATATCCTTACCGGCACGCGTCACACGCTGCACCGAGAAGCGGCTCTTGTCTGCACCACTCACGGTGACGATCTGTCCTTCATAAGGCGGCAACGGCATGCCATCACAGGCGCTAACGCGCGCCGGTTCACCTACCTGTGCCGGAGTGATCTGCACACACCATGTTCCATAATCCAGCCCTGCCGCCGACAAGCGCGCATCGTAGGCATTTTTCGAACTGTCGCGTGCCCGACAGCGATCGACGGTCAGGCAAGGTTCATCGCCATAGCGCCACTCGCTCACCAACACCTGCCCGGCAATCCGATGTACCCCCGATGCCTGCAATGACTGTACCAACGCCCAGCCATCGCGCGTGCTCAGTGCGGGATCGCCGCTGCCATCCAGAATAAGATTGCCCTGCAGCACGCCATCGTTGACCGGTCCCGTCGCCAGCAACTGAGTCGAAAATCGATAGCGCGGCCCGAAATGATCCAGCATGGTCGTGGCGACATACAGTTTGGATACCGACGCAGGAATCATCATTGCACTGGGCTGAAGCTGGGCCAGCGGGGCCGAATCGTCCAGCAGCCACGCTTCGGCGCTGACATTCCAGCCTTTCTGATCGGCCATCGACGCCACTGAATCGAACGAATCGGCCTGTGCCGTTGCCGCCATTGCCAGACCCGCCAGCATGCCTAGCCAGCCCCTTCGCCCTCTACCGAGAAAACGATTCATTCTACATTCCTTGTAATCCGTTACGGTCAACGGTAATGCGGCCATAAGAAAAGAGGTCACGACGTGGCCGCCACTCTAGTTCAGATCTGCGATAACGCTCGAAAATGGCCTGCGGCCTTTTGATGCGGGTGCATCATGCACCGCGATAGGGCAGCTCTGCCGTACAGCGCCACAGTGTCTGCCCGCTGGCATGGTATTTCTTCTCAAATGGCGTCAGGAACTGGTCTTGTGGATCATGCGGCTCAACCGCCGGCGCTTGCTGCCCGGTCACGATAGCAATGGCTTGAGCGAATTCCTGTACGTAGATATCCCAGTTTGAACGCAGCTCAAGCCGCCCCCCCAACGCCATCAGGGTCGGAAATACCGGGTGCCCCTGCCAGCGTCGCTTCAGATGTCCCGCCTTGGGATACGGATTGGGATAGAGCAGATAGTGGCGCTCCGGCTGCCAACCCGCCTCCAGAGCCAGCCGCCAGAAATCGCAGAGGTCAGCGCGTACCAGCAGCGCATTGTCTGGCAGGGGGCCGTGATCACGCGACAGGCGATCGGCACTGCGATCGACACCGATCACTAAATGAGAAGGGAACGCCTGCGCCAGCTGACGCGTCGACAACCCTACGCCACAGCAGGAATCGAGAATGAGACCACTGGGGAAATCTGGCTGATATGCTTGGCGCAGGCGTTCGGCACCAGCAAAGGCCGCTATACTGTGCTGCGCATAGGGGCGCTGCCAAGGCGCTGCCATCATACGTTTCAGGCGTGATTCAAGGGATTCGTGCGGCGCAAGCTGCCGAGTCGTAATGGCGCGAGAGTTGGCGTACATGGGGAAAAAGGTTCGTCCAGAATGCATTGGCCCGAGCGGGCTTTTGGGACCATCACCCCGCCGCGGTTACATCGGGTGACATGACGGCCTTGTGGAGGCGATGTTATCATGCCGCCACTACCTCTGCGCAGAGGACGGGTCAACGCTCGTCCTCTGCGTAGCGTCGATATTCAAAATTGCGGGCTCACCAAAGCGCCGCGACAGTAAGAGCGAGGATTGCGGCTTGTCACAGTTACCGGTGATCGTCGGCCTGGGTGGCGTCAACGCTGCCGGCCGGACTTCTGGGCACCAGGCCTTCCGTCGCACGGTGTTCAATGCACTGTCAACCGAACAGCAGGACGACACCCTGCTGGGGCTGGCATCTCTTATGGCATTGGCTCACCGCGATGAGCAAGGCCAGTGGTATGACCACGAAGGTACGCCATGCAGCGCTCAAGATATCGTGACACGCTATCGTGACGATATCATGAACCACACGTTGATCCGTTGCATCGAACCCCCGGCTCCGGGCGCCGAAGGCATCACTGCCAACAGCCGTGCCCATCTGGAGCTTTCCGCCCCGGTGACCTTCACCCTCAAGCGGCGCGAGCTGCCGGAGCAGATTCCCGCCCACTGGCAGGTGACCGAGCTGGAAGACCGCCGTGTCGAAGTCACCGTGCCGGCGGGCCCTATGGAAGTGCTGCTGCCGGACGTGCGCCAGACGCTGGTGCACAGCAGCGCACAGCTGCCGCGTGGCTTCGATCCCAGCACGTTCTATCGCAGCGTTCACCATCCGCGTGCGCTGTCGATGACCATCTTCGGCGCGTCTGACTGTCTGGGCCAGAGTGGTCTGGACTGGGAATCCGTGGTCGATCGTCTCGCACCGGATGAGATCGGCGTCTACGCCAGCAACTCCACCGGCCAGCTGGATCAGCAGGGCTGGGGCGGATTGCTGCAGAGCTATGTCACGGGCA
The DNA here is from genome assembly GCF_047495495.1 of Zymobacter sp. IVIA_12111.31 C1. Classification (GTDB taxonomy): domain Bacteria; phylum Pseudomonadota; class Gammaproteobacteria; order Pseudomonadales; family Halomonadaceae; genus Zymobacter. The sequence continues at coordinate 2,573,736 of NZ_CP179930.1, forward strand.
ACCGTGCCACCTCCAAGCAGATGCCGCTCGGCTACGGCCAGATGCCGGCTGACTTCCTCAACGCCTATGTGCTTGGCAGTGTCGGGGTCACCGGTGCGATGCAGGGCGCCTGCGCGACGTTCCTCTACAACCTGCGTCTGGCCGTTGATGACATCATGGCGGGCCGCCGTCGCGTCGTCATGGTCGGCACCTGCGATACGCCTCTCACGCCAGAAGTGGTCGAAGGCTTCCGCGTCATGAGCGCACTGGCCGACGACAACAGCCTTAAAACGCTGGACGCACTAGAGCTTCTGACCAACGAAGACTACCAGCGCGCCTGCCGTCCGTTCGCACGCAACTGCGGCTTCACGATCGGTGAAGCGGCGCAGTTCATCCTGCTGATGGACGACAGCTTAGCCCTTGAACTGGGCGCTGAAATCTACGGTTCGGTGCCGGGCGTGTTCGTTAACGCCGACGGCTGGAAGAAATCCATTTCTGCACCGGGCATCGGCAACTATCTAACGCTGGCACGCAGTGTCAGTCTGGCCCGCGACATCCTCGGTGATGAAGCCATCCGCACGCGCAGCTATGTGCATGCGCACGGCACCAGTACGCCGAAGAACCGCGAAACCGAATCGCACGTACTGCATCAGGTAGCGAAAGCCTTCAACATAGAGTCGTGGCCCATTGCCGCCATCAAAGCGTACATTGGTCACTCCCAGGGCAGCGCCGCGGGTGATCAGATCGTCAGCGCACTGGGATCGTTCGCCCACGGCATCGTGCCGGGCATCGAAACCCTCGATGAAGTCGCCGACGACGTTTACAGTGACCACCTGCTGCTTAGCCAGAAACACCTGACGCGTGAAATGGACGTAGCGTTCATCAACGCAAAAGGGTTCGGTGGTAACAACGCTACGGCTCCGCTGCTGTCTCCGGCCGTGACCGAAAAACTGCTGCGTCAGCGCCACGGTGATCAGGCCCTTGAGGCCTGGAAAGCCCGCCGCGAACAGACGCGTGCTGCCTCGGCCGCCTTCAACAAGCGCAGTCAGAGCGGTTCGTTCGAACCACAGTACCGCTTCGGCCACAACGTGCTGGAGGGACCAGAACTGACCATCACCGATACCGAGATCCGCATTCCGGGCTATGCCCGTCCGATCTCGCTGAGCGTGAACAACCCGTTTGGTCGCGTCGAATAAGCGACGCTTCATCACGTTCCTCCCACAGTGCAGGCAAGCGTTCATGACGCTTGCCTGCACTGTCTGGGCCGCATTCGACAGGAGTGCAGGACAATGCCTTTCTCTTCTGCTTCGCGCACCATCGTCTATCCCGGCACGTTCGATCCGATCACGCTCGGCCACATCGACCTAGTACGACGTGCCGCCACCATGTTCGACAGCATCATCTTGGCGATCGCCACCAATCCTGGTAAGCAGCCCACACTGCCGCTGGAACAGCGCATTGCATTGGCTCGCGCAACGCTCAGCGATGTGCCCAACATCAAGGTCGTGGGCTTCTCCGGCCTGCTGGTCGACTTTCTTGCCGAACACAATGCTCGGCTGGTACTACGCGGCCTGCGCATGGTCAGCGACTTCGAATACGAACTGCAGATGGCCAACATCAACCGCTTGCAGGCCCCGCACGTCGAGACACTGTTCCTGACGCCGGAAATGCAGCATTCGAGCATTTCATCGACGTTCGTCCGCGAGATCGCCCGTCTGAACGGCGACATTTCGAAACTGGTTCCGCCGGAAGTTGAAGCCGCCATGAAGGCACATTTTGGCCATGCTTAGACTGTCACTGCTGCGCACAACTCGGTAGACTTCGCCCCCACAGCGTTATCCTGCACGTTCAGCAGGCCGTTCCCGCCGTCAGGACGCGCTATATTCTTCTGTAAACTGCAGCGGAAGCCGCTCGGTTTCCCTTCGCCTTCATGAGGACATCACTATGTCACTGATGATCACGGATGAGTGCATCAACTGCGACGTCTGCGAGCCAGAGTGCCCTAACAACGCCATTTCACCGGGCGAAGAAATCTACGTTATCGACCCGAACAAATGTACAGAATGCGTCGGACACTATGATGACCCCCAGTGTCAGCAGGTCTGTCCGGTCGACTGCATTCCGCACGATCCCGATCGCCAGGAAACCCACGACCAGCTGATGGAAAAATACCAGAAGCTGACAGGCAAAGCCTGAGCCTGACAGGCGGCCATCCCCCCATTGATGGCCGCACACGGCACGCGCCTGATCACAGACTCGCGGCCACCCTCGCCTTCACCTGCACGCTCGCCGCGGTACATTCAGTGCCGTGCTTCCTTCGTCTGCCATGACCGCCATGGATATCGTTGCATGACCACATCGCCAGCAAGCTCTGATCCAGCCCCTACCGTGTCCACCCGAACCCTGTGCCGCTTGGCATGGCCGATCATCGTATCCAATATCAGCGTGCCACTGCTGGGCCTGATAGCGACCAGCATCATCGGTCACCTGCCCGATGCCCGTTATCTGGCGGCCGTCACTATTGGCGTAACCCTATTCAATTTCCTGTTCTGGGGATTCGGCTTCCTGCGCATGGGCACCACCGGCATGACCTCACAGGCCTTTGGACGCCGGAACGACAGCCAGATGCGCTTGCTGTTAGCCCAGTCCATGCTGCTGGCTGGCACCATCGGCATTGCACTGTTAGTGCTATCGCCATGGCTGATACCACTAGGGTTGAACCTGCTAGGCAATACGCCGGACATTGCCTCGCTGGCACACGACTACGCCATGATTCGCATCTGGGCCGCGCCTGCCGTGCTGATCAACTATGTGCTATTGGGCTGGCTGCTGGGACGCCAACAGGCACGACAAGCCATGTGGATCACCATCGCCAACAACGTGATTTCTATCATCGGCATGGTGCTCTGGGTAGGCTACTGGGACTACCGTAGCAGCGGCGCAGCGTGGGCAACGCTGGTCGCGGACTACGCTACGCTGGGGCTGAGCCTGTTTCTGATCTACCGTCAGCTGCGCAAAATGAGCGGTACGCTGCCGCTGGCCCCACTGGCCCGGCTGCCCGCCTATCTGGCACTGCTGCGCGTTAACGGCAACCTGTTCATCCGCACCCTGTGCCTACTGTTCGCGATGTCGTTCTTCACTGCACAGGGTAACCGCCTCGGCAGCACGATGCTGTCGGCCAATGGCGTACTGATGGAGCTGGTCATGCTGGTAGCGTTTGCGATGGAAGGGTTCGCGCAGGCCGCCGAGACGCTTACCGGACAGGCCGTCGGTGCCTGCCGCTGGGAAGCGTTCGGTGCGATCGTACGCACCTGTGCGCGATTGGCTCTACTGACCGCCGTGCTGGCCTGCCTCTTCTTCTGGACGAGCGGCCCTTGGCTTATCGGTCAGTTGACCGATATCGCAGACGTACGCGATATCGCCCGTCACTACCTGCCGTGGATAGCCGTTATGCCAATCATTGCCGTATGGAGCTATCTGTTCGATGGGGTATTCATTGGGGCGACCGATGCCAAAGCTATGCGCGATACCGTACTGCTGTCCGTCCTGTGCTACTTGGCCTGTTGGTGGCTTACGCAAGGACTGGGCAACCACGGCTTATGGGCCTCGTTCATGCTGTTCATGATCGTACGCGCGGGCGGGCTTGCCGTGCTGTATGCCTATCGACGCCGTCACCAGTGGGCCGATAACGCAGAGTGACACCAAGGGGTCGCCACTTTCGGGCGGCCCTTCCTTCTTCCGCCTTATGGCATATCAACATGCCGTTCGCCAGAAATGGGCATGCGCCATCGCGGCGACTGCACCGCACAGAATCATTGAGTCATCGGCTCAAAAAACCGCCGTTACTCCCCGATATATCCCTCCTTCATCAGCGCCAAATCATTTATTTAGCTTAATAAGATACGAGGCAGATCGCCATATCAGCCGATATACACTGCGAGGTTCTAAACCGTTATGACTCATTCAATAAGAGGAAGATAAAATGGGCATTTCAGGGGTAAGTAGCAGCACATCGGTACAGTCATCAGCACGGCCCGCCAGCTATGACCAGCAGATCGAAGCGATCGAAAAACAGATCGCTTCGCTGCAGGACAAAGTATCGGAAGTCGACACTGACAGCGAAGGCTCTGAAGAAGTCACGCAGCAGTTGCAGGCGCAGATTCAGATGCTTCAGGCCCAGCTTCAGCAGTTACAGCAGCAGAAAGCCGCTGCGGCACAGGCGACACAGGACGTACCGGCACCCAAGCTCGATAAATCGGCTCAGAACAGTGCCAGCACGACCAGCGGAGGCCTTGTCGATCTGTATGCCTGATGGTGTATCGGTTGATTAGGGGGAAATAGAACACTGCTCGCTGAATGTTCAGCGAGCAGTGTCACATCCTTGACGATGCGGAAGACACGCTGTGCCATACGCCAGCGACACGTCTCCTATCATCGCCAAGGGGGAACCAGCCTTCTATGTACCACTATAATGTACGGTGAGGCTTGCCTGCATCATTGCGCTTGCCGCGCACACGCCCATTGTCATTGCGAGAACGTGGCTGTTCGCCACCGCCTTTTTTCGGAACCGTCACGTTAGGGTTGAGCGGTCGTCGGTCCGTCATTGCCTGTTCCTCCCAGATCAGTAGGTCACAAGTCTCTTTCGGCGGCAGCGCATCAACACAACTGTCGCCAAAACAACGGCCGCTTTACTGACAATAGTCCTTCCTGCATCGCAACACACCAGCGCCTCGCATTCGGCACCTTATAACGACAGAAACGACAGAAACCCCAGCTACCGAAGCACCTGAGGTTTCCTGATCCGGTATACATCGCGCAAAAAGAGCGTTAAGACTGACGCGCGCGACGCACCCCTTCCGCCAGACTGCGTGTCAGTGCGGCAACGTTTTCAACCGCCTCTTCCGGAGAAGTCGCCTTCGCCTGCGCATCGACGATAGCGGACCCGACCACCACACCATCACTGAACGCCCCAATGGCAGCAGCCTGTTCAGCGGTGCGCACACCGAAACCAACGGCAACCGGTGTCTGTGTGGACGCCTTGAGTCGCGTAACGGCCTGATGCACTTTGGCGATATCCGGTGCCTGGCTGCCCGTCACCCCAGCGATTGAGACGTAGTACAGGAAGCCACTGCTGTTCTTCAGCACAGCAGGCAAGCGCACGTCATCGGTCGTCGGCGTGGCCAGCTGGATAACGTCCAGCCCTTTGGCTCGTGCCGGTGCAGCCAGCATCGCGTCATGCTCTGCAGGGATATCGACGATGATCAAGCCATCGACGCCCGCCGCTTTTGCCTGTTCGATGAACGATTCAATGCCGTGGAAGTAGACGGTGTTGCCATAGCCCATCAGCACGATCGGCGTGGTGTCGTCCTGCTGACGGAAGCCCTTGACCAGCGCCAGCGTGTCGGCCATGCGGTGACCGTTATCCAGTGCACGCTGTCCGGCCAGCTGGATGCTGGGCCCATCTGCCACTGGATCAGAGAACGGCATTCCCAGCTCAATGATGTCAGCACCGGCCGCCGGCAGGGCATTTAACACCGCCTGAGAAGTGGCTTCGCCGCCGTCCCCAGCCATAATGAAAGTGATCAGGGCTGCACGGTTTTCAGCGTGCAGGCGTTCGAAACAGGCATTGATACGACTCATCGGGTAGCCTCCTGTTGACCAGCAGCATTGTCAGCACCACCGATAGCGTCAAGCTGTGCTTCGGGATGTCGTTCCAGATAGTGCGCGACACTGTCCATGTCTTTGTCGCCACGCCCGCTCAGGTTCATCACGATGATGTGGTCTTTGGGCAGCGTCGGCGCACGGCGAATGACGTCGGCCAGTGCATGCGACGATTCCAGCGCGGGGATGATGCCTTCGATATGGCAGAGCAGCTGGAAGGCCTTGATCGCTTCGTCATCGTTGACGGTGACGTATTCAACGCGTCCCGTATCATGGAAGAAGGAGTGTTCCGGCCCTACCCCCGGGTAGTCGAGCCCCGCGGAGACGGAGTGCGCATCCAAAATCTGACCATCATCACTCTGCAACAGGTACGTCAGGTTGCCGTGCAGGATACCGGGAGTGCCCGCATTGAGCGCTGCGGCATGCTGACCGGATTCCAGCCCCAAACCACCCGCTTCGGCCCCCACCATCGCGACGCCTTCATCATTCACCATAGCGTGGAATAGACCGATTGCATTGGAACCGCCACCGATGCAGGCCACCAATGTGTCAGGCAAGCGCCCTTCCTTCTGCAAAATCTGTTCGCGGACTTCGCGGCCGATGACGGACTGGAAGTCACGAACCATTTCAGGATACGGGTGCGGGCCAGCCGCCGTACCGATGATGTAGAACGTATCGTCAACGTGTGAGACCCAGTAGCGCAGCGCCTCATTCATCGCATCTTTGAGGGTGCCATTGCCCGCGGTAACGGGAATAACGGTCGCTCCCAGCATCTTCATACGGAAGACGTTGGCCTGCTGGCGGTCGATATCAGTAGACCCCATGAAAACAGTACAACGCATGCCAAAGCGCGCCGCTACGGTCGCCGTAGCGACCCCGTGCATGCCCGCGCCGGTTTCAGCGATGACATGCGTCTTGCCCATGCGCTTAGCTACTAGGATCTGCCCGATGCAGTTGTTGATCTTGTGCGCACCGGTATGGTTAAGGTCTTCACGCTTGAGGTAGATCTTGGCACCACCGAGATACTCGGTCAGACGCTCAGCAAAGTAGAGCGGCGTCTGGCGACCAATGTAGTCGCGCTGCAGATCAGCCAGCTCGGCTTTAAAAGCGGGGTCATCCTTCAGCGCGGTGTAGTTCTTTTCAACGTCCAGAATCAGTGGCATCAGCGTTTCGGCAACGAAGCGGCCGCCATAGATGCCGAAGAATCCATCACGATCAGGCTGCTGTGTCGGGCGGTGAGCGGTCATGGTACGGCTCCTGTCATCATGTCATGTGCGTAGCATGCCAACCTGCACGAGCATGCTACCGAATTGAGGACTACACTACCCGACTCGCTGGCGAACAGGAATCGACTTGTATGCACGCCACTGTGAGTTAAACTCACATGCTTAATGCAATGGTCATCGCAGACAGCCCCATACCCGACAGGATGCGAGTGGCAGCTACGGTCATTGCTCACGGACACCCCTATCCGTCCTTATTGCCGAGAGATAACCGCATGCGCCCCGCTCACGAATACCCATCACTCAATGCACTGCGCGCGTTTGACGCCACTGCACGGCTAGGCAGCATGAGCGGTGCCGCCCGGACACTTAATGTCACACATGGCGCGGTCAGCCGACAGGTACGCCAGCTGGAACAACAACTGGGAATGCCACTGTTTCTGCGCGTCAGAGGACGCCTAGAACTGACCGATGAAGGACGGACACTCGCGAAGGCCACCCACGAAGCGTTTGGTCAACTTCACGAGTGCTGGGAAGGACTGCTTACGGCGCAACAACATCAACCGCTGACACTGGGCTGCACAGGGAGTCTACTGTCACGCTGGCTAATTCCTCGCATGGCCTCGCTGCCGCCACTGCTGCAAGACATGCGCTGGCACGTCGTATCTACTGATGATGCACTAGACGTAGAACGTGCCGGCCTCGACGTGGCGCTGGTCTATCTGGACCCACCGTGGCCCCAAGGCTATGAAGTGATTCCCCTTCATCCGGAACGCTTCGGCCCCGTATGCTCACCGACGCTAACAAGCGGCAAAACGATAAGCTCACTAGACGAGCTAATGCAGCTGCCACTGCTGTCGACGCAGTCCCGCACCGAAGCCTGGGCGCTCTGGCTGGAAGCTCACAGCAGTACAACCAAACCGATAGCGTATCAACAGACGTTCCAACACTCGCTCTACCTGCTGGAAGCCGCCGAAGCTGGACTGGGCGTAGCAATGGCCCCGGATATGCTAGTGGCCGACGCACTGGCACATCACCGCCTAGTCGCACCGCTGCCTTTTCTGGAGACAGACGGAATGCTGTGTCTGGTGATTCATCCCATGTTGCGAGGGAAACGGCCGGAACAGGTTATGGCATTGGTGGAATGGGCGAAAAGCGCTATTCATGAGACGGTGCTGTAGGAAGGAAATAGCACAGCAGAGATGGGCAAAGCGACGTCATTAAAGTCTGCCCCCGGGAGGAGCCGTATTTCTGAAGACACGCAATTTTGACTTATTGTATTTATTGGCCAAGTATCAAATAACAATATACTTATCGCGTGTAAAGCCTACAGGCCAGTGACCGCTGTAATAGATATCTGTCATCTTGTATTACTTACTGTAGATGGCCATATAAAATTTCTCCAACCTATTAGTGCATTTTAAAAATCATCAATGCCTATACTGCAACAGTAATATTCGCCATGCAGTAAGAATAACTTCATCCCTTTCATTCCGATTCCCGTAAACCAACACTCGCGATCCCAATCAAATCTCCCTAGATCAGATTTCCTGACTGAAACTGCACTTTGAATGCTTCTAACAAAGCTAATTTAGGAAAACCCTCTGTTGTAAGTTAGAGCATGCTTAATAACTCCAACACCCATATTATTGGAGGATATTAAAATCTCAAATTTGCGGTAAAAACCATCTATTTTAGAAAAGATAAAAGCAATTACTCAAGTTATGAATAACCTCTTAGCAAAATTTTCAGTATATAAATATCATTATTTAATAATAACATTTATTTTAATGCTAACTCTTTCAAAATATTTAGTATTTATAAAAACTTAAATTTCTACTTTTTTAACTTTCAATAAATTACTATTACCAAAATATATTTTTCACATATACTTTTGGCCATTCAATAAAATATCCTATTTTTTTATCGCTTTTTCAAGGCTGCATAGAATAACTATCCTTAAATATATTCCATAACACAACAATTTTACCTTGGCTTGATTTTCTCAAGTCAATCCTGATAATTTAAATACCAATCAAAACAATTGATTCGTATTTTTAAACTTACCATAGATAATGTACATCTTTCTTATAATACAAAAACAGGACCCATAAAAATTCTATCATCGCTTCATAAAAATCTAATACAGCCCAGACCATTATAAATAATAAAAAATCAACACCAATACAGTACACTAAATTATCAAAAATAATAAAATACTCCCAATTAGCACAGAGAGGCATCCACTTATTACCATTTTATTATTTTCAGGAATCATTAACCTTACAAAAAGAGGTATTTTTATAATTTTCCAATCCCTTTTTCAACCTTATTAAAAACTCTCTTTTATCTTTAATCTCATAGTCAAAAACAAATGTTAGCTCAGAAAATATCTTATTCAAATCATCATAATCGCCATTAATAGCAAATTCAATTGCGCCCATGATTTGTTCTTTTTTCTCTAAAGAATACTCTACAAAATAAGGTATTATGATAACTTTCAGATATTGATCAAACCCATTTTTTTCATTGATATCCCACCCCTTCGTTAGTTCATACTGATCATCAGTCACTATATTGTCATCCAAAGCAACTAGTATGTTTAACAACTTACCATATTTTTCTCTATACTGAGTGTAGTTAAGCATTATCATTTCCCCCAAATAGGATAAGCGGTAACAACTTGTTCATTTTGACCAAAAACTACTTGAGCTGTATGTGAATTACCATACGTAGGTCCCATTTTGCTATATCCCTCCCCTATCACTTGGCTATTATAAGGAATAGTTACAACATTATCCCCTGTTCGCTGCCGGATAGTTTGAGCTTTTTGAATTGCATTCAATTGATCACGATGACTTGTAAAGCGTGTAGCTGCTGATGGCTGACGCTGCGCAGCCCCTGTTGTTGGGTTTGTTCCATGCGCCGCCCGTTCATACTGAGCATCTAAACTAGTCTGCGCACCATGCCGTTCCAAGAAATGTGACCTCGGGTTTGCATTTTCCATCTCTTGCAGTCGTCTATGCGCATTTGCTTCAGCAAGCTCATTGATTCGATCTTGCCGCTCGGCCCTCGACATATTCGCAGCACTGGATGGACATGGAGTCAGCCCGAGTGAATCAACCCAATGTACAGGATTAGGCGCGTACTGATACAGGTTAAGCCCACCCGCTAGGCTGATCGGGTCTTGGGTCGTAAACCGTCCTACCTGTGGATCGTAGTACCTAAAGCGGTTGTAATGCAGTCCGGTTTCCGCGTCACAGTACTGCCCCTGAAAGCGCAGTGGCATCTCAACACTGGCGGCGTTGCCTTCGCTGTCATTGGCCTTGGCGAGTTCACCTCATGCACGATAGTGCCCTACCCAGTGTAGATTGCCGTTGCGGTCGGTGAGTTCCTGTGGCGTACCCAGATGGTCGGTATGGATATAGTACAGCTGGGGCTCAGGTGTTGCTGACGCTGCCGACACACTGGAATAGTGCCCTACCCAGTGTAGCTGCCCGTTGCGGTCGAGGTGTTGCTGCTTAGCATCTTCCCACACTAGACGTTGCTAGCGGGCTAGGCGAACCATCACATCGTGGGTATAACGATAAACGCTGTAATAGTGATGGCCGTAGACACACAAGAGAATCGAGCGATTCAACAAGCTATGCACAAATATAAACACAGCGTAATTGTCAAGGAAAACTATAATTCGTTTTTTATAAAGGCCAATAAAAAATCATATAGCTGATTAGCAATACACTCAGCATGCTCTTTCTTTACCACTAAATTAAAAAAGTAATACTGGCTTTTAATGTCATCTATAAGAATAGAGCATATTCTAAAAAACTCGATATAAGAAATATAAAAAGACTTTATTTTTTCTGACAAAACCTCTAGATCAGAGCAAATGTTTGTCACATCAAAAAATATGTTTGTATAATTTTCTTCTATAAAACTTATTTCAATGTAAGGAGCTTTGTTTTTTTCACAACAAAGCCAGTGCTCTTCGTTTTTTCCTTCGCCCGAGTATATGTATTTCATTATCAATCCTTTATCTTGAAATCTGTCACATGGGTCATATTGCCATTTTCATCTATTTTGGCCATATAATGCACTATAACACCATTGATTTTTTGTTCTACCTTAGACCATCCTTTCCCTTTAAAACAAGGGTCATTTATTTGGTCACTACCAATAATAACAGTACCATTCTCAGGATGTTTATTTACATGATCATAAGCAAATTCTTCGTTTCTATTATTCGGTTTTGTCCTACCAGTAGATTTTGTCGAAACCTTTTCTGGCTTTCGCGATGAAGATGATTTTTTTAAACCAAATGGATCAGCCCACTGTATGGGATTAGGCGCGTACTGATAAAGATTAATCCCACCCGCTAAGCTAATCGGGTCTTGGGTCGTAAAGCGCCCTACCTGAGGATCGTAGTACCTAAAGCGGTTGTAGTGCAGTCCGGTTTCCGCATCACAATATTGTTCTTGGAAGCGCAGTGGCATCTCAACGTTAGCGGCATTGCCTTCGCTGTCATTGGCCTTTGCCAGCTCACCCCATGCACGATAGTGCCCTACCCAGTGTAGCTGCCCGTTGCGGTCGGTCAGTTCCTGTGGCGTACCCAGATGATCGGTATGGATGTAGTACAGCTGGAATTCAGGTGTTGCTGAAGCTGCCGACACAGCAGATGAGTAAGCGGCTTGGCCAGTACCGGTCATACGCTGAGCGTGCTGGTTGTAGGTCTCAACCAGCTGTGCTGCGGGCACAAAGCTTTCGGGTTCGTACAGCCAATGGGTGCGTTTAAGTGCTCGAGCCGTCAGTGTATGCACGCGCTGGGCGACTGGCAGCGAGAATTTCTTGCTCGGGTCTTCGGATTCGAGTTCCGGTTCTTGCGGGTACGCGAAGGTATCCCAGAAGTGGAACTCTCCTTCGAACACCTCTTCCGAGGTCAGCAGGTTGGCGTCCCAGCTAAACACGGTGAGCTTAGGCTTGGTCTTGCCGTCTTTGACTAGCTTCCACAAGCGACGCCCAAAGCCATCGTAGCCGTACTTGGCGTGCATCTCGGGTGGAGTGGTGTCACCAGCGGCAGGCGCGCGACGATAGCGTTTAACTTCCCGCAGCTGGTCGTCGGCGTCGTAGACGTATTCGGTGGTATGACCGCTTGGCTCGGTCTGGCGACGGCGATTGCCGCGCTCATCGTACTGGTAATGCGTGCCCGCGTAGCGTTCCAGCAGGTTGCCCATCACTTTCAGCAGCCGGCGGTAGTCGAATTTTACCTCTTCGCGCGCACCGTCCCAGCGGGTATTGATCGGCTGGCTATCGAGGTGCTGCTCGGTGTTCTGCAGCAGTTCGGGGTCAATCAGGTTACCCGCTGGGTCAAACGCGAAGGTTTCGTTGCCCAGCGGCGTACTGGCCGCTTTGAGGCGACCGATCGGGTCATACTGATAGCGCGTCTCACCTTTAAGCGAGTCGTCGATACCGTACAGTTCGGACGTCTGGGTGTAGTGATACAGACGCTGTTGCTTGGCTTCTTCGCCCAATAAACGCTGCTGACGGGTCAGGCGGCCCATTACATCGTACTGGCGCGTCTGCTGTTGGACGCCATAGTGGCGCGCCGTCTCGCAATGCAGCGCATCACGCTCGAAATCAAACAGCGGTTGGCGGTCGAGCGACATCGCATGCACGTGGCCGGAACCATAACGCAGCCACGCCACTTCTTGCCCGTTCGGTAGCATGGTGGTCTGGCGGTTGCCAAGCACGTCATAGGTGTGACGATAGACGCTGCGGTAATGATAACCGTCCGGCAGATCAGCGGTCTGCTCTTCAGCGATTAGATTGTCCAGCGCGTCATAATGCAGACGCACAGCGCTGTGGCTGTTCTGCACCGAAGTCAGGCGACCCAGCATATCGTGAGCGTATCAAGTATAAATATTTGCCCATCATATATATTATACTTCTGGTTAATCATGCGATTAATTAAATATTTTTGACAGAAAAAACTACTGCCATCTGCTAAAATTTATAATAGTCGATCAATCAAAACTCATCTCGTGAATAAGGTGATGAACCATTATTCTAATTGATAAAAACTCCTATCAAAAAACAAATTTTTTAAACCTTTATTTATCGTATCACCCATTAAACAAAAGTAATCATCATAACCTCCGTACATTTTCCCAGACTCCGAAATAAAAATTACCATATGTTCTGAAAAACCAACACCAATTGGACAAATTTCTTCGTTTGCTATTTTATTATAACAATCTGATACCCAACGAGGGTCTAACCATGACACTGGTTTTAATGGGTCAACAAAAAACTCTTCTGTCAAATCATCATTTGAATAAGAAGCATGTTTTATTTTCAACCCACCCATGCTTTTTAAAAATTCTTTTGCACTTTCATTCACAAAATACCCTTTATCAAAAAGGGCATCAACATAGTGACTAATATTTATTTTTCTATTAAAAAACCATCCTGATGACATAAGAACATCTGCAACTTTATTATCAACTATAAATTTCATTTCAACCTCATCCTGAAAGAACTTTTATACCAACTCTGTTAAATGTTTTACAACAGTTTCTACATTTAGGAAATGGAGAACCATCACCAGTATGAACTGTTGCCATTTCAAGGTCATGAGCAGATGCTCCTGACTTATATGCTTTGTTAACAGCATCAATTTCTGCACAATTATTAACAGCCCATGGCTCAGAACTAACAGCAGGCATTTCTACTGCTAGTTTCGCCGATATATTCTCAGGCTTACTTCCACTAGCTCCATAAAACACTTCTCCTGTCCGCGTGTTCTTAACAGCAGTTGTTGCTGTAGGCCACCTTGTACCATTTTCCTTGGCTGTTGCGACTACTTCACTAGCTTTTTTTTGGGCTAGCTCTAGAGCATTAAAATTAGTTAACCCCAGAGGATCAACCCATATAATAGGACTTGGCGCGTACTGATATAGGTTAACCCCACCAGCAAGGCTAATCGGGTCTTGGGTCGTAAACCGCCCTACCTGCGGGTCATAGTACCTGAAGCGGTTGTAGTGCAGTCCGGTTTCCGCATCACAGTATTGTCCTTGGAAGCGCAGTGGCATCTCAACACTGGCGGCGTTGCCCTCGCTGTCATTGGCCTTTGCCAGTTCACCCCATGCACGATAGTGCCCTACCCAGTGTAGATTGCCGTTGCGGTCGGTGAGTTCCTGTGGCGTACCCAGATGATCGGTATGGATATAGTACAGCTGGGGTTCTAGTGTTGCTGACGCTGCCGACACACTGGATGAGTAGGTGGCTTGGCCGGTACCTGTCATACGCTGGGCATGCTGATTATAGGTGTCGACTAGCTGCGCCGCGGGGACGAAGCTTTCGGGTTCATACAGCCAGTGGGTACGCTTGAGTGCACGCGCTGTCAGTGTGTGCACGCGCTGGGCGACTGGCAGCGAGAATTTCTTGCTCGGGTCTTCGGGCTCGAGTTCTGGCTCTTGCGGGTAGGCGAACGTATCCCAGAAGTGGAACTCTCCTTCGAACACCTCTTCCGAGGTCAGTAGGTTGGCGTCCCAGCTGAACACGGTGAGCTTAGGTTTGGCCTTGCCGTCTTTGACCAGTTTCCATAGGCGACGCCCAAAGCCGTCGTAGCCGTATTTGGCGTGCATCTCGGGCGGGGTGGTATCACCAGCCGCAGGGGCGCGACGGTAGCGTTTGACCTCAATCAGGCGGTCATCGGCGTCATAGAGGTATTCGGTGGTATGGCCGCTCGGTTCCGTCTGGCGGCGGCGGTTGCCGCGCTCATCGTATTGGTAATGGGTGCCTGCGTAGCGTTCCAGCAGGTTGCCCATCACTTTGGGCAGCTGGCGGTAGTCGAATTTAACTTCTTCACGCGCGCCGTCCCAGCGAGTGTTGATCGGCTGGCTGTCGCGGTGCTGCTCGGTATTCTGCAGCAGTTCGGGGTCGATCAGGTTACCCGCCGGGTCAAACGCGAAGGTTTCGTTGCCCAGCGGCGTACTGGCCGCTTTGAGACGGCCAATCGGATCATACTGATAGCGCGTCTCACCTTTGAGCGAGTCGTCGATACCGTACAGTTCGGAGGTCTGGGTGTAGTGATACAGGCGCTGCTGCTTGGCTTCGTCGCCCAATAAACGCTGCTGACGGGTCAGGCGGCCCATCACATCGTACTGGCGCGTCTGCTGTTGGACGCCATAGTGGCGCGCCGTTTCACGGTGCAGCGCATCGCGCTCGAAATCAAACAACGGTTGGCGGTCAAGCGACATCGCATGCACATGGCCGGAACCATAACGCAGCCACGCCACTTCTTGGCCGTTAGGCAGCGTGGTCGTCTGGCGGTTGCCCAGCACATCGTAGGTATGGCGATAGACACTGCGATAACAATAACCGTCCGGCAGGTCCGCGGTCTGCTCTTCAGCGATCAGATTGTCCAGCGCATCATAATGCAGACGTACTGCACTGTGGCTGTTCTGCACCGAGGTCAGGCGCCCCAGCCTATCGTGGGCATAACGCGTCTCAACGATACCGTGTCCCGTGCGCTCAATAAGCTTGCGCTTCAGCAGCCCCGTACTGTCACGTTCATACAGCGTGGCCTGATCGCCCTCGCGGTAGGTCAGCAACATCCCGCCTTCGTCGTACTGGTACTGACGCGTACGACCATCGAAGCCCACTTCCTGCTTAAGGCGACCCACACCGTCGTAATCGAACGACCACTGCTCGCCGTTCTGGTTGGTCAGGCGTGACAGGCGGCGCAGAGTGTCGTACTGATAGGCAAGGCGGAAACCGGCCGCATCGATGCGTTCGACCGGTAGCCCCTTACCGTCGTAGGCGTAGCGGGTTTCTTCGCCTTTCGGGTTAACGTAGCGGGTCAGGTTGCCCTCGCCGTCGTACTCGAACTGCTCAGTGGTGCCGTCGGGATAGCGCACGACGGTCGGCAGTCCCATCCGATCACGCTGGAAGTAGATCTTCTGTTTCAACGCATCGGTCTGCTCGATCAGCTGACCTCGATGATCGTAGCTATAGGTGGTCTTCTGCCCGGAACAGTCGGTAGAGGCAATCAACTGCCCTTGTTCATTCCACTGATAACCGTATTCGTTATGGGCGGGATCAATGACCTTGATCGGCAGCGATTGGTCGTTGTACTTAAACTGGGTCGTGCGACCGGCAAAGTCGGTATCCGCCGCAACACGTCCTTGCCCGTCATACATCGTTTTGCGCATACGACCAATGGGGTCAGTCATCGTGGTCTGACGCCCTTTTTCATCGTACTCATAAACTGTTGTGCGCGACATCGGATCGCTAAAACGGATCAAACGTCCCTTGGCATCGTATTCAAAGGCAAAGGTGCGCCCTTCGCCATCAATATGCGCCAGCAGATTACCGTGCTCATCCCAGCGCCAGTGTTCACTGCCCAGATGTGGCTGATACGGGGTGGTCCGTGACTCAATACGATTGAAGTAGTTATAGCGATAGTAGGTCTCTAGCCCGTGCGCATCGGTGACCTTGGTGTACCACATGCTGCGGTTGTATTCGAAGCGGGTATCTTCACTGCCATCGTCCAGCCAGTTATGGATACAGCGCGCTTCACGCGCATTGGCGGGTTCACCTTCTGCCTGACCGGGCCACTCCCACTCCAGATGGCATCCCAAACCGTTGCGGTTGGCATAGAACGTCAGCAGGTGCTGTTCATAGCGATAGGTGCGCGTTCGGTCCCGGGCATCAGTCTGTGCAACCAGATCACGCTGTTCGTCATACCCATAGTGCGACAGCACTTCAGGCGCGTGTTCAGCATCTGGAAAATGGCGCTCGATCCGCTCAACTAGCCCTTCTGCGTTATACGTTAGGCGCACGTCCATCGCAGCACCATCGGTAATGCGCATCATCAGCCGCTGAGCGGTGTCGTACTCGAAGTGCAGCGCATTGCCGTCTTGTTCCCGGGCCTCGACCAACCGGAACACATGGCGTCCCGCGCTGTTGAGGCTGCCCATTCGCACATAGCGCTGGCGATCGTTATAAAGCGTCTCCAACACGATTTCGTGCTCGGAAGGACGCGACAGCGTTATATGCTCAGTGGGTTCATAACGTGATTCGCCCACAGCAAGGGAGGCAAGCGGCACACAGCGGTTTTCATCATCTACAAAGAACAGCTGCTCGTCGCTCTGCTCAAAGCGTAGATGGTAGGGCGTACTCCAACGCGCCCCCAGCTCGCTATCGTCCAGCATGTCACAGCTAGAACGGTAGAAACGCGTCCACTCAAGATTAATAAGCCCGGGCACGACGAAATCGGTCTGCCACAGGTTTTCATCCCCCATTACAAGATGAATCGGGTTCTGTGTACGAGGTTTAGGCCGATGTGTTCCTTCTTCGTCATTACACGTTGAACACCCAGGCTTATCTTTCGCCGGCGTGGGGTGATTGTCGGCAGGTGCCTTGGTGCAGTCACCTTTCTGTTCGACCAGCGCGGCGGGGTGATGCGCCTTGCCATCGTTGGCCACGTGTGACTGCGCCTGCACGTTGTGTGTCTTGTGCCGACGTGCCAGTACGGCATCGGTAATGGCGATCACCAGCGGCATCAGTTTGAGGATGGCATCTCCCACCTTAACGGCGCCCTGCACGCTATAGTCACGCATGCCCTGCTCAAGGGACTGGCGCAGCGTCTGATCCAAACAATCCAGCAGCTTTTCCATGCCTTTGAAGGCAATTTTTTTGACATTGTCCGACGGCCAGACGGTCCAACCTTCTTCGATCAACTTGACCTGCTTGGCCCAGTTGAACGGGCTATGGATGAAATCCGCCAGCGAGTTACCCAGCTTCTTGATCAGATCAACCAGTAGGCTTTTGAGATCTTCAATCCACGACTGCAATTTCAATAAGAACTCTTCAATCTGGCCACTGAATACCTCGACCAGTTTGTCGATCAATAGCGCCAGTCCCATACCGCGCGCAAACTCCCACAGGCCGTGTCTAACAACCGCACGAATGGGTGCTGAAGCGTTGCCTGCCGCAGGGATTAGGCCGATACCATCAACGCCGAGCGTGACCCATAGCCAGATATTTTTGAAATTCGAATGTTGGTTATGCTCGTCGGTCTTGCAGATTTCATAGGTATCAAACGCCACATCTTTAAGCGCAATCACGTTACCCACGATGGGGACGCATGCGGCCCCTTCCATGATGTAATGCACCATGTTGCTGCCGTTATCGTTCGGCTTCGGCTCTTCCATCGTGACTTCTGGCATAGAAGGCTCAACGTTGGCCGGAGCATACATCACACGTCGCTGGTTGGCCTGCTCAATCAGCTTGGGATCAATGCCTTTGAGCGGATTTTCTTCTGCCGCACTGGCATCGTTCACTACCTGTTGGGGTGAGACTTGGCTCTGCTGATCGTTTTGTGGTGTGTCTGTCATGAGTGTTCGTTATCCCTGCATTCTTTATTTTGTGATGTCCGAGGAAGGATCGATGCCGGCTAGATTCAACGGTTTGCCTTTTCCTTGCCAACGCGGCCACACGTTGCCCTCCCCCGACACGGGCGTCGGTTCGCGGAAGAACTCCACGGCGGCCCCACCCGGGGGAACGCCCGTCAGCATTGCTTTCCCTGACGCATCCAGTGCCCCTTCGCGCACGCTGCCATCGCTTAATGTGGCGCGGTACTTCGCACCGGGGACGGCTTCGCCTTGGGCATAGGCATGCCACAGCTGTAGGTTGCCAGGTTCGCTGGTCGGCAGTTCCGGCAGGGTCGGGCTTTGCGAGGTCGAGCCGGAAAAAGCGTGCTGGGCCCCCTTCACGCTGATGGTGCCGGGCGCATGAATCTCAATGTTGCCGCCCTTGATACGGATATAGCCGCCGCCACAGCTCAGCAAGATCTCATCGGTCGCAGCCACCTCGACCTTGCCCTGCGTTGAGCTGACATGCACGTCCTTCTGGGCGGTCAGGGCCATCTCGTCCGATTGTGCCTGTATCTCGACCTTGCCCTTACCGGCGAACAGTTTGATCCCGGCGTTGTAGACAAATAGCGACAGTCGTTCAGTGATCGAAGCCAGCAGGCTCTTGCCGGTGGCGATCGTGGTGTCCTGCCCACTGGTCAGGGTGAGGTGTTCGCCCTGTGCCACGTGCGTTGACTGTGGGGTAGTCAAGCTGATGCCCGCGGGTGACGCGGCATGCAGCCACGGTTCGCTCATTTTGCGCGACTGACCGGTACCACCACTGGCACTTGCCTGCGCCGCTGCGGAGTCACCGTTGCCGTGAGAGGTACCTGCTAATGCGGTACTGGCCTGCTCTGCCGCTTTAGTGAGCGGTGCGGGACTGGTCAGGGCGTCAGCCTTGTGCTGCGTTGCCAGATCACTCAATTGGTCGTTGAGGCGCTGAGCGCTGGTCAGCTGCTGACGCGCAGGATCAACGTCCAGCTGGTCACCGCTGGCATGGGCTTGTCCCCAGCTCGACAGGTACAGCCCTTGGTTGGCCCGTACGGCACCGTAGGCGTCACTGCGCAGCTCGAAGCCAAGGCCGCGGAACGCCCCGCGATCATTGCCTTCCTGATGAATCAGGTAGCCCAGGTTCAGCTGTGAATGCTGCTGGTCAGTGCCCAAGCGAATGCGGCTTTGCCCAGTGGCGTCGTCAAACACCAGTTCGTTATAGCCACCGCCGCGGTAGTTCTGGGTGTGGAAGCCCGATAGCAGGCCGTTGCTGTGCCACAGTGGCTGGCGATCGCCGTTGTAGACGCGCCCAGTGATCAGCGGGCGATCGGGATCGCCTTCAAGGAAGCTGACGATCACTTCCTGTCCGACGCGCGGCACGAACACGGCCCCCCAGCCGCTATCCGCATTGCCCTGCGATACACGCAGCCAGCAGCTCGATGTCTCGCTGTACTGGCCTTTACGGTCCCAATGGAACTGCACCTTCACGCGATTGAGGCGGTCAGTATGAATCTGTTCGTTGGCAGGTCCGACCACCATGGCGGTCTGTGGGCCGCCCAGTGCGGGCTTAGTATGGGTCATCGGCGCACGATACGGCACCGTGCGGTACTGCGCTTCCAGCTGAACATGGAAGAACGCCGTACCGGCGGTATCTTGCTCAGCGGCGCCTTCAATCGCGTGCCCCGTGGCCTGACGCAAAGCGTCTACCTGCGCCTCAAGACTGCCCGGCATCTGGCGACGCACGGCGGCCATCGGCAGGTTGTTCTCTGCCGCCCAGCGCAGTTCCAGCAACAGGAAGGTGCGCTTCTCCATCCCGCCGCTGTCATGGTTGGGATGCTGGCTTAGTACAACGCTGTGGCCCACGCTCAATTGGCGCGTGCCGCCCGCCCCCGTGAAACGCTCGGCCTGCGACTCATGCCCTTCCATTCGGGTGTCGCCCAGCTGATGGCCACGGTCGTAGCGTGGGAAGTTGTATTCACCGGGGTAATCGTACTGCTCGAGTACTGGCAACCCGTTCTGCTCGTCGACGGTATCGAGCTGAACACGCGTCGGTGCGCCCGGTGCCTTGTAGTCGAACGAGCCTAAGCTGACGCGGGTCGGCTGCACGCGACGCTCGTGCCCCCAGTCGGTCAGGCTGTCGAACTGCTCGGTCGCGGACTGGCGATGAAAACGGATCGTCTCGGGGCTGACGTTGGGGCAGGTGTCGTTGTCGTCGGTGAAGACGATGACGTGCTTATCCTGTTCCTGCGCGACGTACCACCAGATTCCCTCTTCTTCCAGCAAACGGCTGATGAAGTGGTAGCTGCTCTCGCGGTACTGCACACAGTAGGAGCGTTTGGGGTAGCGGTCTTGGTGGCGCAGATCGAAGCGGAAACCGCCCTCGCTGAACGAATGGCTTTCCAGTACCTGGGTAACGATCTCAACGACTGTCAGGTCTTGGAAGATACGGCTGTCGGTGATGTGCTCCAGCAGCGTCATCCACGGCGCGAGCACCAGCTGATAGTCGCTGACACCGCCATCGCTACCCAACAGGGCGGCATCGCTGACGATGGCATGCAGATCACGGTAGGTGCCGTTGGCCTGCAAAATCGACAACGTGACCGGCTGCGCCAACAGCTGGCGCAGGTCAAGGTCATGCTGCTGCGAGATACAGTCGACGGTAAAGGTAAACGGTGTGCTGAGCTGCTCGTGCGCGACGACGCGCTGCACCAGCAGTGCATGGCTGCCCAGCGGCGTTGAGAGCGTTAGCAAACGCCCGGCATCGCTCAGGGTGATGTCGAACAGCTGCTGCAAGGATGATAGAGACGCCATCATTCCCCCTTTAATAATTGTGCCTAAGGTGATGGAGGCTGGTATCCACTGCACCTCTATCCCATTTTTTTATGATCGTTACCAGTAAGTTAACCGATTATTGGCTTCATTTCACCTATCTGGCGAGCGCGTTAACACCCTTTTTCCGAACGACTGATTTATCTGCACATTGCGCTATGGCATGGGGTTGAACGCGAGGTTCATCGCCATAACAAGGTGTTTCATGACGGTACGCGTCACTTATGATTATCGTGCGTTGCACACTTGTCTTTAACGCAAACATCGTAATCATAACAGACAGCCATTATACCAAAAAGATAGGGAATACAGCACGCTACAGTCGTGTTCCACAGTGCGTGAATGAGGCATCAAACGGCCAGAGCGGTATTGCCTATCAGGCCATTGCGTTCAGGAGAGAAAACCACTGGTGAGCGCTATCGCGCTCGATGGGGGAATTATCAGAAGGCGAGAAGCATCCCTTCCGCTCATAACCATCGGCCTTGCAGGCCCAAGCGGAAGGGGAAAAGGGTTACAGCTGTGCTTCGATCCAGCGCCATACACCTTTTAGGCCATCGTCGATGACGACGGTAGCAGCAGAAAAGTCACCGCTGCGGGAATGCTCGTTGGGCACGGCGGCCACGGGAATGTCGGCACTATGGGCGGCCTGTACGCCGTGCGAGGTGTCTTCCACAGCCAAGGATTCGGCGGCCGTCACGCCCAGTCGTTCCATGCCCAGCTGATAGCTGTCAGGGAACGGC
Organism: Zymobacter sp. IVIA_12111.31 C1; assembly: GCF_047495495.1. Classification (GTDB taxonomy): domain Bacteria; phylum Pseudomonadota; class Gammaproteobacteria; order Pseudomonadales; family Halomonadaceae; genus Zymobacter. The sequence continues at coordinate 2,595,573 of NZ_CP179930.1, forward strand.
TTGCTGCGTTCTACGTCATCACGAGTGACAACGGCATCGAAGAACGGGGCCAGTTCATGGTGCTTGAATGTTGGCGCCAGTTCGCTGCGAGAAGAAGCCGTCACCAGTGCCAGCTTCAAACCGCGTTCGCGGCACAGGGTCAGAATCTCCTTGGCGAACGGCATCATATCGACCGGGTGCTCGGTAAAGTAGCGTCCGGTTTCGATGTTTTTGCGGCGGACGATCTCTTCAAGCGGTACGGTCAGTGACAGATGCTCTTTTACGTGCCGCGCAGCTTCGGGCACGGGCAGGCCCGCCAGACCATGGGTATAGGTGTATTCATCCAGCGGAGCTTCACCGCACTCGGCAAGAACGATATTCCAGACTTCGAAGTGGTTCTGTTCGGAGTTGGCCAGCGTACCGTCAAAATCAAAAAGAATAGCCTTGATACTGCTCATGCAGTCGTCTCCTGTTGCATCATCGTTCGAATTAAACACTGGCGGTGATCCTCTACCGACTACGCGAACGCAGCGCTGGTGGCAGCGATCCACCCCAGCCTATCACCATGCCGCCTGCGTATCGCGTGTCTTATTCACGCTATCGCCCGCAGACCTCGGATGCTGCAACACTACGGGGCACCCACAAGGATCACAGCTCGCGGCACTGCCAATGAATAGCCGTGTAAAAGGAGGGACTTAGTATACCGGCGCGCTCTGCGAGGGGAGATAAGACCTTCTGGCATGATAGGGATAGGGAACCACCACAGCGGATGGCACTCTCACTGTTCGACACCCAATGAACAGTGTGCAAGTGACGCCTTGCCCCTTGAATACATGCTTCGCCACCTACACTGTTTCATAAGAAGAGCTCCAAGCAACGGGCCTTTTCCTGTCGAGCACTAGTTTTGGAAGGCCAAAGCTTGCCAGGCAGGCCGCGTCTGCTGTCGTAAAGGAAAGGTCGCGCGGCAACGCGCTGTTCACGGCCGAACGCCACTAACGCACCATGCGGGAGAACACGATGACCATGGAAACCATTACGCTTCCCAAAAGTGATATCACGGCAACGCGCATCGCGCTGGGTACTTGGGCCATTGGCGGCTCATCCTGGGGCGGCACGGATGACAAGCAGTCGATTGCGACCGTACAGAGCGCCATCGACCGCGGCATTACCTGCATTGATACCGCCCCAGTCTATGGCTGTGGCCACTCCGAAGAGCTGGTCGGCAAAGCATTGAAGGAAGGCGGTCGCCGCGACAAGACGATCATCGCCACCAAGTGCGGCCTAAACTGGAAACCAGACGGGACGGTGTTCCGTGACGCGTCTCCGGCACGTCTGGCACAGGAGATCGACGACAGTCTGCGCCGCCTGCAAACCGATCATATCGACATCTACCAGCTGCACTGGCCGGACAGTACCGTACCGGTTGAGGAGACTGCCGAAGCGTTGCGCAAAATTCGCGACAGCGGCAAGGTGCGTGCCATCGGGGTCAGCAACTTCAACCCGGAACAGATCAAGGCTTTCGAGAAGGTGTGTCCGATTACGACCCATCAGCCGCCCTACAACCTGTTCGAGCGTGACATTGAGAAGGACTTGCTGCCCACGCTGATCGAACAGAACATCGGCACGCTGACCTACGGTGCACTGTGCCGTGGTCTGCTGTCCGGTAAGATCGACCGCAACCGCACCTTCAGCGGCGACGACCTACGCAACAGCGATCCTAAGTTCCAGCCGCCGCGCTTCGAGCAATACCTGAACGCCGTGAAAGAGCTGGATGCCTTTGCGCTCGTCAACTACGACCGTACTGTCCTGCATCTGGCACTGCGCTGGCTGCTCGATCAGAAAGGTGTCTCTATTGCCCTGTGGGGGGCACGCCGCCCCGACCAGCTCGACCCGGTCAACGAGGTCATGGGCTGGTCGCTGGATGAGGACGCCAAAGCCGAGATAGACCGCATTCTTGATCGCAACATTAAGGACCCCGTCGGCCCCGAGTTCATGGCGCCACCGCTGCGCACAGAGATCTGAGTCAGCACAACATCGCTGATGAGGTCATCAAGCCCCCTGCTCTGGCTGGGGGCTTTGTCGTTCCATCACCGGATGCAACAGCACCCTTCAGGCAAAGCCGTCTTACGGCCGATACATTTACTGACATTCAATGCCTTGCCACGCACTTGTCTTCTGGCGTTTCATGCCTGAGGGATACCCCCCGGTCGCCGCCTATTGACATACGTGGTATGGTTATTAGAAGCGACTTTTAAAGAAGCAAGAGTTATATATTCGACGAAAATGTTCCGATATACACTTGCTTGCGTCTCATTCACCTCCTTGTTGTCGATCAAAGCCGAGCCCTATCAATGGAAACAGTTTTCCTCGTTCTGACCCTCATTTCTGTCGCGTCAGCTACTGGTATTGCCGCACGTTTCCTTCCTTCCCTCCCCATTCCTCTTGTTCAGATCGCCTTCGGGGCCCTGCTGGCACTACCGGCCATCATTGCGCCTGAGTGGGGGTTAGGACTGCACGTCGATCTTGAGCCGGATATCTTCATCCTGCTCTTCATCGCGCCGTTGCTGTTTGCTGATGCTCGTCGCTTTCCACAGCGCGAGCTGATGGCGCTGCGCGGGCCGATCCTTGCACTGGCGCTCGGCCTTGTGCTGGTCACGGTGGTGACCATCGGCTATCTGATCCACTGGATCATTCCGGGCATTCCTCTGCCAATCGCTATGGCGCTGGCGGCAGTGCTTTCGCCGACCGATGCCGTCGCCGTATCGGCTATTTCCGGGCGTCTTCCCGTACCGCCGCGCCTGATGCGCGTGCTGGAAGGCGAATCGCTGATGAACGATGCTTCCGGTCTGGTGGCGTTCAAGTTCGCGATGCTGGCGGCCACGACGGGGGCCTTCTCATTCAGTCAAGCCACGCTGAGCTTCATCGTGATCGCCATCGGTGGGCTGCTGCTCGGCGGTGCGCTGGCGTTCGCATTCAGCTTCATCCGTACCCGTCTGATCGACCGCCGCAGCGGTGAGGAATCGGCCACCCAAATCGTGCTGCTGCAACTGCTGCTGCCGTTCGCGACCTTTCTGCTGGCGGAGCACATGCACCTGTCCGGTATCTTGGCTGCCGTCGCGTCGGGGCTGGTCATCAACCGCACCGACCTGAAGCGTGAAAGCCAGGTGCGCGTACGTCTTAAGACACGCAGCATGTGGGAAATCATTGAGTACGTGCTCAACTCGCTGGTGTTCCTGCTGCTGGGCTTCCAGCTACCGCACATCTTCACCAAAGCGATGGAAACCACTGTTGATGACAGCAACCCCTTCAGCATTCTGCTGGTGATCAGCTATGTACTAATCATTACTGCGGCACTGCTGGGGCTGCGCTTCCTGTGGATCATCATGGCCGCCAAGAGCAGCGGGCTGGTGGCCCATCTGCGCGGCAACATGGTGCAGAAGATTTCATTGCGCCTGATCGGTGTATCGACCATCGCGGGTATCCGCGGGACCATCACGCTGGCGGCAGCCCTGTCGTTCCCGATCTGGATGACCAAGACCCAGCAGCTCCCCTATCGTGATCTGCTGATCTTCATCGCCACGGGCGTCATCCTGTGCACGCTACTGATCGCCAGTATCGGCATGCCGGTGCTGCTGCGCGATCTGGAGATTCCTTCCGATGAACGCATGCGTCAGGAAGAGCGTCAGGCACGTCAGATGGCCGCCAAAGCCGCCATCCAGTGTATCGAGCAGGTACGCCAACAGCGCATGGACGAGCTGAACAGGATCGCGGGCGACAGCAACGATCCGCACGTCAACGACCGCCTGCTGGCATTCACCGATGTCAGTACGCAGCTGTTGAGCGACTATCAGGAACGCATCGCCGTAGAGGATGACCGCGCCAGCACCTCCCGCCATGAGCTGATGCAGGATATTGAGCGCAAGCTGCGCATTGAGGCATTGCATGCTGAACGCCGCGAGATCTACCGCCTGCGCAGTCGCCACCGCATCAACGACGAACTGCTGCACCGCCTCGTCAGTGAGATCGACCTGGCCGAGACGGCCCTGATGACCGGCATTCCGCTGCCCTCATCGCATGCCTGATCGCAGCATTCGCATCGTTTGAGCACCGTAGGTATGCGGTCAGAATGAAAAACAAAAAAGAGGGGAAGCCATCAGGCCTCCCCTCTTTTTTCTTCCCGCGCCGGTATTCACGCCCAACGGTCATCGGTAGGGCGTGAGCTCGCGCACTTCATTCAGGTTCGCGACGGCGTTCCCGGTCATTATCATCATCGTCCGCCACCTGCGCATCTGCATGGGCATCCACCTCAGGTTTCTCCGCGACCTCCTCTGAACGGCCGTTGACCAGTCGCACATTGGCGGCCGGTGCATTGCCGTTGCGGTCTTCACCGAAGTAAAGCGTCTGATGCGGATACGGCATTTCGATGCCCGCTTCATCAAACTGGTTCTTAACCAGCTTGTTGAACAGGCGCCCTACCGCCCACTGCTTGCCGGGCAGCGTTGTGATCATGATACGAATAATGACCGCGCTGTCGGCCAGTTCGATAACGCCGGGCACTTCCATATTGCCGATGATGAACGAGGACACCGAATCGTCTTCATTCAGCTTCTCGAACGCTTTCTGCAACTCGGCAATGGCATTGTCGATATCTTCGCGATAGGCGATGCCATACTCCCCGACGTGACGGGCGAAGCCGCGCATGTAGTTGGTGACCTTGTCCACCGACGAGAACGGAATGACATGGTAGGCACCGTTAGTGGCGCGGATGGCCACCGAGCGGATCGTCACGCGTTCAACCGTACCGTTGATGCCCGCTACATCGACCACATCACCCGTATTCAACGCATTCTCCAGCTGGATGAAGATACCGGTAATGATGTCCTTGACCAGCGTTTGCGCCCCGAAACTGACCGCTAGCCCTAGTACCCCAACACTGGTCAGGATCGGGGTGATATTGATGCCCAGCTGGGACAGTACCACCAGCAGCGTCAGCGACACGATGACGATCATGATGGCGTTGCGGAACAGCGAAAGCAGGGTCTTTTCACGCGCGCTGGCCTGATGGCCGTTGCTGTCGCTCAGGCGATGCTCAATCACGCTGGCGATCAGCGTCCACGCCATCATGGCAATGAACAGCACCAGGCTCACGTCGATCAGCGTACTGACCATACGAGCACCTTCCGACGAGGTCAGCCACGCCGATAGGTTGAAGGCATGCCAAGCGTCGAGCACCATCAGCACCACCAAGATGCTAAGCAGTGTACGAATCACATGAAGTGCCTTGGGCACATAGGCGTTCAGTCGCGTTTCCAGCAGCGGCAAGGCGCGGCGCGCCCCTTCTGGCAACCGAACCCGTCGCGACATCAGCGCGGTTAGCACCGCAGAGATCAGCAGACCACCACCAACAGCAATCAGCGTCTGCAGTGTAGCGGTAGCCATGAACGGCAACGCATGCGTCGGCTCAACCTGACTGACCACCAGCAGCACGGTGAAGTATAGGATGGCGAAGATATGCCACGTCCGCGCCAGCGCGCGCATCAGCGTGCTGAAAAAGTTGATGCTGATATCGTCAGCCATAGCGTTGAATTGGTCGCGCAGCACCGTGCGATTGCGCACGATGACGTGCACCGCATAGATATAGACACCGATCATAATGACCAGGCTGGCCAGAATACCCATCGCCGACCCGGTCAGGTTCGAGATAATCGGGATGGCCACCAGCAACCCATAGCCGCTCAAGCCAACCAGACGCGCCAGCCAGCGGTTCCAGTAGCGCGCCGTCTCGGTCGTCATCATCGGGAACAGGCGCAGATGGTCGTAGCGGGTGGCGAAGATCAGGCGCAGTACGGCCTTAATCAGCTCGATCATCCCGAATGCGCTCAGGTACTCAGGCACGAACATGCCGTGCTCGCCGGGCAGCCCGATACCGAACAGCCCCGTGCCGGAGCCGACCCCGACCGCGATACCCACCAGCAGTATATCGACGAGGAACGAACCACCGACTGCCAGAATGCGCTTACCGATCACGGAAGCGCTGGGGGCACCGGGATCGACCTCTTCACCCTCCGGTGCGGTAGCGGCTTGCTGTTCACGCTGGCGTCGGTCTTCGATCATCTGGCGATTGACCCAGTCGTTGACCCGTCGATAGAACGGGGACGCCAATAGGCGCAGCACCCAGAACACCACCTGCGTCACGATCATCACCAGAATGACGCCGGACATCAGGCCGCGCCAATCGCTGAAGGTCATGCTGGCCGCACCGCGGCCGTGCAGCAGGTCGTTGATGGCTTGGCCTGCCTGAACCAACTGATCGCCGATCTGTGAAGCGAGCCGCTCGGTCGTGGTCGCAATCTGGTTCGGCAGTGATCCCTTATCGTTTTCCGGGTGCGCCGCCGCGCTCAGCCCAACGTCGGCAGGCGATTTGCCATCGGCCATCGCTCGTAGCTGCTCGACCATCCGCTTGCGCGTGGCATCGTTGGAGAGCATGTCGGCCATGGCCTTGTATGACTCACGCTCTTCAGCCGTCAGGGACGTCGTTGCCGCCGCCGCATGGGGAGCCGACGCGGTGGCCGCTACAGCCCTCGGCACGACCGCGCACAGCATCGTCCACAGCCCGACAAGCAGCAGTCCTATCATCACGTAGCGACGTGCACCGTGCGGTCGCATCAGTGAAGTCACGCTCGTCAGCGCATTCCTTTGCCAATGTGCCTTCAAGATCAGCACCTCTTCTCTATCCAATGATCATGACGTACGGGCATGCCCGCAAAAGGGGCCTATCCTGCCGACTGCAGCGCTGGTGCACAAGCATTCAACGTGCGGGGGTGTCCAGTGCGCGCTCGATGTCACGCCGCATGCGCTCGGGACGCAGCGTCGGTGAATAGCGATGCAGCACCTGCCCATCGCGGGAAATCAGGAACTTGGTGAAATTCCATTTAATCGCACGAGTGCCCAGCACGCCGCGGGCTTCACGCTCAAGATAGGCAAAAAGCGGATGGGCATTACGTCCATTGACGAATACTTTTTCCATCAACGGGAATTGGATGCTGTAGCTCGCGCAGGCCCTGGCGATATCGCGCCCTTCCTCAGGCGTCTGATGGGCGAACTGATCACAGGGGAACGCCAGCAGCGTCAGCCCTTGATCGTGATAGCGTTCGTACAGGGCCTCCAGCGCGGCCAGCTGAGGGGTAAAACGACAATGGGTAGCGATGTTGACGATCAACAACACCTGCCCCTTGAGCGCATGCAAGTTGAAGGGCGTCCCTTCCAGCGTATGGCATGGAAGCGAATACAGTGACATGAACATTTCCTCGCACTCTGACGGCAACGGCCCTTGCCTGATAGCCCTTCCCTCGGCGCGGCACGGGCGTCTGGCTGAGCAAGAGGAAAGAGCATAGAGCCTTCATTCTAGCGGGTGATGGCGCAGCCCGCGAAGCGGAACGGGCCGTTTGCCGAACGGGTGTTTGTCATGTCGTCCGTGACAGTGGAATCGTGCTCAGGCGGCCGTCAGCCAGCCCTGTGAGACCAGCATCGACAACGCCACGCGGGTATCCGGAGTGACATTATCGAGCGCCAGCGCCTGCTGCGGGGTCAGCCACTGCACATCGACCACTTCGCTGGCTTGCAACGCCAGTGGGCCATTGTGCTCGGTCAGATACACCCCGCCGAAGCAGTGCAGGCGCGCATCGGTATAGCGGAAATCGAAACAGTGCGTCAGCTTGCGGCGCCGGATACCCAGCTCTTCGAACAGCTCGCGGCGCGCTCCCGCGTGCAGGCTTTCACCCGCATCCACGACGCCACCCGCCGCTAGGTCATAGGCGCCCGGAAAGATGTCCTTGGTCATGGTGCGCCGCTGCACACACAGTTGCCCTTGGGCGTTATGCACGAAGATATAGCTGGCCTGATGCCAGAGCTTGAAGCGGCGCACGAACGCCCGCGTTGCTGACCCACAGGGTCGATTGCGTGCATCGACTACCTGAACCCATTCCTGCGCTGGTGACATACGTCGCCTTCTCCTGTACTCGGCGTAAGCGCCCGCTTTCGCTGGCCCGATATTCCAGTCAGACACTGTCAGGCACGATATGATTCCGCGCCGGCCCCGGCCTTTGCGGTCAGCGTATCCTATGAACCGCTATCATGCAGTGGCATCCCTGTAGCGAATTGAAAATAACCTTCCACAATTGCACGCTGCTCATGCCTTGCCACTGTGCCCTTCATTGACCCTCCGGCACGGCGCTGGCCGCACGCTCCCCTGGCACCTGTTGATATGCGATGCGCGGTCAGCATGACGAAATGCTTGATCTTTGGGTTGCTCTGGTCGTATATGACTCACGGTGCGGCACCGCCTCAGCGGTAACCCGATAGCGTCCGGTGTTTATGCGTCGAATGCGTCATGGGTCATCTTTCAGATCTAGCGCCGCCTCCTACTCCTTACTTGAGGGCAGCCCATGTGGCCCTCGCGTTCTATGATGTCTGCGATCCCGTCGCACCCCAGCCCAATTAGAGGTGGTCATGCCCCGTCACTTGCTGGCAATCACGATTGCGCCCATTCTCGGCCTTTTCATCATCAGTACCGGTAACGGGCTGATTTCGTCGCTGACACCGCTGCGCCTAGATGCCATGGGTGAATCGGCAATGGTGATCGGGCTTATCAGTGCTGCCTACTTCGTCGGACTGACAATCGGGGCGTTCTGCAATGACCGTCTGATCATCCGCACGGGCCATATCCGCGCTTACAGCAGTTTCGCCTCGCTGACCGCCGTCACCATCCTGCTGCAAGGCATGCTGGTCAATCCGTGGGCATGGTTCGTGCTGCGCCTGATCAATGGCTGGGCGACGATGGGCGTGTTTTTGGTAGTGGAAAGCTGGCTGTTGCTGGCCGCCGATCAAAACAATCGCGGCCGCTTGCTAGCGGTCTACATGATTGCGCTCTACGGTTCTTGCCTGATCAGCCAGGTGGGGTTAGGCAACATCGACGGTATGGGCGTCGACTCGCCGTTCATGCTGGCGGGCACGCTGTCCGCGCTGTCGGTCGTTCCGATGGTGGTCATTCCCCGTATCGCCCCAGAGATGGAGCGCGTCGAACCGGTCATGCCGCAGCAATTGCTGAAGCTGACGCCGACAGGGGTGATGGGCTGTTTCGGGTCGGGGATCGCGCTGGCGGCCATCTATTCACTGCTACCGCTCTACCTTCAACGCGTAGGGATGGACGTCCGTCAGGTGGGCCATATGATGGCCTACGTGATTTTCGGGGCCATGCTGCTGCAGTATCCGGTGGGCCGCTGGTCCGACCGACAGGATCGTCAACGGGTGCTGATCGTGCTGAGTGCGCTCTGCGTACTGATTTCAGCCGCCATCATCGTACTGCCAAACTCACCGTTTATCGGTCTGCTGATGTTCCTGCTGGGCGGGGGAATATTTTCGCTCTATCCGGTATCGGTCAGTCACGCGGCCGACCGTACTTCAGCGGATGCTCTGGTACGTATGATTCAAGGGATGCTGCTGATCAACTCCTTCGGTTCAGCCATCAGTCCGCTGATCATTTCGCCGGTTATGTCCGGCGTCGGGGCTAGCGGCCTGTTCTGGTCACTGGCCGTGCTGCACCTGTTCCTGCTGGTGTTCTTCATCTGGCGCCGTATGGTTCGTCCGGCACCGGTACCGGTCGCACCGTTCGAACCGTCAACGCAGATGACACCGATTGGGGCCGAGCTGCGCGTTACGGATGATCTGGTGGCTGGCGCGCTCGATCAGGACATGGCCGCTACGCCGGAAATGGCCGCCGAACGCAACCCATTGTCCGATGACGACGCACCCGCACAGCCCTGATTCGTTCCATAACACAACGCCCCCGCACGGTGATCCGTGCGGGGGCGTTGTCGCATTCATCCTTGATGAATCTCTTGGCGGCCTCAGCGGCTAGAGTTCACCCACGCTGTCCTGTACTACGGTTACCACGTCCACATCAGCGGAAATCTCGTCGAGCAGAGGATGCAAGGCATTGACCGGCTTCGCTAGCGCCGTCAGTGTCACCATCAGCAGTGCCGAGGTCGCCAGTGCCCAGCGACGACGCACACGCTGGCGCCAGGCCATATGCCGGCGCTGACCCACGCGGTGCCACCAGCCTTCGATATGAAAGCCGCAGATTGGGCAACCACTCGTGGCATGTTCAATGCGTTTCTTACAGTCTGGGCAAGTGATCTTGGACATGTCGTCAGCAGCGGTATGAAAATGGATGAACGTCAGAGGGGGCGGAGTATACGCCTGCTTCCCCTACCCCCTGCAACCCCCTTGGGGAGTGAATATCCGCTTCATTTTTACTTTCTTTTAGGAAGTCGCCCTAAAACCGTGGATTGCAGCGTATCTGATTCCACCTTTTCCTCTGCCCGTACGGCGCGCATCGACAACCCTCATCGACTTGCCTAGTCTGAAAGACAGCACTATCCCCTCGTACAGCATTCGGATAAATATCCGGGAGGCCGCATATGGCACGCAACGATACGATCGACCAGCGCTATACCGCGACGACAGGCGAAATCGACCAGTTGGATGATGAAGCCGCTGTCGAAGAACTGCTGACGGGCGAAAGTTCAACGGTATCGGCCGAGGACCTGCCGCAAGAGTTCGATGATCTGGCAGACGCCGCAGAACACGGTGGTCAGGACCGGGACGACGAACGGCTGGCGCGCAAGGCGCACGAGCTGGAAGCACGCGATCTGACCGATGTCGATGAAGAAGGACTGGAAGGCCACCTGAAGACACTTCATTTCGAAGAAGCAGAAGGCGAAGACGGCGTTGACCCACAGGCAACGCGTCCCGACGCACCTCATCGAAAAGGCTGAAGGTTGACCACTGGCACAGCGCCAGTGGTCGTTTAATGACGGCCTATGGTACCCACCACAACGCGGCAGCGGCCACTACCCACAGTACGACGACCAGCACCAGCACACGCTTCAGCCAGCGCAGTGCGCCTTGCTGGCGCTCAGCCAGACTCAGCGAGCGTAGCCGCGGGCGCTGCCACATCTCGGCCAGTTCCGCACCAAATGCGTCGCTCTCAAAAGCGCCTTCACGCATCACGATGAAGTACTGCTGGTCGAGCCATAGCCGCCAGCAGCCGTACCAGCCCACCCCAACCAGCACGAACAGCCCCGACGCAACCGACGGGCACGGTATTAGCAGCGCCACAACCAAAGGCGGCAGCGTGGCCAACCACAGCGGACGCCAGCTTCTCAGTGTGGCGATCAATAGTGAAAGAGAGGCGTCAGCCATGCGCGTACCCTTGATGCCAATCGGTCAGATAGGCCGCGGTCTGTTCCGGCAGCAGAATCTGCGGCCGTGCGGTGCGTACGCGCTGGATCGCCTCATCGGCAGAAGAGGCATGGTGATAGGCCAGTAGCCATGCCGAGACCACCAAGGCACTGCGGGTCAAGCCGAGCGCACAGTGCACCAGCACGGTCTCATGTTGCTGGTGCAGCGCTTCCAGCGCTCTGACAGCCTGGCTCAGCGTTGGGCTATCCGGCAGCGTCAGATCAAGCATGGGAACGGCTAGATACGCACTTTCGGTGGCAACAGCTGCTCGGGGAAACTCGCTGGTCAGATCAAGCACCGCACCAGCCGCTATAGGTTGCCGAGGAAAGGCACCGAGGCTGACACCTTCATGCACAGTAGAGTGCGCCGGAACGCGCCGCATGTAATAGCGCACCGTCGCCCAAGCTCCCCAGCGCCACGGCAGTAGCAAACAGCGTGCAGCATAAGACAGCTGCCCCTGTTCGTCCTTCTGTAGCGCCGCGACCCCAAGCCCAGCATAGCTAAGGGCGATGATGCCCAGCGCGATGGCGAACCACCACAGCCACGGCAGCAAACAGGCCAGTCCCCCGCAGATCAGCACTCCCACCGCATAGCGACAGGCCAACTGGCGGCGACGTGCATCGGGAACCTGCCAGCGCCAGCCGCCCTGTTCGGGTATCAGCCAGCTGATGAACAGCCCCACACCTGCCCCGCTCACCACGTCGATGACATGATGCTGCCATGTGGTCAGTACTGAAACGGCGATCAGCAGAAACCCACCCGTGTTAACGATACTCATCAGGCCCTGCACATGACGGCGATAATGGCACCACAGCAGCCAGCACAGAATGATGTGCAGCGAAGGCGACTGGTTGAACGGTAAGTCGAACTGTTCCAGCTGATGGAACAGCCAACCGAACATTCCGGTCACTTCTGGCCGGATGAACGAAAAGCGCAGCGGAAACAGTAGGAAGCCGACACAGGCCAGCACCGACGCCAGCGCAAGCCGCGCGACCAGTCGATGCAGTTCCTGACGCGACGTGCAGACGAACAGCGCCAGCCCGTACAGCAGATCAAGGCTCCAGTATGGAATGATCGTCCACGGCAGGAACGGGATGTGATGTTCCCAACCAAAGACGATACTGCCCACTTCTTCTCGCGACAGGGTGAACTGATTGACCTGTCCATAGGTAAGAAAGAAGAACGGTGCCAGTACCGCCAGCCACAGCACAGCGATGCCCCAGAGACGGTACCGGCGCTCGGGCCGCGCGGTCATGACGCGCGTCGCACGGCCAGAGAAACCGTGAAGATGCCCCATTCGTCGATCAGCTGAGCACACTTCTCGAAGCCCGCTTCCTCGACCAGCGCATCCATTTCACCCTGCGAGCGCACACGCATTACCCACGGTTGCCCGTCACGATGGCTGGTCAGCGACCACGCGATGGTCTTCAGCTGTGGGTGCCACGGCTGACCGGTGTAGACCAGCAGACCGCCGTCAGGAATGGCGTCGGCCAACCCCGCCAGCGACGCACGGATAAGCTCGTTGTCGGGGAAAAGCTCATACAGACCAGACACAATGCCCAGCGTCGGCTGCGGGGCCAGTGACGACAGCGATACGCGATCAAAGGCATTACCCTGCTCGAAATGCGCCACCGCTGCCAGCCCACGCTCTGCAATCAACGCTTGCCCTTTCTGCACGTTCAGCTCGCTGTAGTCGCGCAGCAGAATATCCTCAACGCCCTCGACCTGCTGCAGCGCATCCAGCACATAGCGCCCGTGACCTGCGGCGATATCGACGACGCGCACCGGCATATCGTTGGCCTGCAAGCGCGCAACGGCCTCCTGGATCAGCTGCTGCAGGTGCACCTTACGCTGACGGATGCCTTTCCAGCCAACGCTGTCCAGATAGCCACGGTCGATCAGACGACCCAGCGCATTGCGGCCACGCGCGTCATTTTGATAGACGTAATCCAGCGTGCTGCCCGAATCAAAGCCGGTATCGAACCCCAGTCGCACCCCGTCGGACTGTGTCCCGAGCGCCTTCATGCCATAGCGCAGCGCACGGTAGGCGAGATCCTCTGCTGAAAACGGCACTGGGCCAGCGGCCAGCGCGCGCCATGTGTCCGCGCTCGGGCTCCAGCGGTCTTCATGCTGATAGTCAATGCGTTGCGGCGACATTGCGTACAGCGTCGTGATGAAGTCGCGCATTTTGTCGATCGCCAGGTGGCGGTCTTTCTCACCAAGCGTGTCGTGATAGAACCCCGGCAGCACGTGCATTTCCTTCACCGGGCTGCGCAGCCCCTCGAAGAAGTCGATCTGAGGCTGGCGATGCACGACATAGTCGCTGCCGGATACCAGCATCTGCGTCGGCAGTGTGATCGCCGAGGCATCACTGACGATACGTTCTGCCGTTCGATACAGTGCCAGCAGGATGTTGACGGAAATAGCACGGGTGATCAGCGGATCGCTGTTGAAACTGGCGATGCGTTCGGGGTCATGGGTGAGGTACTTGCCCTTAACGTAGGAATTGACGAAGAACAGCCCACGCCAATGCTGCATCAACGCCAGCCCCGTGCGGGCGAACGGCACGTACAGCTTGACCTTGAATGCGGGCGAGGCCAGCACCAGCCCGCGAATCTTCGGTGCATAGTCGTGTGCCCATGCAGCGACCAACACCGCCCCCACGCTCTGCGCCACGACGGTGACATCTTCCAGCGCGACACCGCTGTCCTGCGCGGCAAAGCGCACGAACTCATCGACATCGCGAATGGAGCGCCCCAGCGAAGGGCTGTGACCACGTTCGCCGGGAGAGCGGCCGTGACCACGGGCATCCCACGCATAGAACGCCGCCTCCGGCAGCTGCAGTTCATCGACGATATGCTGTAAGCGTCCGGAGTGTTCGTGACCACGGTGGAACATGACGATCACCTTGCGCGGTGTCATGCCCTGCTCGGCAGGCCAGTGGCGGTAGAACAGCGCGGTATGATCGCTAGTGCTAAACGTGCCCTCGACGGGCATGCGAGTAGTTTCGGTCATATTGAATTTTCCCTGCCAAAATAATCATCTGCGCTATAGGCGCTTTGTTGTGAAGGGCGGTAAGGCCCCTTTCGTCGGCGGTTTCCGCTTATGTCTTTGACCACGAAACCGCTGCGATGGCGTCACTCGGCGGCCAGTGCGGCGCGGCAACGGTTAACAACCGTCCAGCCCAGCAGAATACAGACCACACACCAAACGATATTGTTGTACGCCAGCAGCGACGGCCAGAGCGCTATGCACAGCCCCCATGCGCCGAAAATCAGCGCGCGGTCGCTCTTACCGCAAGGACCGGCATAGTTGCGCTTGCCGATCTGCGTCTGTACCAGAATGCCGCTGAACTCGGTCAGGATGGCCAGAACCACCATCAGCACGACCAGCATGCCCGAGCTGAAAGGCAGCAGCGCGAACGGCAGGTACAGTGCGGCATCGGAAATCACGTCACCCAATTCGTTCAACAGTGCCCCTAACCGGCTCTGCTGATTGAATTCACGCGCCAGCATGCCGTCGATAGCATTGAGCGCCATACGAACGAACAGGAAGACCGGCAGTGCAATCAGAAAGACAGGCGACGGGCTGAGCGCAAAGGCCACCCCGGCAATGACCGACATCACCAGTGCCAGCAGTGTGACCTGATTGGCAGTAACGCCGCGGGCATGCAGGCACCGCAGTAGTGGTCGCAGCAGCGCCTGAAAGCGCGGTTTTATATCGTAGAGCGTCATGAGTGTTCCCCCTGATGAATGACATGAATGATGACGCAGGATGGCGGCAGCCCTTATGGACCAGCGCCGGAGACAATGCAGGTTCAGCATGCGCAGGGGAAAAGGTGGCCGCTTTCCACACGCACAATCGGTGCAGAACGTCAGGCACGATACGACAGGAACTCCCCTTAACATGCATCGAAATGCGTTCAGACTCGCCATTATGGCAACATCGAACGAAAGGCCTTACTCGCTATGGCGCACCGTTTATCACGCGTGGGCGCTCAGCGATAAATAAAATCGACGGGCAGAGACGACAAGCCGGTATATGACACTCGGCGACAGGCTTGAAGGAGCCGTGACGCAGGCTCCTCTTCCCTTCCCGTGTAAATGCAGCGTGCGGCGATTTCAGTTCCAGATGGGGCGTCGATCACTGCACAGCGCAATCAGGTCGATCAACCACGCAATCGGGCAGATCCACAGCGGTGCCAGAATCGGCAGACAAACAGTCCATGCCAGCAGGTTGCCAATAAGGATGGCCACGCCAGCGCCGATATCACCGCAGATAAAACGGTGAATACCGAGCGGCCACAGGAAAATGCACAGTAGGATACTGGCCGCCTTAGAGGCCTTATTTCGATGAAGCGCGGGAGTAAAAACGTAGCCGCACCTCGTGCAACTCTGTGCATTGTCGGCCAATTCGGCGGCACAGCTTTGACAGTATTTCATAGTATCCCCTTGCAGGCTGATGGCAGCGCTAACGGTTTATTTATAATCTCAAAAACAGAGGTGACATCCCCGTGTCAGGCCGCCGAATATACCATAACGCCCGTCAAAGCCGTGAGCGCTGCATCGCGCCAGTCCATTGCCGCCAATACCCCGTCATTCGGGGCCACAGAGTAGCGCGGTGCTTGATTTCAGCCCCATCATCCTCATATAAAGACATTATCACCACACTGCTTATCCACTCGGTACATCACTGCTAGCTCGCCACCGTTATTACCCACCGCATTATGGCAATAGCAATACAGCCATCGTCATGTGCTTATCGCCGCCAAGTGCCGATACGACACGATCGAACATCAACCCACGGCATGACCCCAAACCAGAAGCTAGATCAGCCAGCACGCGGGACAATGTTCTCGGCAAGGAAAGCTTTGGTACACTCCTGCTCCTCACGATATCAAGGCGATAATAAATGAAGACCATACTGTCATGGTGTGTAGGGATCGTGGTGCTGATTGCACTGCTGGGGGCAACGCTGATCTGTGTCGTGGGCATGCGCAACGATGTGCAGCCCAGTGACGTGGCGATCGTTCTGGGATCGAAGGTCGAGGATAACGGTACGCCATCCGTTCACCTGCGCATTCGTCTGGACCGCACCGTAGAACTGTACAACGCGGGCATGGTGCCGATGATTATTGTCAGCGGTGGACCGGGCGTCCCCGCGCACCCCGAGCCGATCGTCATGCGTGACTACCTGATCGCTCATGGTGTGCCTGCTTCGGCCATCGTGCTCGACAATACCGGCATCAACACAGCGGCCACGGCACGCAACGCGGTACCCCTCATGGCGGAACACGGCTTCCACAGCGTGATCGTGGTCAGCGAGTATTTCCACGTGCCGCGTACGCGACTGGCCTTCGCCCAGCAGGGTATACACGACGTGCACTACGCACGTGCTGGCTATCCACTGCCGCGTGATCTGCTGGCTATCGCTCGCGAAACCGTTGGGCTGCCGCTGTACTGGCTGGGTATGCGCCAGTCGGATACGGCGGAATGACCGCACGGGAGATAACGTTCTCTCGACGGTAGCACCTTTACTATTCATGGAGCACATACGATGTCGCACCAGGAAAACGACGCTGACCGCTATCGTCAGCACTACAGCGAAGAAGGGTTCTGGAAAAAACTGGCCAGCTCATCGCGTAAGGCCGGACGCAAGGCACTGAACCCCGCGCTGCGCATGTACTATTCGGCACGCGATCCGTCGACCCCGCTGTGGGCAAAGACGACGCTGTACGGCGCACTGGGCTACTTCATTTCGCCCATCGACGCTATTCCCGACCTGACGCCGGTGCTCGGCTATACCGATGATATCGGCGTCATGGCGGCAGCGACGGCCGTCGTGGCCGTTCATATCACCAAAGAACACATCAAAAAGGCCGAAGAACAGGTCGAGCGCTGGCTCGGCAAATAAGCCAGCGGGATACCTACGACAGGGACGTCGTATCCCCCTTGATGGTGGCAACATCGCTGAGCATTAAGTCAGTGGTTGCACGTCATGCGTTCTTATTAGGTCGACAAAACAAGAGGCTAGGCAGGCACGCCTCTTCTGACAGGTGACATCGCGTTCGCGCCCATGCACCATCCCTGCGCGTTACTCAAAAGGTAACTTATCAGACAGCATACGCTGCCTGAACAACGGATGGATACAGCGACATGGACGTAACAGAAGTAGTGCACTGGGGACGCGATCTGGACGAATACTGCCAGATGTTCGCGCTGACGGATCAGGACCTCGACAAGCGTATTCTGGGCTGCAGCGATGGGCCTGCCTGTTTTAATGCCGAAATGACCCGTCAAAAACGCAGCGTCGTCTCTTTCGACCCACTTTACGGCCTGCCCCTTGCGCATATCGAAGAACGCGTCCGACAAGGGTCAGAATTCGGCCGTTCGTATTCGAGCACCCATCGTCACGACCTATTCCGCTGGGAAACTCAAGGGTATACCGACGTAGACGATGTTGCCGACCGCCATGATGCCGCCATGTCTTTGTTCTTAGAGGATTTCCGGACAGAAGGTGAAGGTCAACGCTACGTGGCGGGCGGTCTTCCAGAATTGCCTTTTGCCGATGACAGCTTCGATCTGGCGCTATGCGGGCACTTCCTCTTTCTATATAGCCACTTGCTGTCACTTCGCTACCACCTCGACAGCATTCATCAGCTACTGCGCGTAGCACGCGAAGTGCGTATTCATCCGCTGATCGACTTGACGCCAGCACGTTCACCCTATGTTGAACCGGTCATGAACGCGCTGCGCGCAGAAGGACACCACGTCAACCTACTGGATCTCGGCAGCTATGAACGTCTTGCAAACGGCGGCAACACAACGCTGCAAATTTGCCGCCGGTAGCGACCTAGGGACGGTTTCATAACCTGAGCGATGGCTTCTGCCCTTTCTAAAATAGCCGGTTTCTCGCGCAATGCTGTGGTTTGACGTCCCTTCAATGGCACAGGTATTGGGGTTATAAAACAGGCTTTTAGTACCAGTAAACCGGCCAGCGCACAGGGTGGCGGCGCAGGCGATGCAGCAGCCAGGCAATCACG
The DNA here is from genome assembly GCF_047495495.1 of Zymobacter sp. IVIA_12111.31 C1. Classification (GTDB taxonomy): domain Bacteria; phylum Pseudomonadota; class Gammaproteobacteria; order Pseudomonadales; family Halomonadaceae; genus Zymobacter. The sequence goes on from NZ_CP179930.1 coordinate 2,613,895, forward strand.
ACGAGAGTGACCGCACCGGCCAGCACAGGTGTGACCAAAAACGTCCAGCTGTGCATGCCCGCCAGTGTGATCATCAAAGGGTTGCCTCCCGCGGGAGGATGCACCACACGCAGTGCCTGCATCGCAGCAATGCCTAGCCCCGTCGCCAGCGCACAGACCCACAGGCTATCACCGAGCAGGTTTATTGCCGCCAACCCAATGAACGTGGTCAGCACGTGACCACCGATCACATTGCGCGGCTGAGCCAGCGGTGCATTGTGCACAGCAATACGCACGATGCACCGAAGGATGCGATCAACAGCGGCACGCTCGACTGCAGCGCAAGCCATGCCAGCGCACCAATACCCAGCGTACCCCCGATGAATCCCAGCAGAATGTCACGCCACTCAGGGCGGGCCGGCGCTGCAGAGCGCCATCGAGATCGAGGTTGAGAAGACACGCGCACCACTCCATGATAATGTACAGACAGGTCTGTACACTACGCCGCATGACCACCGCTGTAAACCCCACTCCAAACGCCAAGGAGCGTCTATGAGCAAACGGACGGATATCCTGGAAACGGCCTTGGCACTCTTCAATGCCAATGGCTATATCGCTGTCGGTGTCGATCGCATCCGCGACGAAGCGGGGGCCTCCAAGATGACGCTATACAAGCATTTTCCCAGCAAGGACGTACTGATTCGGGAAGTACTGGCACTGCGCCATCAACAGTTGGCCGACGCCATCACTCGCGCCGTTGAGGCCGCGCCCAAGCCTGAAGAACGGCTGCGCTGCCTGCTCGAGTGGCACCATCAATGGTTCAAGCAGCCGGATTTTCATGGCTGCATGTTCATCAAGGCACTGGATGAGCACCCCCGCCATGCCGCTATCATCGACGCGGTGCGCCGACACAAACAGTGGCTGACGCAGCTCATCGCGACGCTGCTGGCAGAGATGGGAACGTCCGACACCGAACAGTGGGCCGCCGTGCTCTGCATGCAGCTGGACGGCGCGATCGTTCATGCCGCTCTGTTCGACGACCCGACGGCAGCCGACCGCGCCTGGCAGGTGGCCTGCCGTGTACCCGGATGCCTCAAGGAGAACGGCTAGGGCATCTCCTTCGCTATGTCAGGTTGAACAGCGACTTTACTGCGCGCTGGCATCACCGTCAGAGAGCGGCGCTTTTGCATGCCGTGGCCGCGTCTGCCAGTGCTCAACGATCGCGCAGGCTTCCGCATACAGCGTTGGATCGCCTTCCTTGAGTCCCGGCAGGCTTATGGCCATCTCATCCATGAAGATGCGGGCGAACCCCTTGCCGTAACGACGAATCGTGATGCTGTTGTCGATAAGATCGGCCAACTTGACGGTCTTGCAGGCTGGCGACTGCTGGGCCGAGTGTGCGTGGTCGATCGCCTTACGCACCTTGCGGTTGCCATCTTCCAGCCGCGAGACATCGGTCAGCCCAGCCACCAGAACGGCAACTTCAGCTCCGAACTCCCGCTGAATCTCTTCAATGGTGACGGCAGTATCTTCAACCACATCGTGCAACCAGGCGGCCGCGATCATGTCAGGCGTATGCGGCACGCTGGCAACCCGTTCGGCAACGCGCTGTGGGTGCACGATATAAGGGTCGTCGGTGTACTTGCGCCGCTGGTCGATGGCGGCATGGGCTGCGGTGGCAAAGGTGCGTGCACGCTCAATGAGCCATTGCCCAGCATCAAGCGGCGTCATCACGACGGTCGTCGGCTCAGTCATACGGCCTATCCTTCCTTTTGTTCTGGTGTTCTGGCAGCAACGTCTGCCGCTGGTCATCTCTCTTACGGTACCCCACATCAAGTACGAAGTGCATCAATGCGGCTACGTCCCTGATAACAAAAGTGTTGCTGCTTTGCGCCGCTTCTTTCAGTGGTATGCGGGAGACCCTGCATCATTACAGGAAAATGCCCCGGCACGAGCAGAAAGCAAGTGCCCGAAACGACAAAAAGCCCCCGCCACAAAGGCGGGGGAGAACGTGTCGATGCACGGCGCCATAGCAAAGCTATGACGCAGGTCGGGTCGCTTCTATTTCGCAGACATAGCCTGCGCCGGAGCCGTTGGACGCCGTCACTTTGTCGATGGACCAACTGCCGCGCATGGCTTGCGGCCACGTATCATCGAGCTGGATAAGCCCTTCGGCAGCCAGCAATGGATTGCCGGGCACCCGCAGCGAGATTCGGGCGCGCTCGCGCTGCTTGCGTCGGTGCTCGTTTTCGGCCGCCACCGTGGCGTCCTTTTCACTCGCCCACGTCTGCTGAAGGGTCATGAACGGTGCTTCACCCACCGTCACGGTATTGCCCTGCGCCTTCTTGTCATCCCACCACTTGGCCTTACAGCCCGAATATAGCGGCCGCGAGTCGTAGCTCACCGAGGCGTCGATAAAGCAGTGCTCGTCCGGCTGCTGGTTCTGCGGTACCGAGTAGGTGATCGTCGGCAGCGTTTCACCCGAGATCATTTTCACATTGCCGCGCCGCGCCATGACGTACAGGCTGTTCCACGGTTTGGCAACCGCATCGTAGCGGCCCGCGATACGGGTCATAAACGACATATCGGTTTCATTGGTCTGGTCGATATGCTCGATCACGATACCGTCCAGCGCCCCTTCGATGCGGGGCGAAAAGCCGTGCCGAGCGGTCAATTGCCGAAAGAGATTGCCCAGCGTAATGGGGCCGTAGCTGGCCGAGCGTCGTTCACGGAAGCCGGTATCGTCGGCTTTCTGGAACGGCGCGGCCGTCGCCTCGATATCAATTTGAGGTGGAAACAGATGGCATTCAACGGACGAGATGATGAACTCGCCTTTGTCGATGACCTCACTTTCCCGATAGCCCACGTGCAGGCTGATCTTCTCTCCCTCAGCAGGCATACCATCGACGCCGTGGGTATCGACCTTCAGCGTCAGCTTGTCGGATTCGATACCCGAGGCGTCGACGTGCGACCAGCTGATAAGCCGCGCATTGATCAGTGCTTCGTGGGCACCGTGCACGGTCACTTTCGGGGTATAACCTATGCTCATGATGTCGCCCTCAATCCCATACCGTAACGGCTTGACGCACTTCGGCGTCACGCGCCTCCAGCACGGGAAGGCGGACGATCACCCCAGCTGGTAGGATGGGCCCGTATTCTGCCAGCCCCAGATTGAGCGCCCACAGGGCTTCCTCGGCATCATCGTCGCTGCGTCCCGTTTCGCGGTACAGCAGCGCATTGACGGTATCGCCTGCGCGTGTCCTAACCCACATTGGCAAACTCCTTCAGCTCCAGATCCCAGTCGATAACCATCGCGGTACCATCATCAATGATCTGTGACTGGTTCTCGGCAATCGATTCGATCCGATAGCGCCCCCAGTTACGTCCCAGTGCGTCGATCAACGACCACGGCTGGCGAGAGGCCTGCATCTTACGCAGCGTATCCAGTCCTGCCATGCCGGCCGACCGGAAGGCCGTGCCTTTCAGACGCAGGCTTTCCAGCCCTTGGCCGTTGTTGTAGGAAAAGGGCTTGGCATCGATCAGCTCGATTTCCTTCCACCCACCGCTGGTGGTCCTCGACAGGGACTCATAAGGGAAACCGGAGGCAATGGAAAAGGCAAAATCGCCCAGCATCATTTGTATATACATGCGTTGTCTCCTAGTGCTCAGCCGTTAGCCGCGTCGGTCAGGCCAGCATTCATACGGCGATCCAGCGGACTGCTTGCAACAGGGTGGCCACCCGCCAGCTCGCTGCGCAGACGCTGGAGCAGCTGGTCTATCAGCTGTTGGTTCTGGGCGGCATCACCGCTGGCGTGAAGCGTGACATTAACGTTCTGTGTCACGGTGGTGTTGGTGCTGGAAGTGCTGTTGACGACCGCATCCGCTTTGGATTTCGGGTCGTCGAGGCGCGATGCAGGCAGCGTCTTGGACGCGTCCATGGTTTTAGTTTTCAGCGCGCTGTCGTCATCGCCGAAGAAGTAATCCCAGAGGCGCTTGGGCGTGTTGCTGTCAGGCAACAGCGACAGTGCATGTTCCTTGAGAGAGGCCAGCATCTGTCCGCCCTGTTCGCGGAGGTGGGTCCAGATTTCACGGCCGCGTTCGGCCAGAGAACCTGCCAGCGACTTGAGCGAGTCGATACCCAGCAGATTCGAGGCGGCGCCTTTCAGTGAATTCACCAGCGTACGGCCCTGCTCGCGTACGGACTGCCATACACGACGGCCCATGCCTGCGAGCGTCTGACCGATCGAGTCGAACGGCACCTTGCTCAGCAGGCCTTTTGCCGTACTAAACAGATGCGAACCTTGATCACGGATCGTCTGCCAAGCGCTGGAACCCAGCTCGGCGATTTTCCCGCCGATCGCCTTGAACGGTACTGCGTTCAGCATGCCCTTGGCCGCACCGGTAACGGAGTTCAGCATGCTGCTGCCTTTCTCGCGCAGAGACTGCCAGGCACTGCTTCCCATATCGGCCAGCTTGCTGCCCATCGACTTCATGGTATCCATGCTGGGTAACAGCATGGTCAGCGGTGAGGCTCTTTTGGCGATAGTGGCCGCTTTGCTCAGCCAGCCTTCGTTCTGCTCGCCGTCCTTCTTATCCTTGCTACCGCCGGTGAACCAGTCGTAGACGCCCGCAGCCTTGTCGCCCAGCCATTCACCGGCCGCGCTACCGCCGAGGCTCCCCAGTACGCCCCCGACGATCCCCCCGATGGCCGTACCCACCACGGGCACGACCGAGCCGATCGCGGCCCCCGCAGCGGCACCCGCCAAGCCACCGCCCCAACCACCGGCAGCGGAACCTGCCGCCTTGCCGACCTGATGGGAATCACCATTGGCGAGCCCTTCCGCCAGATTCCAGCCGTCTTGCAGCAAGCCCAGCGGTTTAAAGAGCTTACCGGCCAGTTTACCGGCACCTTTCAGGGCACCGCTGCCCATCACTTTGGAAACCAGACCACCGCCACCGGAGAATATCCCCGCTGCTTTGGACATCAGCCCGCTGCCACCTTTGAATAGCGACGCGCCCTTCGACATCACACCATGCAGCAGGCCATCGCCGCTGAGCAGCTCGCTTCCGAGCCCGGCCAGCGCGATCTTTCCGATACGCGAACCGCCAAGCCGTCCAAGAAAGCCGCCGAACTTCGTGCGCCCAAAGCGTTTCAGCATGGCCCTCGCCTGACGTACAGCGCGATTGCCCTTCCTACCCCCCCTGCGCCCTCCACGTTTACCCGACCGTTCAAAGTCACTGTCACCGCCAAAGCCATCGGCGGAAGATGCCGTGGAGTCCAACTCGGCAATACGCAGAGCCAGCTTGTGGACAGCGCCAGCAGCCTTCTTAGCATTTGAGGCCAGCGCGGTATTACCGGAACGACCACTAGAACCGCCCCCGAAGATATTCTTGACGTCGGAAGCAAGGAACTTGAGGCCAGAGAAGGCGGCTTTGAAGCCTATCGCTACCGCTTTGCCTGCCATAAGCGTTGCCGCAATCCCCCCGATCCCCTTCATAAGCGCTGGGTGCGCTTCAAGGAAATTGTTCAGGCCGCGCACCAGCAGGGTCACGTCGTCGACCACCGCCTTGGTCACCGGCACCAGCGATTCACTCATCAACAGCGAAAAGCGTTCGAACTCGCTGTTCATCTGGCCAAAATGCACCTTGGCCGTGTCGTTGATGGCGGCGGCCTTGCCCGCCATCGTATCGCTGGCAGCAACGGGATATTTTTCCTTGCCGTCTTTGTCGATCTCCGAATGCGTCTTCAGACGCGCTTCGCGCAGCTGGTCACCCAAAGAGGTTTTCTGACCATCCTGTTCTTCAGTCTTCAACGCCCTGACGATCTTCTGACCGTCAGCGCCGAACAGCTGTGTGGCCAGCTTCATTTGCGCGGCCGGGTCCATATCGCCCAGCTTGTCGAGCAGCCCGTTAAGCGTGCCCATCATGTCTTTCTGCATGGCGGCATACAGCTCAGCGCCACTGCCGAAGCCCAACCGCTTAGCGTCGCCTGCCGACAGATTGCCGGCCGTCGAGAAGCTCTTCATCATGCTGGCAAAGCTGCTGCTGGCTTCGCCCTGATCCATGCCCCCTTTCAGCAGTGTGGCAACCAACGCCGCACTGTCTTCCTTGGAAACACCAATTTTGTCAGCCCAAGCCCCGCTGGTTGCTAACGCGCCGCCGATCTCACTGACGCGAACCTCCAACGCACTGCCGACCGCTGTCATCCGGTCACCGAATCGGGTGAATTCTTCTTCCGATTTGATGCCTAGCTTGTCATGCAGGTCTCTTACGACAGCGTCAGCTTCCTTAAATGAGGTTCCTGTCGCGGCCGCATACAGACCAATGTTGCGGGTATAGGCGCCCAGCGTATCGGCGTTGGCGCCTTCAAGACTGTGCGATTGCACAGCCTCCTGTTGAGCCTGAAGGATCGCATCACGATCACCGCCGGAGGCCACGATGTTCTTATCAGAGGCCAAGCTGCGATTGAGAGTCGCCAGGTGCTGGCGCATCTCTTCGTTGAACCCTGGGATCGACTGGCCGATCAGGGCAATCTTGGCATCAAAGTCTGCCCCCTTCTGGGCCAGCTGGACCAGCTTGTCCAACTTCTCCTTGCAGGCCTTGAGTTCCCCCAGCGCACCACTGCCACCCTTCGAGTCGCCATCACCACCGCTTCCGCCGGCACTCTTCTTCTCGCCGTCGTCACCGCCCGCTCCTGCCTTGGCGGCATCCAGGCTGGCCAGCATGACGCCCAACTGCACGGCTGACGCCTGCAGATCGTTCAGACGCTTAGTGGTCCGCTCGAACTGCAGGCTCATCTTGTTAAATTCAGAACTTGCATCTGCCACCAGACTACTCCTCACTCGCGCCCAGACGCTTGAGGGCTAGCTCGTAGCGTCTGAAGGCTTTTGCAGCGTCCCATTCCAGTACCTCTCGCTCACTGACGTGATAGACCAGCGGTACGATGTCCGTGATGGTCTCTACATCCCGGTCTGAAACGAGTCCGCCGTTTCGTTCAAAAAATCGTTGATGCGCTCCTGCAGCGTGTTCCAGTCCGGTACCGAGAGCAGCGCCAGATCCGGCAGCATCAGGCCTGTACAGTGCGCCGTGATGAATTCCGCGCGTTCATACGCTGTCTTGTACTTGGTCATCAGGCGCGACGCCTTGAGCGTCGGCACGGCCAGCGTCACGGAGGTGATCTGCTCACCGTTGACGGTGATCGGCAGCAGCAGCTCCGGCGCATCCGGGTCCTGACGAGCCGCGCGGTCGCTACCCATGAAGTGCGCCGCATCCTGAGTCACCAGCTCGGCAATGCGCACGGCCAGCGAGTTGTAGTCAGGACGGCGCAGCTCCTCCAGCACACTGGCGTCAACGCCACTGCTGACGGACAGCAGTTGGATCAGTCGATCGTCATCGTCGCCATAGGCGTCGATGATGCGTGCGTGATCACCATGAAGGATCGGCTTCAGCGCAAGCGTGTCGATCGTCGTGCCATCGGCAGCGGTCAGCGGCCAATGCAGGGAGTACGCGTCGATGGTCCAAGTCGCTACGGTCATGGGTTTTTCCTCTATAAATAAGGCAAGTAATCGGAAAACGTCTGGTGGGATGCCAGAAACGGCGCGACCGCCAGTGAAAGGCGGTCGCAATGGACATGCAGAAGTGGAGCGCTGCCGTAATAGCAGGGCAGCGCGATCAACGGGGCAGGTTTACACCATCAGCACAGCGCGGCGGATATCGCTCATGATGTCGCCGCAGCCGAGGTCGATGACCTGCGTGTTGAGGTTAATGTTAACGACGGGCAAGCCATCGTCAGTACGCTGATAACGGAACACCGCCAGCTTGATGTCGGTCTGCGGCAGCTCACCCATCTTGAGGGTCTTTTCTTTTACCGAGATCAGACGTCCACCGATGGAGTGGTGCGTGCTGGTGGTATCGCCCCCCGTGGTCTTGCCCGCTTCGCGGACATCAAGCATGACCGTACCGCCTTCCAGCACACCCAGCTCTTTGAGCAGAACGCCGCCGACGCCGTTGATGGTGATGGAGGCTTCCATCTCTTTCAGGCCGGTCATGATCTTGTCGGGAGCGAAGCGTCCACCGCGGACGGACTTCATTTCTTTTTCGATGGTCGGCGGCTCGAAGGATTCGATCTGCTGCATGATCGGCATGCCTTGTAGCGTGCCAGCAAGCATCAAGCGTGAACGTTCGTTATTAGCCATTGAGGACCCCCTCGAGGAATTTTGCAGTTAAGCTGTCATCAGCATTGATGGTGTACACCATGGTTTCGTTCGGGCTGTACTGGCCGTAGTTGAGGACGATGTACCATTTACCGTTCTTGTAGTTTTCGAGCGTGTTCAGCTCAGGGTGCAGGTAGCACTCAAACACCGGCACGACCTGATCTGCGACGAGCGTTTGGCCCCAGTCGGAAATGCCCTTGACCTGCTGTTCCATGAAGGACTTGGTCAGCTGCTCGGCCATGGCTTTTTGTGCCGCCTTGACCAGCTTGCGTGCGATGGCATAACGCAGGCCCACATGACTGATGAACTCACCCATCAGCGAACGGTTACCGATCAGCGAATAGCCGCCCATCGTGGTGCGAGCGAAGTAGCTGATGCCGTAACGGTTGAGCAGATCCCCATCGGTAGTGCGATCAAGGATGTTGTAGTTGACGACGCGCGTCATGTCCGTCGCGTTGACCCCTTGGTTGCCCGGGGATTCCCACGGTTTCTTGGCCGCCATCGCGCCGACAGCCAGCACGGACGGTGCTACAGCGATATCGCCCTTGGCCGCTTTGGAGTAGATCTTCGGCATCGGATAGGCCACGTAGGCCGCTTCATAGCCAAGGCCCGCACCGCCGACCGACTTGCTGTAATTGACGACGTCAGCGGTCGCCACGTCCGGCGCATCAAGAATGACCAGCGCCATCATACGTTGAGCGATGGACGCCATTTCACTGCGCAGTCCATCCATATGGCTGTAGCCCGGGCAAGCGATCAGGGTCGGCACTTCAGCGCAGGTCGGCAGCAGGCGCAGACCGGTCAGACGATCGGTGCCGGCTTCAACACCACCAATGATGTTGTTCATCGTCGCGGTCTGATCAAGCGTACCGTCTTCTTTCTTCACTTCAGGCACAACGACCACGTAGATCGTGACCGATGTCTTCTTCAGCGTTTCGTAAACGCAGTGGTAGAGCGAACCCGCTTCGTGGCCCGCCACATCCAGCTTCGCCAAGTCAGACAGGCTCGCAATGCGGAAAGGCGTGTTAAACGCGATGGAAGCATCCTTGTCTGGTGCAGTGCCCACCAGACCGACAACGTGTCCCCCCAGCGACCCGAGTGATTCCGGGCTCTTCGTGAACTTAACGTCGACACCGTTATGCTCGAAATTAGTGATCTCAGGCATGAATCATGTCCTTATTTGATGATGTTGTTTTTCTTGACGTCTTTTTCAGAAGCGTCGGTTTTCAAGGTGATGCGACCCACGCGCAGCAACTGCGCCGCTTCGACATCCAGCAGAGCGACGGTGTTACCCGCCTCCGCCCAGTGACCGCCCGCCAGAGGGAACGGCACGACAACGGTATAGTCACGAGTAGTGGCCATGGTTGTTTTCTCCAGATAACAAAAAACCGCCGAATGGCGGTTTGAGGGGTATACAGGTACAGCGGCGTTATCGCGTCCTGTTATAAAGAGGAAATAATTTAATATTTGATGCAGGCAAGCAGAGCAACGTTACGAGGACGCGTTTCATTCCCGCCGGTTGAATTGATGGAATGGGCGCGCACAGCAGCACCACCCGTTATAGAACCTCGTACAGGATCAGCATTGTCGTTGATACTTGCCGCAGAATTTGTTGTATTGACACTGTGAGTATGAGATTTCAGCTCATCACTTTGCTGAGAACCGAATACCCTACCATTATCAACACCACGCCCTTTATCCCAGCCCCGAATGAACTCACCACGAAGATCTGGCAAATTAAAGGTAGTGCTGCCATCTCCGCTACCAAAGGTGGTGCCAATAGCACTGAAAAGATTAGCGTAATACTCTCGCGAAACAGGAGAACCATCTGCGATAAGATAACCAGTAGGAGCGGCCTGGCTCGCTGTATATATAATCGTTCCCGCTGCTGCCACACCTAGCTCGACCCAAGGTTCATCCCAGTCAGCGCTACCAAAATAGCTCATGCGCTGAAAAGTACGAGTACCATCTCGGTGCTGAATATATTGCTGAACAAGCGCTCCATTCGATTTTTCAACAATCAGGATTCCGAACCAATAAGAAGCAGGCGGAGCACCGTTGCCTTTGTTGTTTCCCTCGCTAGGTCCGACGCTGTAAATACCTGGGGTCTTGAACGTATTCCAATCAGCATCATGGGAAAGATGACCAGATCTCTCTACCAAAGAGCCTCTAATGCCGTCGATTTCTTTCCGCCACTCGCTATTGCCTTCTTCAATAGCCTTTTGAAATTTTTCACCCTGTTGGCCTACTAAGGTGGATACATTTTGCACACGATCATCGACATACTGTCGCGTAGCTAACACAACAGAAGGGTCGACTTTAAGCGTAATCGCATCGGAGCTTAATACCTGAATAACGATACTTACCGTCTGGGTAGTGCTCGCGCCTTCTGTCAGTAGCGGCTTATACTGCTCAGGGTAATTACCGATAGCAATAAGATCGCCATCCTTGTCATACAGACCAACTTCGCGAATCCACCAGCCCCCGATATCCGGGGCCAGCACCTGCTCAAAAATCACCCACGCGTTGTTATGCTCATCAACCTTGGCACTGTTTATGGACGAACGATAGCGTTCTTTTACAAGTGAAGTAGCATTGCTTTGTGGTTTTGGAAGACTACCATCCCCATCCCCTAATGCCATCTGAGCTATTTCAATCTTCTGGCCAATGCGGATGGCCTCCGCAATTTTAGAGGCTCCTTTATCAGTCAGGATAGTATAATGTTCAGTCATCGCTATACCTTATATGGTATTTATATTTTTATACATGCCAGTAACGCAATATTTCTAGGTCTAATAGTAACCCATGATTTCGATGCATTGGTCGAAGTAAAGTCAATAGAATTTGCATAAAGGCTGTTATCTTCAGAGCTATTCGAATTATCTTTTACGCTTGTTCCATTGGGAGTTTTAGGATCGACAACTAAGCTATCTTTAATAGATAAACCTTGGTTATCGACGCTTGAATACCACAAACCAATAGACTTTCCTTGATCATCTGGCCAAGTAGGCCCCATCTCTGTGCGTAGCGCTGTTGGTGCTTGCCAGCTCCCAATCTGTCGCCCGCTGTCCACGCCGCGTCCGTTATCCCAGCCGCGAATGAACTCGCCGCGGAGGTCAGGCAGGTTGAAGGTGGTGCTGCCGTCCCCCCCACCAAACGTGGTGCCGATGGCGGCAAATAGGCGAGCATATGTCTGGCGCGATACGGCACTACCGTTGGCGGCGAGGTAACCTTCTGGGGCATTGCTCATCGCGACGTGGATCACGGTGCCGGCCGGTACAAGGGCATCAATCAGCTTGCGGGCCTCTACCAGCTGGGCGGTATCGGCCACTTCAATCTTCGAGCCTTCAAGGCTTGCCAGCGCATCATTGCTGTGGGTCATGCGAGCCGCAGCCTGCACTCCCAGCCCTTCAATCGCTTTGTTCAATTCGTCCTTGGACGCCTTGCGGTCTTCAAGCCCTTGCACAGCACTCTCAAGGTCTTTACGTGTCGCCAGTACAACGGCGGGGTCGACATTAAGCGTAATAGCGGCCGAGCTCAGTACCTGAATCACGACGCGAACGGTCTGGGTCGTGCTGGCACCTTCCGTCAGCAGCGGCTTGTACTGTTCGGGATAATTGCCGATGGCGATAAGATCACCGTCGGTGTCATAAAGCGCGACTTCTCGAATCCACCAGCCCCCTACGTCCGGCGCGAGGATCTGCTCAAAGATCACCCAGGCATCATTCTTGGCATCCACAGACGCCGAGTTGATCTGTGCGCGGTAGCGTTCGTTGACCAGCGCTTTGGCGCTGCCATCGGGCTGAGGCAGGGTACCGTTGCCATCGCCCAGCGCCATCTCACGGATTTCAATACGCGAGCCGGAGCGCAGAGCATTGGCCACCTTGGTAGCGCCCACATCGGTCAGAATCGTGTAGTGATTAGCCATATGTCGTCTCTTATGCAGAACGGGGGTAGACGGTCGTTGCCGTCACCGGAGAGTGAATGAGAATCGCGATGCGCGTTGAAAAGTGTTCGGCGATATCGCCACTGCGTGCGGGGAAAACTGTTGTCACCGTCGAGGGAGAGTCGATATGCACCATCATGTGCTCACGGGCCACACTCTCGGCGGAAGCCGCAGGCTGTGGGTAGACGCGCGTCAGGGTACTGGGCGACAGTGCGGCTGCCCGACCAAAGGCGTGGCCGGTGACCGACTGCGACTGCGGCGACGCAGGGTAGACGGTCACTTCGGCACCGGAACTGGTATAGATCGCGGTGCGTACCTGCCCATGCACTTCTGTGGTGATATCAAGGTTGAGCGTGTCGCGTTCGGCCTTAGCGTCTTCAAGACGCGCCATCAAACGATCGAAGTCGCCTTGGGCGAATCCCGCCGTCGTTCTCGAAATGACACGGAACGAGTAGGGCTGGCCTTGTGGCGACAGCGCATACCACGGCGTCACTTCAGCGGTGTAGCCCATCGACTCAATGGCATGAATCAGAGCGGCCTTGGTCCCCGCTAGGCGCTTGATCGGCCACGATAGCGCAACAGCATCACGTTTGCGCTGCTCGCTATCCGTCGACTGCCACTCACTTACACCACGGTCGGCAGCAAGATAGGGCAGGAATGCGGCAGGCGTTCGCTCTGGTGTCATCAGGTGCGGGAACGGCGGATCAAGATGCCCTAGCAGTTTCTGCCATGCCTGCTCCAATCCGCGCTCTAACAGCGAACTGTTGATAGGTAGCAGACTGTCATCGCTCATGACGTCCGTACCTCAACATTGATAGCGCTACAGTAAGGCGCCTGGTGATCATCGGCGATGATGGAATCCAGTGGTGAAGCCACCTCAATGCGCGCAGCACCAGCCTTATGCAGGACATAGTCGATCCATGAGCGGTCGATGCGCCCTCCCAGCACATGATGTTCGTCGGCGTATTCCTGCAGTGCCTTGCGTGCCGCTTCTTGTGTCAGCGCGGCGTCCGGCCCGGAGTTGATCCACACCGTGGCGTTGATCTCGTAACGCAGGATGTCAGCCCCCTGCACCGTCACTTCATCCGATCCTGGTACCACGTCATCTCGTGCAAAGTGACGACGAACAGCCGTGAGCAATTCATCGCTGGCCGTGCCGTCGCCACTGCGCGATAGCACCGTCACGGTCACCTTGCCGGGCGCAGTGCGCAGGCCGTTACCGTCCTTGATCTGGGCCGCATAGCCCTTGCTGTCAAGGAGATAGGTCACCACCACTTTGCCCGTTTCGGGCGTCGTCACAGACACCTGCGCACGCTCATCCAGCGTGAGGACTTCACGCCGATAGTGCATACGTGACCCGGCGGCAGGCGCATGCGGCGCAAGGTAGTAACGCAGACGTGCGTGTTCATCGGATTCATAGGTCGGAGCGACTGGCGGATAGGCACTGCTATCGCCGGGAGAAATCACTTGGCGCTCTAGCCCCAAATCGGACAGACGCGCATCGAGGTTCGAGCCTTCCGCCCACCACGCCAGCATCTGCGTAATGCGCTCGTTATAAGCACGGTCACGTGTCTGAACGTACACAACGAACGCTTCGGCCAACTTGGTCAGAATCTCGGATTCATAGGTGAAAGTGTCTTTCACCTGCTCGGCCAGCGACGCATCACTCTTGGCGATATAGTCCACGGTGTGTTTTTTCAGCTCCTCCAGCAGCGTCTCGAACGACGCGATCTTAACGATCTCTGGCTTGGAGAGCTGGTTCTGGCCCGGTATCAACATAGGGTTACCTCAAAAGTCACATTGCGGCTTTTCCACTCCCCTGAAAACCGCAGCACTACGCCAGTGGCCGTTCGCGTCGCTACGACCCGATCCGGGGTGAAGTCGCCCAATCCATTGTCTTGGTTGTAGAAGGCTTCCAGTGCATAGGCCTGCACCTTCATCAGCGTGTCGTCGCCCGTGCCCTGCGCGAGGGTCTCATGAAGGCGAGATCCCACGGTGCGGCGGTGCTCACGCGTGCCTTGGGGCGTCGTCATCACCTGCACCACGCGGCTAACAAACTGGTCGAACCCGCTAATTGAGCGGCCTGTATCTCGCTGCATTCCTAGCATGCTCACCCCTCCGGCGGATCTGTCTTGGCTACCCCTTTCTGGACGTTAGGGTGCACGTGGCTGTTGCCGATATTGATGCCGGCATGGGTCACCATCGGGCCATTGAGCGTGATGCCGGCCGCATCGACCCGCAGCATCGAACCGCCTGCGGTTAGTGTGATCGACATGGGATCCATCACGATCGACGACGACGCCACCTGACACAGCATCTGCTGCGCTGCAGCGTCGTACTGTTGAACGGCGCCATCGCTGAAGCGGGTCAGCGTCACTTTCTTGTCGGCATCATGCTGATGAAGCGTGCCGTCGCTGTAATGGATATCCGTGACCTTGCGCTGACTGTCGTGCTGATAGCGCAACCCGTCGGGATATTCCGTCGCGCTCACATGCCCTTCTACGGAAGCAAGCGGAAAACCATCGCTCGGCAAGCCGCACAGCGCCATGGTCTGCGCACTGCTATCACCACCGCCGTAGTTGAGTAGCAGGCACTGCTCACCCACTGAGGGATGACGAGCCTGCCTTACGTCACCGGCGGCGGGCATGAAGTAACGCACCCAAGGGGAGAGGCAGTCGCCGTGCTTGACGCGACAGCGCCCCTGAGCGGGATCAACTGCACTCAGCACGCCCACGCGGATCATATTGCTGAGCTGGCGCTGCACCTCATTGAGCGCATCGCCGACACCCGCTAGGTGTTCGACATGTGACGACAGTGCCTGCTGGATCATGCGTTCGATCAGACTACGCATGCAGACCCTCCTTCAGCGGCGAGTACTGAGCGGCATCATTGATATTGGAAGCGTTGGCATTGGCTACCATCAGGCCATCACCACTGATGACAGGATCGTCATAGAGCGATTCGCCAAGATGGATGATCTGGAAGAACAGCACACGCCAAGCTTCGTAGCGCGTCTGCTCGTGGAAGAAGTCCCTGCGGTGTGCCCTCAGGTTGCGGGGAGCGTAGACCTGCGCTGCGGGCAGGCCCCAGCAGTTGTCATCAACAAGCTGCTGCGCGGCGGCCGCTAGGTCTACTGCGTCACGCACCGCATGATCACGCCCCTTGCCGATGACGGCATGCAATGCAATGCCCATATCGTGTGCATGACGCCCATCACCACCGCGCCCGGTCGTGCACAGCATGCTGACCGGCTCGATCAATATCGACGCAGCACCGGGCGCGCCCGCTTGTTCATCAAGAAGACCGACATAGGTCTCTGGCAACTTTGCGGCCAGCACATCACGTATGGCGTACAGCAGATCCGAGGGCACCTTCAAACTTGATGACATGATGGCGTCCTATCTCTCTATATAAGAAAGCCGACGCATCACGCAGATGCATCGGCTATGAAAATGAACAAGAATCAGTGCGCCACCCACGACGCACCAATAGAAACGCCCCGATACCAGAAGGCATCAGGGCGCAATGAAAGAAGCCTCCGCCAAAGCGGACTTCTAACAGGATGGCACTATTCTGGCAGTCCCCGGACCGTTTTGCGATCGACTGCCGATGTAAAACGCACGGTGACAACTACAGCGTTTCTCGCCATGAAAAGCGGTGCCATAAACAACGACGCCCTCACCGTGCACTAGCACAGCAAGGGCGTTTCATTCGTCATCGAGGCAAAGTAACTAAAGCCACCAATCGTCTCGATACACGTCGTTCAGGATGACACCATTTTGGCAGCCCCCAGACCGTTTTGCGATCGACTGCCGATGTAGAACACACAGTGACACCCGCCATGTTTTAGCCATGACAGGCTGCGCCATAAACGACGACGCCCTCGCCGTGCGCTAGCACAGCAAGGGCGTTTCATTCGTCATCGAGGCAAGGTAACCAACGCTGCCGATCGTCTCGATACACGTTGTTCAGGATGACACCATTTTGGCAGCCCCCAGACCGTTTTGCGATCGACTGCCGATGTAGAACACACAGTGACACCCGCCGTGTTTTAGCCATGACAGGCGGTGCCATAAACGACGATGCCCTCGCCGTGCGCTAGCACAGCAAGGGCATCTATAAAATCAGGGGGTGGTAGGTTCAACCATGATTTTTCTTGTACTTATATAACAACACTCGTAGACCGAAGGCCATTTCGATAGGAAGCGCCAAACAGTAGTGGCCTTCGTTTATATCCGATTTTCTATGCGACAAGAATGCCAGCCTCTAGCAAGGAGTGGTTCATTGCATTCATCAAACGCCCTCTGGCACGAACGCCTGCGCGCTGCAGTGCTTGGGCAGAAGGGAAGGGGCGATCAAGCGCGATATCGAGCCAGCGTGCCAGCACCTGCTGCAGTGACCAGATGTCATCTAGGGTGAGGTCACGCGGAGGCAAAGCTTCCATCGCTTCCAGTGAGGCCATCTCTAGCCGTTCATCTCGCTGGCGTGCGGGTTGCAGCTGATACCCGGTCAGTAACAGGGCCGCCTGATCGCGCGGCTTTAACTGTTCCAGCAACGCCGACGCCGTATGCGCTTCGGCACTACGTCCACCTCGCCGTTCGCGGTGCTGCAAACGCTGAACGGCCCGTTCGTGGAAGGACAGCCCCGGTGCGGTAGTGCGTGCACCGCCCCCTAAGCTCGCGCAGGGTGATGCGCTGGCCCAGCCGCTCAGCGCGTGCTGCTCTTCCGCACTGAACTGAAGGCGATGGTCGATTTCTTCCTGTACCAGCAAGCGAACAAGCGCACAGCGTGCCGGTTCCTGCTGAAGTACCTCGGCATTGCGCCCATAAAGCTGCCGAATCCAATACATGAAATGATGATCTGCCACGCTCGCTCCTCCGCGCATCGTCTTCTAGTCGCTGGCTTGGCAGATGACGTGCTCAACCGTTGCGGCCCAGTCGTCATCTACGCGTTTCCAGCCATGGAATGTCCGTATCGGTGTCAGACGCTCCGAAGGCGCTCATACATGCATAATGTGCACAGCCATCCATTTTCCCGATAGCCATCAACGGCGACCACCTCTTCATTCGAGACGGTCAATCCACTGTATGCTTTGTGCAAACATTGCAAAGGACACCGCCATCCTAAAGCACACGACGCCCAAATCATCGAAGGCGGCGTTGTAAGGCGGCCGCCAACGCATCGGTTCATTTGCAGAATTCGGGAATATGAGCAGCCACTAACTTGGAGAGTCCTTAAACGAGCGGCTGTGCAATGCTAACGTCTGCTTGATAGAAAAATACCGCGACGAGAAGTTACCAATGAGGAACGTTTGCTGACGCAAGACCATTACGAAAGCGAAGAAGGAAAACAAAAAAAGGCCGCTCAAGAGCGACCTTTTCATGGCAGGGCGATGTCGATAACACCACTTTGCTGTATTCGTGGTACCAGTGGCCGGACTCGAACCGGCACGGGGGTTAGCCCGGTGGATTTTGAATCCACTGCGTCTACCAATTTCGCCACACTGGCATAACTATGCGCCTGCATTATACGGAGCCCTTGAGATACGTCAATGACTTTAGAGAACCAATTGGCTATGATGGCCGCCTTATCCTATGGGGGACCACCGCCCTCGTGACACGCTCCTATCATCGGAATGGCAGGCCATGCAACGCTCTGACTTTCACTTCGATCTCCCCGAGGCGCTGATCGCGCGTTATCCGTCAGCCTCCCGCACCGACTGCCGCCTGCTCTGCGTCGACGGGACGAGCGGCCAGCTGGCGCACAAGCGCTTTCCCGCCCTGCTCGATCACCTGAACCCAGGTGACGTCATGGTATTCAACGATACGCGCGTCATTCCGGCCCGCCTGTTCGGTCAGAAAGCCTCCGGTGGCAAAGTTGAAATGCTGTTAGAGCGCCTGCTCGACAGCCATCGTGCGCTGGTACACCTGCGCAGCAGCAAGTCGCCGAAGCCGGGCACTCGACTGCTTTTCGAAGGGGGAATCGAAGCGGAAGTCGAAGGCCGCGATGATGCCCTCTTCATCCTGCACTTCCTGAATGAAGAACCGCTGGTACCGTTACTGGAGCAGCACGGCCATATGCCGCTGCCTCCTTATATTACCCGCGAAGATGAACTGAGCGACCGCGAGCGCTACCAAACGGTTTATGCCCGCAACGAAGGCGCCGTTGCCGCCCCCACGGCGGGCCTACACTTCGACGATGCCATGATGCAGCAGCTGCGCGACAAAGGCATTGAAACGGCCTTCGTCACCCTACACGTCGGGGCGGGCACGTTCCAGCCGGTGCGCGAAGACAACATCACCGATCACGTGATGCACAGCGAGTGGCTGAACGTCAGCGAAGAAACGTGTGACATCGTCAATGCCGCTCATGCCCGAGGCAACCGCGTCATTGCGGTCGGTACCACCAGCGTACGTTGCCTGGAAACCGCATCGCAGGGTGGTACGCTGCGCCCCTTCATCGGTGACACAACGATCTTCATCTATCCCGGCTACCGCTGGCAGTGCGTTGACGCACTGGTCACCAATTTCCATTTGCCTGAATCAACGCTGTTGATGCTGGTATCGGCCTTTGCAGGCTATGACGCTACCATGCGAGCCTACCAAGAAGCCGTCGAGCAGCAGTATGCGTTCTTCAGCTATGGCGATGCGATGTTCCTGACCCGTAAGCCTGAGGCCGAGTGACAGCGCGCCATCGCCACTGCATTGCGCCTGCAATGCCCCGCTTATCGCATTACACGTACGAGAGACCTTCATGAGAGAAGAATGTTTCATGCATTTCGAGCGCATCGCGCAGGATGGCAAGGCCCGTCGCGGCCGCCTGAGCTTCCCGCGCGGTACGGTCGAGACGCCGGCCTTCATGCCGGTCGGCACCTACGGTACCGTCAAGGGCATGACCCCGCATGACATCGAGAAGATCGGTGCCGAAATCATTCTCGGCAACACCTTCCACCTGTGGCTGCGCCCGGGGATGGAGGTGATGGAGACGCACGGCGATCTGCATGACTTCTCTCAGTGGCAGCGCCCGATCCTGACCGACTCCGGCGGTTTCCAGGTGTTCTCGCTCGGCGAAATGCGCAAGATCACCGAAGAAGGCGTCCATTTCCGCTCACCGGTCGACGGCTCCAAAGTGTTCATGGGCCCGGAAGAGTCCATGGCCGTACAGCGCTCTCTCGGCTCCGACATCGTGATGATCTTCGACGAGTGCACGCCTTATCCGGCCACCTACGAGCAGGCTAAGGACTCTATGGAGCTGTCGCTGCGCTGGGCACAACGTTCACGCACCGCACACGGTTCCTCTCCATCGGCACTGTTCGGTATCATCCAGGGCGGCATGTACAAGGAGCTGCGTGAACGCTCGCTGAAAGGGTTGGTCGAGATCGGCTTCGATGGGCTGGCGATCGGCGGGCTATCCGTCGGCGAGCCAAAAGAAGAGATGATGAAGGTACTCGACTACCTGCCGACCATGATGCCGTCGCACCTGCCGCGCTATCTGATGGGCGTCGGTAAGCCGGAAGATCTGGTCGAGGGCGTTCGCCGCGGTGTGGACATGTTCGACTGCGTAATGCCGACCCGCAATGCGCGCAACGGACACCTGTTCACCTTCGACGGCGTAGTGCGCATCCGCAATGCGTCACACCGCCACTCGACGGCACCGCTCGAAGCCGACTGCGACTGCTACACTTGTCAGCACTTCTCGCGCGGCTACCTGCATCACCTTGACCGCTGTGGGGAAATGCTGGGCGCACAGCTCAACACGATCCACAACTTGCGCCATTACCAGCGCCTGATGGCCGGTTTACGCGGCGCCATCGAAGCAGGTACATTGACCGATTACGTAGAGAACTTCTATGCCCGTCGCGGACAGCCCGTTCCGCCGCTGGCAGACTGATCGTTTTCCATAGGCACCCGCTCAACGGGTGCCTTGCCTTACCGTTTCATCCTACTTTTGACGAGGAATACCCATGCTCGATTTTCTGATTACCGCGGCTCACGCCGATGGCGCAGCGGCTCCGGCAACGCAGGGCAGCTCCCTGATTACGTTCCTGCCGATCATCGCCGTTTTCATCCTGATGTACTTCATGGTCATGCGTCCGCAGAGCAAACGTGCCAAGGCACAGCGCGAACTGATGAGCCAGCTGGCCAAAGGCAACGAAATCGTTTTTGCCGGTGGTCTGACAGGCCGCATCACCAAAGTGGTCGATGACTACGTCAAAGTCGAAATCGCCGAAGGCACCGAGCTGACCATCCAGAAGAATGCGGTCATCGCTGTCCTGCCTAAAGGCACGCTGAAAAACATCTGACACATGGCAACACGGGACTGACATCACGCGATATGGGATGTCCGTGCTGTCTGGCAGGTCGGGGCGGCCTTACGCTGCCCCGCTTGCGCGTATCCGCGCGGCGCCTGCCCTGTATTCACGTCAGCCACTAGGGAAGAGCTCAATGCTCAATCGCTATCCACTCTGGAAATATCTTCTGATCGCAGTGGTGCTGATCGTCGGTACGATCTATGCACTGCCCAATCTCTACCCTGAAGAGCCGGCGGTCCAGATCAGCGGGCAGGGAGAAACCCAGCTTACCCGACAGGATCTCGATCGTGCCGTTGCGGTACTCGATCAGGCGGGTATCAGCGTCAAACGTGGTGAAATGTCAGCAGACAACCGTTCCGCTCTCATTCGCCTGAACAGCATCAGCCAGCAGGCACACGCCAAGGAACTGGTCGATCACGAACTGGGTGACAACTACGTCACGGCCCTTAACCTGGCCGATGCGACGCCCGCTTGGCTGCGTGCCGTTGGTGGCGCCCCCATGAGCCTGGGTCTTGACCTGCGGGGTGGCGTGCACTTCATGCTCGACGTGGACATGCCTGCCGCCGTCGATCAGCGTCTGAACACCCATGCGGGTCTGATTCGCCAACTGCTGCGCGACGACAATCTTCGTACGCTGCGCAACAAGGTCGAAAACGGCCAGATCGTCATGTCCTTTACCAGTGAAGACGATCTGAATCAGGCCAAGAGCCTGATCACTTCCAAATTCAGCGACGCCCAGAACTATACGTTCACCACCGAACAGCGTGGCCGCGGCGTGGCACTGACCATGGCACTTAAGCCTTCCGCTCTGCAGGATCTGCAGAACTATGCCATCGAACAGAACCTCACGACGCTGCGTAACCGCGTAAACGAACTGGGGGTGTCCGAGCCTACCGTTCAGCGCGTGGGTGACAACCGTATCATGGTCGAACTGCCGGGGATCCAAGACACCGCTGCGGCCAAACGCGTTGTCGGTGCTACGGCGAACCTTGAGTTCCGTATGGCGGCCACTCAGGAAACATCAGCGGCCGATACCGAAGTCATTCCGTTCCGCAACAAGACCGAGCACCGAGAAGCACCGCTGATGCGCGATGTCATCGTGACCGGTGATCAGGTCTCCAGCGCAAGCGTCGGCGTCGACCAGAACGGCCGCCCGTCCGTCAGCATCCAGCTGGATAGCGCAGGCGGTAAAGAAATGTCGCGCGCCACGCAGAACAACGTCGGCAACGCAATGGCCGTCATCTACATCGAGCACAAGAGCGACGCCGTTACCGATGCCGAAGGTGATGCTCAGCGCCATACCCGTACCGAACGCGGCATCATCAGCCTCGCTACGATCCAGTCCCAGCTGAGCGATAAGTTCCAGATCACGGGGCTGCGTTCCGCCAGTGAAGCACAGGAACTGTCACTGCTGCTGCGCTCCGGCTCGCTTGCCGCGCCGATCTACTTCTCTGAAGAAAGCACCATCGGGCCAAGCTTGGGTCAGCAGAACATTGACCGAGGCATCATGTCCGTCGGCGTCGCGCTGGCGATGCTGATCGTCTTCATGATCCTGCGCTACAAAGGCTTCGGCATCATCGCTACGCTGGCACTGATCGCCAACTTGGCGCTGCTGCTGGCCCTGATGTCCCTGATGGGTGCCACGCTGACCATGCCCGGTATTGCCGGTATCGTGCTGGCACTGGCAATGGCCGTCGACGGGAACGTACTGATCTTTGAACGTATCCGTGAAGAACAGCGCACCCAGCTTGCACCGCTGCAAGCCATTCAGGCGGGTTATGACCGCGCACTGACGTCTATCGTCGACTCCCAGCTGACGACACTGCTGGTCGCCCTGATCCTGTTCAAGATCGGTACCGGCCCTGTCAAGGGCTTCGCCGTAACGACCGCCATCGGGATCATCACGTCAGTGTTCACGTCGGTGACGCTCAGCCGTGCCCTGACTCATCTGGCCTACGGCTATCGCCGTACGCTGAAACGTCTCTGGATCTGAGGGGCCATGACAATGAAACTCATCGACTTCATGGGTAAACGTCGAATTGCCTACGTCATTTCCATTCTGCTGACGATCATCGCAATCGGCTCACTGGCCACACGTCATCTGAACCTGGGGCTGGACTTCACGGGTGGGACGATCGTGCAGGTGCACTTTGATCGCCAGCCGGATCTTGAACAGGTACGCGAAACCATCGCCAAAGCGGGGTATCCAAACCCGACCGTACAGGCAGGCGGTACGACTCAGGATGCGCAAATCCGCATGCAGGTCGACTACACCGACAACATCGGCCAGAAGATCGCAGCGGTCATTTCCAGCAGCGATAATGCGGCTCATGTGGTCAGCGCCAACTTTATCGGCTCGCAGGTGGGTGACCAGCTTAGCAATCAAGGGGGCAAAGGCCTTCTGTATGCGCTGATCGGCATCATGATCTACCTTGCCCTGCGCTTTCAGTGGAAGTTTGCTCTGGGGGCTGTACTGGCACTGGCACACGACGTATTAATCGTCATCGGCATCTTCTCGATCTTCCACTTGGAATTCGACCTGACCGTGATGGCCGGTGTGCTAGCGGTGCTGGGGTATTCACTCAATGATACGATCGTGGTCTATGACCGTATCCGAGAGAACATCCGCACTTCGCGCAGCCACGACATCGTGCAGATCTGCAACGATGCCATCAATCAGACGCTGGCGCGTACCATTGCAACCTCCGGTACGACCCTGCTGGCACTGTGCGCGCTGTACACCATGGGCGGCGAGATGCTGCACAACTTCTCGCTGGCATTGATCTTCGGGGTCGTACTGGGTACGTTCTCGTCGATCTACGTTGCCGCCGCTTTGCTGGTACTGTTCAAACTACGTCGTTCGGACCTGACCAAGCCACAGCACGACAGCACGCCCTGACCGTAAACGCCTTTCGAGGCGCTGCACTACAGGCGTAAAAAACCCCTAACGGTGATCGTCACCGCTGGGGGTTTTTCATATCCACACGCCATGTTCATTTACGGTGTGATGCCTTACATGGCCGCCCCTTCGCTCAAGCACAACAAGCTCAAACGAAAACGAAAATGGTCACCGCGGGCTTTTCTCTTATCCACCCGAAGCCTCCATCAGCAAAGCCATGCCCGCCCCGCTGCCAAAACACAGCAATCTCGCATAAGGCAATTAATCACCACTGCGGGCTTTCCCTTATCCGCACAAAGCACCCACCTGCGAAGTCGCACCACACATGACCGCTCTACCACCCAAACACAGCGGTCCCGCATAAGACAATTGATCACCACCGCGGGTGTTCCTTTATCCGCACAAAGCACCCACCTGCGGAGTCACACCACACATGACAGCTCTACCGCCCAAACACAGCGGTCTCGCACAAGACAATTGATCACCACCGCGGGCTTTCCCTTATCCGCACAAAGCACCCACCTGCGAAGTCGCACCACACATGACCGCTCTGCCGCCTAAAACACAGCGGTTTCGCATAGCAGATGCCTCTCTAAGCGAAAGGGCAATATCTCAAGCAGAAGTGTATCGCTTTACATCAAGAAGAGGCGACGGTATCAACAAAAATGGCCAGCCCGAAGGCTGGCCATTTAGCACTGCTGCACCGTAGGCAATCAGGAGGCGATAGACGCGAACTGACGTACCAATACGGGGAACAGGCGCTGGTGCGATGCCATCAGTACGGTTTCCGGCTCAATGCGCGGAGAACCGTTAAGCGGGCCAACGATTGCGCCAGCTTCTTTCAGCAGCAGCGAAGCAAGGTGGGTATCGTATTCGTCCAGACCGAAGGCCAGGGCGAAATCGACACGACCGGCGGCGAAATCAGCCAGGTCCAGCAGCGGGCAACCGGAAGAACGGATCATGTCGACCTGCGGTGCCAGTGCACGCGTGACGGCCTGATACTGTTCGATATTGCGCGCACGAATCCAGCGTTCCGGCAGGCTCATGGCAACGCGCGTATCTTCGATCTGAGCGACCGGCTGCGTACGCATGCGGTGCTGATTGAAGCGCGTGCCCTGACCGCGGCTCACCACGAATTCTTCATCAGTGAAGGGGGAGATCAGAACGCCGTGCTCGGCACGACCCTTGACGTAGCAGGTCATGGAGATCGCCCAGCCCGGAGCGCTGTGCGCCAGGTTGGAATAGCCGTGCTGCAGTTCGATTTTCCAATGGAAGTCTTTGCCCATTCCGGTACCTTCGCGGTACGGAGTGAAGCGACCAGAAATGCCGTGGAGGGGATAGCCACGCTCAAAGCTGCGCACAATCTGTGCCTCAGCGAAGCGTGCTGTGTCTTCCAGCAGGATATCGAGAGTCTTGTCTTCGCGAGCGACTTCGATCTTCTCGCGCATGCGGTAATACGTATCCTGAGCGCCACGCAGGGCACGCAGGGCGAATTCGACCATAGGTTGCATGGTATATCGACCTGATTCAGAGTGATGAACGACAAGGCTCCCCCATTAAAGGGGCCCCTACCGAAAGGCACTGTTAAAGAGCGAAAGAGTTGCGGAAGCGCGCTACCGAAGAAGCAGACGTCCTGCAAGGGACGCTATCCTAGCAGAACGTCCAACAGCCGGAAAGCATCATGCTAGAATCTGCGTCAATTACGCCTTGTGCTTACTCATCTGCCGCCGCATGCGGCGCTTCAGGTCAAAGGAATTTCCGTGGACGCACTTCCTTCAGATAGCTGGCTTTCTCGCATTCGCATCGTTCTGGTCGGCACCAGCCACCCAGGCAACATCGGCGGCGTAGCGCGCGCCATGAAGAACATGGGCCTATTCGATCTGGCGCTAGTCAGCCCGCGCTGTGCCCCCAACGAACGCGATGCCATCGCACGTGCATCCGGCGCAGACGATGTGCTGGCCAACCTCACCACTCACCACACGCTGGCGGAAGCGCTGACCGGCTGCACATGGGTCGTAGGCTGCAGTGCCCGCAGCCGCACGCTGCCGTGGCCGATGGTAACGCCGCGTGAATTCGCAGCGCGCCTACCGGGAGAACTGACCGCTGGCGGTGAAGATGCCCGCGTCGCGATCGTATTCGGCCGTGAGGATACAGGCCTCACCAACGACGAACTGCAGCACTGCCAAACCCATGTCCATATCCTCACCAATCCCCAGTTCTCTTCGCTGAACTTGGGAGCGGCAGTACAGGTCATGGCCTACGAAGCGCATCAGTGCTGGCGCGATCACCAAGATATCCGTGATGAGCACTCAGATACGCCGTTCGGCATCGAATGGGATCACCCGCTGGCCACGCAGGACGAGCTGGAACAGCTGTTCGTGCACATGGAACGCTCGCTGATCGCACTCGGTTTCCATGACCCGGAAAACCCCCGCCAATTGATGCCCCGCCTACGACGTTTGTATGCCCGTGCTCGCCCCGATCGGATGGAAGTGAACATCCTTCGCGGCATCGCCAGTGCCATAGAAAAGGCCAAGCGATAGGCTAAGAAAAGGGCGTTTTTGATCGCTTTTTAGCGCGGCACGGCGTCGCAAGCGACATTTATCCACAACCCCCTACGATCCTGCTCAATCCCGCATGATCACGGCGTTTTCCTAGCGATAGAAAGATTTTCTTAATTCCTATTAAAATTGTGGGGTATTGACATACCCCCCTTGTTATCTATATGCAATTGTGGTCAAGGCTCGCTTACGACGGGTCGACAGTACTCCCGCTTTTATACCCATCATTCACATAACGCCTAATTATTACGAGGGCACACTTTCATGCGCCTGACCACAAAAGGCCGCTACGCGGTCACTGCAATGCTGGATCTGGCAATCCACGCTGAAAACAATACGCCCATCAGTCTGGCGGATATTTCCAAACGCCAGGCCATTTCGCTCTCCTATCTGGAGCAGCTCTTCGCTCGCCTGCGTCGTTCGGGGCTAGTCAACAGCGTGCGGGGACCAGGGGGTGGTTATCTGCTGAGCGATTCTCCTGACAACATCTCCATCGCACGCGTTGTGGATGCCGTCAACGAGTCCGTGGACGCGACGCGCTGTCAGAAGCGTGGCGATTGTCAGAATGGAGCGCCGTGTCTGACGCACCATCTGTGGTGCGAACTGTCCGATACCATTCACGACTTTCTGGATGGCATTTCGCTGGGACAGCTGCTGCGTCGTCGCGAAGTTAGCGACATTGCGCATATGCAACAGGGCCATCACGACGAGCGCGTGATCTCCTTTGCGCACTGAGGCAGCGTAGCAAGACCCGCCCGGCCGCTTTTTTACGTTCGCCGACGTAGGTCATAACGGTTATCATTTGCGTGTAGTATAGTAGCCATGCAAGATGTTCAGGAATTGCATGGCTCTATTCACCGACCAGCAAAGGTAGCCGCCCATGCCTCGATTCCCCCTCTATTTCGATTACGCCGCCTCTACCCCCGTCGACCCTCGTGTAGCCGATATCATGGCCCAGCACCTGACGTTGGATGGCAACTATGCCAATCCCGCGTCGCGTAGCCATATGCCCGGCTGGCTGGCAGAGCAGGCCGTCGAAATAGGGCGCCGTCAGGTTGCGGATACGCTCAAAGTCGATCCTCGTGAGATCATCTGGACGTCAGGGGCTACCGAAGCAGACAACCTTGCCTTGATCGGGTTCATGCGCGCCAATGCCGATCGCGGCCGCCACCTCATCACGTCGATCATCGAACACAAAGCCATCATCGACACGGCACGCTACCTCGAAGAGGAAGAAGGCGTGCGCGTCACATGGCTGACGCCCGAAGCCGATGGGCGAATCTCCCCCGCCGCTCTCGAAGCTGCCATTTCCAATGAAACGGCACTCGTATCGCTGATGGCGGTCAACAACGAAGTGGGCAGCATCAATGACCTGAAAGCGCTGGGCGATATCGCTCACGCTCACGGCGCAGCGTTCCACGTCG
Organism: Zymobacter sp. IVIA_12111.31 C1; assembly: GCF_047495495.1. Taxonomy (GTDB): domain Bacteria; phylum Pseudomonadota; class Gammaproteobacteria; order Pseudomonadales; family Halomonadaceae; genus Zymobacter. Next base: position 2,641,228 of record NZ_CP179930.1, read on the forward strand.
ATGGCGCACAGGCCATCGGGCATATTCCGCTCGACCTCAGTCAGCTGCCCGTCGACATGCTGTCGCTGTCCGGCCATAAGGCCTATGGCCCCAAAGGTGTAGGGGCGCTTTATATCCGCCGAGACACCCGTGTGGCCCCGCTTATCCACGGAGGCGGTCACGAGCGCGGCTACCGCTCGGGCACGCTGCCGACTCACCAGATTGCGGGTATGGGCAAAGCCTTCGAGATCATCAACCAGAATCTGGACGGCGAGATCGCACACCTACGTGACATGCGCCAACGCTTCCTCGACGGTCTGCAATGCCTGACGGCCACCCATATCAACGGCCCCCGCGACGGCGGTTCACCGCATCTGGTTAACCTGGCATTTGAAGGCATCGACGGTGAAACGCTGATGATGGAAATGAAGGAATTGGCGGTCTCAACCGGTTCGGCCTGCAACTCCGCCAGTCTGACGCCCTCCTTCGTACTGACGGGCATTGGGCTGTCGCCCGAACTGGCACTGTCCTCTGTGCGTTTCAGCTTTGGCCGTTTCACCACCGCCGAAGACATCGACGTCGCCACGCAGGTCATCATGCAGGCCGTACGCAAGCTGCGCCCGACGACCAACGACCAGCACGCCTAGGCGCGCCCAGACACTATTTCGGAGACACTTCATGGCTCAGATCACCATGACTCAGGCCGCCGCCGATCAGATCAAGCGCCTGATCGCCAATGAACACCATGCGCTCGGGCTACGCGTGGGCGTCAAGCCCAGCGGCTGCTCAGGCTATGCTTACACCCTCGACCTGGCACGCCAACTGAACGATGATGATCATGTCTTCACGCATGACGACGCCCAGATCATCATTGATGATGAAGCGCTGCACATGCTCGACGGCACCGAAGTGGACTACGTGAGCGAAGGCCTCAACCGCCTGTTCAAGTTCCACAACCCCAACGTCAAGGACGAATGCGGCTGTGGCGAAAGCTTCAGCGTCTGACACGCCCGCTGATGGATGAGTCGGCCCCGCGGCCGATATCGAACAGGAGAGCATGCACGATGACATGCCATGTCCTTCCGTTCATGTCACCGCGCGTGAGTATCGCCTCTCCGTCAATCGCATTCATTACAAGGAGCAGTTCATGGCTATCGAACGTACGTTTTCTATCATCAAGCCCAATGCCGTTGCCCAAAACGTGATCGGTGAAATCGAGCGACGTTTTGAGCAGGCAGGTCTGACGATCATCGCCATGAAAATGCTGAAACTGACGCGCGAAGAAGCCGAAGGGTTCTACGCCGAGCATAAGGGCAAGCCGTTCTTTGCTGGCCTAATCGACTTCATGACCTCTGGCCCGATGATCGTGCAGGTGCTGGAAGGCGAAAATGCCATCCACCACAACCGCGAGCTGATGGGGGCCACCGATCCGGCCAAAGCGGCACCGGGTACGATCCGCGCCGATTTCGGCTCTCACGAGCAGGTGTCAGCCAATGCCGTGCACGGCTCGGATTCGCCAATCTCCGCCGCACGTGAAATCCGCTATTTCTTTACTGAGGATGAACTGTTCCCGCACTGATCCCATCACTGCGGCACCGTCCCTCGGCATTCTGCGCGCACAGCGCCTCTCTGCGGCCGTTCCCTCTGTACGGGCACGGCCAGACAGGGTAGGCTCTGTGCGCCTGTTTTCATTCTGTAGCTAGTGCCTTTCGCACCTAGTGTTCTCGTTTCCGGACAGACGATGACCGCAACTGATTCTGCTGCGCCCCGCCCCAACCTGCTGGGCTTCTCCCTTGATGATATGGTGGAGTTCTTCACCGGTATCGGAGAAAAGACATTCCGCGCCAAACAAGTGATGAAGTGGATTCATCATGAGGGCGTGACCGATTTTGCCGACATGACCAACCTGTCGAAGGCACTGCGCGAAAAGCTGACGCGTACAGCCGAAATCCGCGCACCGCGCGTGGCATGGCAGGGGGAGTCCAAGGACGGCACCCGCAAGTGGGTCATCGAAACCGATGGCGGCAGCTTGGTCGAAACCGTACTGATTCCTGCCGACGGTGGCCGTCGCACGCTGTGCGTCTCGTCACAGGTAGGCTGTTCGCTCGACTGCAGCTTCTGCTCGACTGGCAAACAGGGCTTCGCCCGCAACCTGACCAGCGATGAAATCATCGGACAGGTCTGGATCGCCAGCCACACCGGCGCCGCTTACGACGATGGCCGACGCCCCGTCACCAACGTGGTGATGATGGGCATGGGCGAGCCGCTGATGAACTATCAGCCGGTCGTCACCGCCATGAAGCTGATGCTGGACGACAACGCCTATGGGCTGTCCAAGCGCCGTGTAACGCTGTCCACGTCCGGCGTCGTGCCGATGATCGACAAGCTGGGCGACGAACTGGACGTCAGTCTGGCGATCTCGCTGCATGCACCTACCGACGAGCTGCGCAACACTCTGGTGCCCATCAATCGCAAATACAATATTGAGAAGCTACTGGACTCATGCCGCCGCTATCTCGAGAAGTGCGGCGATGCTCGAATGATCACGGTGGAATATACCTTGATCAGTGGGGTAAACGATCAGCGTGAACATGCCGATCAACTGGCTGAACTGCTGCGGACTATTCCGTGCAAGATCAACCTAATTCCCTTCAACCCGTTCCCCGGATCGGGCTACGAGAAACCGTCGCGTAACCAGAGCATGCGTTTTCAGGGCTGGCTGTACGAGCACGGCTACCATGCGCCAATCCGCCAGACGCGCGGTGACGACATCGACGCCGCCTGTGGACAGCTGGTCGGTCGCGTCAAGGACCGTACTCGCCGCCAGGAGCGCTATATTCAGACGCTGCAGCTCGACGCGGACTGATTCGACGCTCACGCAGTAATGCATGACAGCGCACGATGGTAGCGTATGCCGAACGGGGGCCGACACAGAGGCACCGTCATGCTTCGACATACGCTTTACCCAAGCGCCAGACACGCGCTGTGCTGGATACTGTGCCTACTGAGCTGTAGTGGATGCACCCTGTTTCACCCCGCGCCATCACCCGCGGCTAGCACTGCTGCTCAGGCATGGATAGCCGTCGGACAGGAGTATCTGGTCGAGGGCGATATCAGCGGTGCGCGCCAAGCTTTCGATCACGCCCGCCGCTTCGATGAAGCGCAACCGACGCTCTGGCATGGGCTGGCGCTCTGCGCACAGCTTGAGCATGACGGACCGCTGGCACACGAGCGGTATCAGCGAGCGCTGGCACTGGCCGAACAGCGCGCGGGAGATACGCACGAAGCGGATGACAGCGATCGAGACAGAGAGTACGTTGCCCTTCTCAATAACCACGCACGTCTGTTGTATGATGAAGGGGCTATACGCGAGGCTTGTGCCGAATTCGACAGGGCCGCTCGATACCCTACGGGTATCGGCAATCCCATTACGGCGCAGAACCTTACCCTGTGCCATACGATATCCGTGGCACCATCGCCCTTGTGACACGACAGCGGTGCCACTCCGAAGACAAGGACCGTCACCGTTGATGCAGCAGGGTCAGCAACACCGGAATATCAGGCTTTTCGTGAAGCCTCCTGTCGCCGGGTTCACCTATAGTTAGGCATGACAGTGATTGCCACGATTTGACAAGGACACGCCGCATGAGCGAACAGTCAGCCCCCTCCTCCCCCCAGCTCAGTGCCGGACAACTGCTGCGCCGCGCACGTGAGCAGCAGCAACTCGGCATCGAACAGGTCGCCGCACGCCTGAACCTTCGCCCGTCGCTGATCACCGATATCGAAGCCGACAACTACGATCATCTCCAGATCGTGGCTTATCGGCGCGGGTATCTGCGCGCCTACGCACGGCTGCTGAAGCTGTCCGAGGCAGAAGTTACCGCCGCCCACGATCGCGATAACGTGACGACCCAGCAGAAGGAACCGCATCGTCCGGCTCCGATTCGCCCGATCAAGCGCCCGAGCCGCTTCGGCCGCGTGCTGTTCCGCATCGTCACTCTTGCGATCATCGTGGCACTGGCCATCATGACCCTCAACTGGTGGCGCACTCATCAAGACGTAGATGACAAGCGTACGCCGTCGACCGCTAGCGATATTGGTACGGTGCCGCTGTCCGGTCAGCCCATACAGCCCGTCACGCCACCGGCCATTGCCCCCGCCGAGCAGCCTGCTGCACCGACAATGACGCCAGCTCCCGCTCCGACAGTACCGCAGGAAGATTCCTTGCAAGTACCTGTGTCGCAGGGGATCAACGGCGCTCAGCTGACCGAAAATAGCGCCGCAGCGATGGCCCAGAACAACGCACTGGCGCAGGAAGCCTCTTCCGCCGCGGGCGCAGCCACCACGACCGCTCCGGCCCCAGCAGCGGCACCGCTGGCACTGAGCTGCCGCCAAGACTGCTGGATCCAAATCCGTGACGCCGAAGGCACCAGCCTGCAGAGCGGTCTGCTGAAAGCCGGTACCCCGCGCGAGTTCGCAGGCAAGGCACCTTATCGCATCGTGATCGGAAACGTCGCTGCGGCCACGCTGTCCTATCAGGGCAAGCCTGTAGATCTTAAGCAATACGCTCGCGGCGGTAATGTTGCGCGCTTCAACCTGGGTCAGTAACCGATTATGCATAACCCGTCATCGATCAAACGCCGCCCTTCACGCCAGATTCATGTGGGCAACGTGCCTGTCGGCGGAGACGCTCCCATCAGCGTCCAAAGCATGACCAACACCAATACGCTCGACGTAGCGGCAACCGTGGCTCAGATACAGCGTATCCAAGCCGCGGGCGCCGACATGGTGCGCGTATCGGTGCCTGATATGGACTGCGCAGAAGCGTTCGGCAAGATTCGTCAGCAGGTAGATATCCCGCTGATCGCTGACATCCACTTCGATTACCGCATCGCGTTGCGCGTAGCCGAGCTGGGCGTCGACTGTTTGCGCATCAACCCGGGCAACATTGGCCGTGAAGATCGCGTGCATGCTGTCGTGCAGTCGGCACGCGATCATGGCATCCCAATCCGCATCGGCGTCAACGCGGGTTCGCTGGAAAAGGACCTGCAGCGCAAGTACGGCGAACCCACGCCACAGGCATTGGTCGAGTCGGCAATGCGCCATATTGACTACCTCGATAAGCTCGACTTTCAGGACTTCAAAGTGTCGCTGAAGGCCAGCGACGTCTTTATGGCCGTGGCGGCGTACCGCCTGATTGCCGACCAAATCGAACAGCCGCTGCACCTCGGCATCACCGAAGCGGGCGGCCTGCGCTCGGGCACGGTGAAGTCTTCGGTCGGGCTGGGCATGCTGCTGATGGACGGTATCGGTGATACCTTGCGCATCTCGCTGGCGGCTGACCCCGTCGAAGAGATCAAGGTCGGTTTCGACATCCTCAAAAGCCTGCGCCTGCGCAGTAAAGGCATCAACTTCATCGCTTGCCCTAGCTGTTCGCGCCAGAACTTCGATGTCATCTCGACCATGAACGCACTGGAACAGCGGCTTGAAGATGTCACTACCGCGCTCGACGTGGCCGTCATCGGCTGCGTCGTCAACGGCCCGGGGGAAGCCAAGGAAGCCGATCTAGGCCTGACGGGGGGAAGTCCCAACCTGGTCTACATCGACGGCAAGCCGGTCTCGAAACTGCGCAATGATAATCTGGTCGACGATCTGGAAGCGCTGATCCGTGAGCGCATCGCGCGCAAGCAGGAAGAAGAAGACAACGTGATCGCACGCAGCGGCCTTTGAATCAGGTATCATCAAAGGTCCCTTGACGCATAATGCGGTGCGCCGACAGGCGCAGCGCCCACGAATTCAAGAACGAACGCAGGCCGCCAAGAGCGGCCTTCTCAGGAGTGAACATTGAGCAAGTTGCAGGCTATCCGGGGAATGAACGACCTTCTGCCCACCGACTCTCCGGTCTGGCAGTATCTTGAGGCCCAGTTCCGCACGCTGATGTCGCGCTACGGCTACAGCGAGATCCGCACCCCGATCGTTGAACAGACCTCTCTCTTCAAGCGTTCCATCGGTGAAGCTACTGACGTCGTCGAGAAGGAAATGTACACCTTCGACGACCGCAACGGCTCCAGCCTGACGCTGCGTCCCGAGAACACCGCCGCCGTCGTGCGCGCGGCCCTGCAACACAGCCTGCTGCACCATCAAACCCAGCGCTTGTGGTACCTCGGCCCGATGTTCCGTCACGAACGTCCGCAGAAAGGCCGCTACCGCCAGTTCCACCAGTTCGGTGTCGAAACCTTCAACATGGAAGGCCCGGACATCGACGCGGAACTCATCCTGCTGACCGCTCGTCTGTGGGATCAGCTGGGCATGCGCGACAAGGTTACTCTTGAACTCAACTCGCTCGGTTCCAACGACGCGCGCGCAGCCTACCGCGAGCTGCTGGTCAGCTATCTTGAACAGCACAAAGACGTGCTGGACGAAGATTCGCTCCGTCGCCTCGGCACCAACCCGCTGCGCGTCCTCGACAGCAAAAACCCGGCCATGGCCGAGATGCTGGCAGGCGCACCGAAGCTGATCGATCACCTCGACCCCGAGTCGCTCGAACACTTCGAACAGCTCAAGCAGCGTCTCGACGAAGCGGGCATCGCTTATGTGGTCAATCCGCGCCTGGTACGCGGCCTCGACTACTACAGCCGCACCGTCTTCGAATGGACAACGACGGCACTCGGCAGCCAAGGCACCGTCTGTGCTGGCGGCCGCTATGACGGCCTCGTTGAACAGCTCGGCGGCAAAGGCGTACCGGCCGTGGGCTTCGCCATGGGCGTGGAACGTCTGGTACTGCTGCTGGAAGCACTCGAACTGATTCCGGCAGAAGCGACCCAGACACTAGACGTCTACCTGACCGCACTGGGCGACACGGCACGCCAGAAGGCAATGGCACTGGCTGAAAACCTGCGTGATGCACTGCCGGCGGTTCGCCTGCAACTTCACTGCGGCGGTGGCAGCTTCAAGCAACAACTCAAGAAAGCAGACCAGAGTGGCGCGACACTGGCCTTGATCTTGGGTGAAGAAGAATGCGAGTCCGGCACGGCTGGCATCAAGTTCCTGCGCGAAGAACGTGAGCAGGAAACCGTGGCTCAGGATGCACTGGCTGAACGACTGGCGGCCATCCTCGCGTAAGCTCGCGCGATGGCCTTTCTGGCATGATCGAACGACAGGTGCTCCTCGCAGCCAATGCGCGGGGAGCACCGCCCGATGAAATGACGACGCTAGCCTGAAGCAAGGAGAATGTGCGTGGCGCAGAAGCTCAAAGACACCCAACCGATGGACGCGGCTGGCCTGTGGAAACGCTATGGCAACACGCTGCTGACTGTGGTCGTGCTGGTATTACTTGCCGTCGTAGGGTGGCGGCAGTGGCAGCAGTATCAGTACAAGCAGGAAGTGGCGGCTGGCCAGAACTTCGAAGCGCTGGTGATGCTGGCGTCCTCATCGGCATCACCGATCGACGAACAGAAGACTCAGCAGATCAACGATCTGGTCAAACGGATCACGGAAGATCACGCCAACCTGCTGTATGCCGACTTGGCACGCCTGATCCAAGCCCGTGTTGCCGTAGATGCCGGACAGCTCGACATCGCGATGGCCACGCTGCGTACTGAGATGGCGCAGGGCCACGACGACTTCTCGAAAGGCCGTGCTCGTATCGAATTGGCACGCCTGCATAACGATCGTCAGCAGTACAGCGAAGCGCTGGGACTGCTGGGCGAAGGCATTCCTGAAGGGCTGATGCCACAGATGCTGGAAGTGCGTGGTGATGCACTGAAAGGACAAGGCCATACTGCCGAAGCACGTGAAGCGTGGCAGAAAGCATTGGACCAAGCGAAGGAACAGAATACCGTTCTGTACGGTCTGAAGCTCAAACTGGACGATCTGACGGCTGAGGAGAATCGCTGATGGCAGGCTTTACCCACGTATTCAACCGCACGGCGCTGTGCGCTGCGGCGGCCGCCATAGCCCTGCTGTCAGGCTGCTCTGGTAGCGTTCAACCCGATCCCGCACCCAAGCCTTTGACCCACATCACCGAGACAACTCGTCTAGAAGGGCTGTGGTCGCACGGCATCGGCTCGCTGGGCCGCGCGGACTATCCCATCGCACCGGCGCTGGATAACGGCGTACTGTATGCCGCCAATGCCAAAGGTGTTCTGCAGGCCTTCCAAGCCGACAATGGCCGTCAGGTATGGGAACAGGCACTGCACGTACCGGTTTCCAGCCCGATCACAGCCGATGCCGGTCAGCTCTATCTCGGCACCCGTAAGGGCGAAGTGCTAGCACTCGATGCAAGCAACGGTGCGCTGCGCTGGCGCGCGCAGGTAGCCAGCGAAGTGCTGACGGCACCTCAGGTCAACTCGCAGCTGGTACTGGTGCAGAGCGGCGACGGCACGCTGACTGCGCTGGATCGCCTCACCGGGCATGTCCAGTGGGTCTATGCAGCGTCGCAACCGACCCTGACGCTGCGCACTCCGAGTACGCCACGCACCATCGACCCCGTGACCTTCGCTGGTTTCTCGAACGGTCGTCTGGCGCTGTTCGCCAACAATGACGGTCACATGATGTGGGATATGCGCTTGGCTATTCCGCGCGGTGCTTCCGAAATCGACCAGTTGACCGATGTCAGCGGCCAGCCCGTACTGACCGAACACGGCCATCTGTTCGCGACCAGCTATCACGGCCAGCTGGTATCGCTCAACGTGCGCACGGGTGAACCGCTGTGGAGCCATGACCTGTCGAGCTACCGCTCTCCGGTCTACGCCAACGGCACCCTGTACGTTGTGGATGATCGCAGCCACCTGATCGCCTTCGATGCCGCCAATGGCGCGCCTCACTGGACGAACGACACGCTCGAGGGTCGCAACCTGACGGCACCGCTGGTGATCGGCCAGCAGCTAGTGGTCGGTGATCTGGACGGCTATCTGCACGTCATCAACGCCGCAACGGGCGAGCTGGAAGGTCGTCGCAAGGCGGGCGGCAACGGTATTGCGCTGACACCGCTGAGTGACGGCGAACGCATCTTCGTCATGACGCAGGACGGTCATCTGATCGCCTATCGTCTGGCGGCACGCAACGCCTAAGCGTTATCAAACGCACAGGTACGAAGGCGGAGTTTCCTAGTAAAGGACTCCGCCTTCGTGCATGTTTCAGCACGTTGCGGTACCCTTGCCCGCTACCATGGCATCTTGTTATGCCACGAACACTGCATGATCACGGACGCAAGTGATATCATGCCGCTCAATCTGATAGCAGCTCATGCCCTTTTCTGCAGCTCTGGCCGTGTGCCGGGCCTGCGCTGATGGGCCGTCGCGTGGCGCTACGCGTCGCATAGCCAAGCGCACCGCTGCTCATCGCGTGTCTACCTCCATTGCTTTGCAGCAATGACTATCGAGTTTTCATCATCATGAATCCCGTTATCGCCCTCGTGGGCCGTCCCAATGTCGGCAAGTCCACGCTCTTCAACCAGCTGACCCGTTCTCGCGATGCCATCGTCGCGGACTTTCCGGGTCTGACTCGCGACCGGCAATACGGTAACGGCCAGCTGGGCAACAAACCGTTCACCGTCATCGACACCGGCGGTATCACAGGTGACGAACAGGGTATCGACGCGGCGATGGCCGAGCAGTCACTGCTCGCCATCGACGAAGCCGACATCGTGCTGTTCTTGGTCGATGCACGTGCGGGCCTGACCCCGACCGACATGTCGATCGCCAACCACCTGCGCATCAACCGCAAGAAGACGTGGCTGGTGGTCAACAAGGTCGATGGCCTGCAGGAAGACATCGCCACCGCCGAGTTCCATGAACTGGGGCTGGGCGAGACATGGCCGATCGCGGCTAGCCACGGTCGTAACGTCACCCAGCTGATCGACATCGTGCTGGAGCCGTTCCCGGAACTCTCTGAAGAAGAGATGCACCCGGAACTGGATCAGCGCGGTATCCGCATCGGTGTCGTTGGTCGCCCCAACGTGGGTAAATCAACGCTGGTCAACCGCTTGTTGGGCGAAGACCGCGTCGTCGTGTTCGACAAGGCCGGCACCACCCGTGATGCCATCGAGATTCCCTTCGAGCGCCGCGGCAAGCCATATGTACTGGTCGATACCGCCGGTATCCGCCGCCGCAAGAACGTCACGGAAATCGCCGAGAAGTTCTCGATCGTCAAGACGCTCGAAGCGATCAAATCGTGTAACGTCGCGGTCATGGTGCTTGACGCCCGTACCGGGCTGGTCGAACAGGACCTGCACCTGCTGGACTACGTGCTGACCTCTGGCCGCGCGCTGGTACTGGCCGTCAATAAGTGGGATGGACTGGAAGCGGAAGCGAAAGAAAAGATGCGCGCTGAAATCAAGCGCCGCCTGGGCTTCGCCGACTATGCCGACCTGCACTTCATTTCGGCACTGCACGGTACCGCGGTAGGCGATCTATACCCGTCAATCGAACGCGCCTATGCCAGTGCCACGGCCCGCTGGAGCACTAACCGTCTGACTACGCTGCTGCAGGACGCCGTACGCGAACACCAGCCGCCAATGGTCAACAGCCGTCGCATCAAGCTGCGCATGGCCCACCAGGGCGGCAGCAACCCGCCGATCATCGTCGTGCACGGTAACCAGACCAACTCGCTGCCGGAAGCCTACAAGCGCTACCTGACCAACACCTTCCGCAAGGTGCTGAAGGTCAAAGGCACACCGATCCGCTTCGAGTTCCGCTCAGGCTCGAACCCGTTCGATAAGAACTCTGGCGATAACGATCGTGAGCGTGCGAAAGCGCGCCAGCTGGCACGCACGAAAGAAGCGCGCCGCAGCCGTCGCTGAGATCGGTAGGGTGTTGATAAGCACCTGACATAGAAAGGCCCCGGAATCACAGGATTTCGGGGCCTTTCTGCATCTAACCGGGTGTGGATAAGTGAGTCTTTTCCGCGATCATGATCTCTCCATGCCGTGTTCATCGCGTTGCCCACTTGGAATGACTACGATGAACCTCATACGGTTAGCTAAATCTGCAACGCTCATTGGCGACTCACTGTGGAGCAAACGATGTCACATTCACACAAAACAGCACTCGTCACCGGCGCATCAAGGGGTATCGGCAGAGCCATTGCTGAACGCCTAGCGCTCGATGGCTTCACCGTTATCGTCAATTATCAGGGCAGTAAAGCCAAGGCAGAAGAGGTTGTCGCATCAATAGAAGCGAAGAATGGACGCGCTGTCGCGATTCAAGCCGACATTGCAGATGCCAATGACGTTACGGCACTGTTTAACGCTGCGGTAGCGCTTAACGGTCGACTTGACGTGGTTGTGCATAACGCCGGTGCTATATCGACAGCACCTATCGCGCTCGACAGTCTGGTGGAAATGGATCGAATGCTACACGTCAACCTGCGCGGCGCTTTCTTGGTGCTGGCACAAGCGGCGCAGCACGTCGCATCAGGTGGCAGCATCATCGCGCTATCCTCCAGTGTCATTGCAAAATCCTTCCCAGGATACGGGCCTTATATCGCGTCCAAGGCCGGCGTAGAAGGGCTTGTGCGCGTGCTAGCCAACGAGCTTCGAGGGAAGAATATAACAGTGAATGCCGTTGCTCCGGGTCCAGTAGGCACCGACCTGTTCTACGAAGGGAAAAGCGATGAACTTGTCGACACCCTTGCCCACCAGAGCCCACTTGAGCGCATCGGCACACCCGAAGAAATTGCGGGCGTAGTGGCCATGCTGGCCGGCCCCGATGGACGCTGGGTAAATGCGCAAATCGTGCGCACCAACGGCGGCTTTGCCTGAAACGCACAGGCACCAGAAGACGCTACCAAGCCGATCCGCTCGGTAGCGTGTTGCAGCAATGCATGTTACTTCACAGAAGTGGCGCCCTGCTGCCCTACCCACTGACATGCAAACTGCCACGCAGCGCGCCCATTGCGCACCCCGCGCAGCAAGGCATAGCGATGCGCTTCTTCTGCTGCCTCGTCGCTCCATGTACCACCTAGATGGGCGACCCAGTGCTCACAGACGTTAAGGAAGTGCTGCTGGTCGAACGGATGAAATGCCAGCCACAGACCGAAGCGATCCGACAGCGAGACTTTCTCTTCCACTGCATCGCCGTGATGCAGTTCACCATTGACGATGTGCGTGTCTTCGTTGTCCTTGCCCGACTCGGGCAGCAGGTGGCGACGGTTGGAAGTCGCATAGATCAGCACATTGTCGGGCGGCCCGGTCAGTGTGCCATCGAGCACGCTCTTGAGCGCTTTGTAGGCATCATCGCTGCCTTCGAACGACAGATCATCGCAGTAGACAATGAAACGGTAAGGCTCATCACGCAGCCGCGCTACCAGCACCGGCAGGCCGATCAGGTCATAGCGATCAACCTGGATCAGGCGCAGCCCTTCACCGCTCAGCTCGTTGATCAGGGCTCGCACGATGGAGGATTTCCCCGTACCGCGCGCGCCCCACATCAGCGCGTGGTTAGCGGGCAGCCCTGCCAGAAAGGCTTGGGTATTACTCAACAGTGCATTCTTCTGACGCTCAATGCCCAACAGGCCATCGAAGCGCACGTCATCGCGCGGCGTCACGGGTACCAACTGACCGCCACCCGTGGAATGCCGCTGCCACAGCGCAGCGATATCGCGCGACCAGTCGATCGACGCCTGCGCGGGCGGCAACAGCGGCTCAATACGGTCGAGCACTTCCAGCAGTCGATCTCTCAAACGACGGCGGGTAGCAAAATCAGCAGAGGGGGTCGTCATGATGGCTCCTATTGTCATTATTGGAATATGAGAAGCAGAGTACCGCAACACGGCCTTTGCATGACACGCACAGCGGCATCGACATGCAAAGGAACCCTTCGTGGTCAGGCGCTCAGGGACGCACGCATTTCAGCGTGAATTGGGGCCGTGTCCGGGCGCTTGTTGCGCCATAGCAGATAGGCCTCGGCCGCCTGTTCGACCAGCATGCCCAGCCCATCAACGGCCGTTGCGCCGTGCTCGCTGGCCCATGCCATAAACGGCGTGGGTTCCGCGCCGTACACCATGTCATAGGCGACGGCACCGTCCGCGAGGCAGTCGGCAGGCAGCGGCGGCAATGCACCGGACAGACTGGCACTGGTACCATTCAGCACCACATCCCACTGACCGGTAACGTCATCGTAGCCACCACCCGATACGTTGCCCTGCTCAGCGAACAGCTCAGCCAGTGCCTGTGCCTTAGCGGCAGTACGGTTGGCGATCATCAGCGCAGCGGGATGACGGTCAAGGAATGGCCCGAGAATGCCGCGCACGGCACCGCCAGCCCCGAGTACCAGCACACGCTTGCCTTCCAGCGAGATGCCCTGGCGATCAAGATCGCGCACCAGCCCAATGCCATCCGTATTGTCGCCGTACAAACGACCATCCTTGCCCACGATCAGCGTATTGACAGCACCCGCTTGCCGAGCGCGCTCGCTCACTACATCAGCGAGCCGCAAGGCATCTTCCTTGAATGGCACGGTCACGTTGCCGCCCAATCCCTGCTCCTGTTCGACAAACGCGCGAAGACTGCCCGCAAAGTCATCGACCGGCGGCTGGCGCGTTTCATAGCGCAGCGATTCACCCAGCTGGCGAGCGAATGCCTGATGAAGCTGAGGAGAACGGGAGTGCTTGATAGGGTTGCCAAATACAGCGTACAGCGCGGTCACGGGCAGTTCCTTTGCGTCGGTGGGCTGCACACGAGGCAGCCCTGTGAACTAAGGCAATGCCACGCAACTAGCCCAGTTCAACCAGCCAGTCGCGAGGCGTCAGATAATCATACAGTCGAGCTTCAACAGAGCCGGGCTCCGGCGTCCAGGCATAGCGCCATTCTGCCATAGGCGGCATCGACATCAGAATCGACTCGGTACGCCCACCGCTCTGCAACCCGAAAAGGGTTCCCCGATCGTACACCAGGTTGAACTCAACGTAACGTCCGCGCCGATAGGCCTGAAAGGAGCGCTCGCGCTCACCGTAGGGTGTGTCGCGGCGACGCTCGACAATGGGTAGGAAAGCGTCGAGAAATGCATTGCCTACTGCCTGCTGAAGACCGAAGCAGCGCTCGAAGCCGCCTTCGTTGAGGTCATCAAAGAACAGGCCACCAACGCCCCGTGTTTCGTTGCGGTGCTTAAGAAAGAAATAGTCATCGCACCAGCGCTTGTAATCGGCATAGACCCGCTCACCGAACGGCGCACAGGCGCCGTGGGCGACACGGTGCCAGTGCAGCACATCGTCATCGTAGGGGTAGTAGGGCGTCAGATCGATGCCACCACCGAACCACCATACCGGCGCTTCCCCGGGGGCTTCGGCAATGAAAAAGCGCACGTTGCCGTGCGTGGTGGGAATATGAGGGTTGTGCGGGTGCAGCACCCACGACACGCCCATGGCGCTGAAACTACGCCCTGCCAAAGCAGGCCGCACCGCGGTGGCAGAAGGCGGCAGGCTGGCCCCGAACACGTGGGAGAAGTTGACGCCCCCTTTCTCGAATACTGCACCGTCAGTCATCACGCGCGTGCGACCGCCGCCGCCCTGTTCACGCCGCCAGTCGTCTTCAACGAAGGACGCTCGCCCGTCAGCGGCTTCCAACCCTTCACACAGCCGATCCTGAAGGTTCAGCAGATACTGTTTCACGCGGGCCAGCTGTTCTGTAGCCGAAGGCTCGGTCGTCATAAAGGCTCCTAACGCTTGGAGTTGCGGTATCCGTAAGTAAGGATCAGGCGCGCAGCACATCGCCCGTCAGCACGTCGCGAATGACGCTGGGCCGCGCGCGGCCGCCCAGCTCCCCGGGCACGATCACGACCTCGCCCTGCCATTCAGCGCGGACAGCATCGGCACTGCGCATCGGCTCGTTGCCGGAGCGGTTGGCCGATGTTGAAATGATCGGGCCGCCAAAGGCCTCGGTCAGCGCCTTGACCAGAGGATGGTCGCTGACGCGCAGCGCCACCTTGTCATGCTGTCCCTTGACCAGCGGGTGCGTGCGCCCATTGTCCGGCACCAGCCATGTCACAGGGCCGGGCCAGCTGGCAAGCAAGCGTTCCCGCAAAGCGTCATCCAGTCCATCGAGCCACGGTTCGCTCTGGGCAACACTGCCCGCAATCAGGATCATTCCCTTGGCAGGATTGCGCGCCTTGAGCGCGAGTAGACGCTCCAGCGCCGCAGGATTGTCAGGGTCGCAGCCCAATCCCCACACAGCTTCAGTGGGGTAGGCGATAACGGCTCCAGCGTGAAGAGCGGCCACAGCGTCGGCAACGGCAGCATGGGTCATGAGGCACACGTCCTACAGGATTACTCGGAAAATAGTCGTCAGGGCATTCTAGCGTGTTTGCGCCCCTGACTCACTTGATGGTGCTGATAGCGTCCATCCATTACCGCACATCACCACCTGCCCGGCCAACTCAAGCGCCAGCAGGGCATTGAGCGTATCGCTCACCGAACAGCCGCTACGCAGTACCAGTTCATCCAGCGATACCGCACCATCGCGCAGCAGCGCCAACCAACGCTGGGCCTGAGGGTCGTGTTCAATCCGCTGCCGTTCATCGCCCACACGGCATGCAGGACGATCCTCTGCACCTTTGCTCGAAGAGGCACACCACGGCCCTCCCAGCTCCTCAATGATATCCATTGGCGTGGTCACGAGCGTCGCCCCCTGTCGAATCAGCGCATGACACCCCGCGGATAGGGAAGCCTCCAACGCACCCGGCAGCGCAAACACATCGCGGTTCTGCTCCAGCGCCAGGCGTGCACTGATCAGCGAGCCACTGCGCAGCGCCGCCTCTACGACCAGCACCCCACGCGACAGGCCGGTGATGATACGGTTACGCCGTGGAAAGAAGGCGGGTCGTGCTTCGGTCGTGGGAGGGTGTTCCGACAGCAATAGCCCACCAGCATCTAGGATCCGCTGCTGAAGGCTACGGTGCTGGCGCGGATAGGTATGATCGAGCCCACTTCCCACGACGGCGATTGTCGTGCCACCAGCCGCAAGCGCTCCCTCATGCGCCTGCGCGTCGATCCCCAGCGCCATGCCGCTTACGATGCAGCTCCCCGCGTCCGCCAGCGCACGGGCAAAAGCCTGTGCATGATGTCGCCCTGCCGAAGAAGGATGCCGAGACCCCACGACGGCAATAGCCGGCTGTTCTAGACACGCCAGATTACCCCACGCCCACAGTACCGGCGGTGGATCAGGGAGTTCGTTCAACAGCGCGGGCCACGCGGGATGGTCGGGATGCAGCAACACACGTGACGACTCGGCCGTGCACCAGTCCAACATCGGTTGAAGCACCTGCCCATGCCCCTGCGGGTGGCGCAAATATAGAAAGTAATGCCGCTGCGGCACGGAAAGCGCATCTAGCCACTGCTGCGGCCACGCACGCCGCTCGTGATGCCACTGTTTTAGGCGGCCAGCCCCCAACCGTGGCAGCAACGACAGTGCCAGCCAGTCCGATGCGTCAGGGACTTGCTGGTTGAGCCGCGGCTGAATGTGCCCATTCTCCACAAGTGCCCCTCCCTCTATCATGGGTATGGCGGGCGTCACAGCGGTTTATCTGTGCGCACAACCACACTACAATGGCGGCATCGCTCCCCCTGCGGGAGGCTCCCCATGTTCACTACGACACCTTGTCCCCGGTTTGAAGGGCTTGCCGTGTCGTCTGAACCCACGTGACCTTTGACGGAACCGCCATGGCCCTTCTTCCGATTCTCGAATATCCCGACAAGCAGCTTCGCAATGTGGCGACGCCGGTTGATACGTTCGACGACGAGCTGCAAACGCTGATCGACAACATGCTGGAAACCATGTACGAATCGTACGGCGTTGGTCTGGCTGCCTCTCAGGTCGATCGTCATATTCGCCTGTTCGTGATGGACGCCAGCGACGAGCGCGACGCGCCGGAAGTTATCATCAACCCGGAAATCACGCCGCTGGATGACGAACGCGCCATGATGCAGGAAGGCTGCCTGTCGATTCCGGACTACTACGCCGAAGTGGAACGTGCGCTGCGCATCCATCTGAAAGCGCTGGACCGCCACGGCAACCCGATCGAATGCGACGTCGATGGCTTCCGTGCGCACATCATGCAGCACGAAACCGACCACCTCGACGGTCGCCTGTTCATTGATTATCTCTCGCCGCTCAAGCGTGAACGTGTGAAGAAGAAGATGCAGAAACGCCACAAGATGATGGCGCAGTAATACCCGACGGGGGCCCACGGGCCCTCGTCATCGTTTACGCCTCTTCCTGTTCCGCCACTTCAGCTGTGAGGGCTTCTGCTCATGTCATCCTCCCTGCGCCTGGCCTTTGCCGGCACCCCTGATTTCGCTGCGTCGAGCCTGGCGGCACTGCTGGCCAGCCAGCACAACGTCGTCTGCGTGTATACCCAGCCTGACCGCCCCGCCGGGCGTGGCCGCAAGCCAACGGCCAGCGCGGTCAAGCAGCTGGCCGAGCAGCATGGCATCCCTGTTCACCAGCCCGAGCGTCTGAAAACGTCCGACACCTGGCAGCCGCTGGTCGATGCCGACATCGACGTACTGGTCGTAGCCGCTTACGGGCTGATCCTGCCCAAAGCCGTACTCGACATCCCGCGCCTTGGCGCCCTCAACATTCACGCGTCACTGCTGCCTCGCTGGCGCGGTGCGGCGCCGATCCAGCGAGCGATCGCAGCAGGCGATACCGAAAGCGGTGTCACCATTATGCAGATGGATGAAGGACTGGATACTGGGGACATGCTGCTGGTGCGCACTACGCCCATCACCGACCAAACCACCGGCGGCGATCTACACGACACCCTCGCTGTATTGGGTGGAGAAGCCATTGTCGAGGCTCTGGACAGACTGGCCGAGGGCCGCGATCGCTTACCCGCCACGCCGCAGCCCGAAGAAGGCGTGACCTATGCCTCGAAGCTGAGCAAGGCCGAAGCCGAGCTGGACCTGCGCCAGAACGCCCGCACGCTGGCCGCTACAGTACGCGCCTTTGCACCGTGGCCGGTGGCATGGGCACGACTCAACGATGATGTCGTGCGCTTCTGGCACGCACAGGCACAGGATGTCGATCACGATGCGGCCCCCGGCACGCTGCTCAACGCGCCGAAAGGTGAACTGCATATTGCCTGCGGCACTGGCGTGCTGTGCGTCACGCGCCTTCAGCTGCCGGGCGGCAAACCACTGGCCGTGCGCGATGTCATGAACAGCCGCGCCGATCGTTTCCAGCCAGGCTTCTCATTTACTCTGCCAGAGGATGACGCGTGAGCACTCCATTGACCGACCCTCGCGCTCGCGCTGCCAAAGCGCTGGTGCCCCTGCTGATGCGTCAGGGCTCTCTGTCCTCACTGGACGATAGCGACCTCGAACCGCGTGACCGCCGTCTGGTGCGCGCACTGTGCTTCGGCGTCTGCCGCACGCTACCGCAGCTGGAAACGCTGGCCAAGCTGCTGCTGAGCAAGCCGTTCAAACAGCGCGACTTCGACGTACAGGCCCTGCTGCTGCTGGGTCTCTATCAGTTGCTGTACATGCGCGTTCCCAGCCACGCTGCCGTCGGTGAAACCGCTGGTGCGGCACGCCTGCTCGGCAAAGGCTGGGCAACCCGCGTGCTTAACGCCTGCCTGCGCCGTTTCCAGCGCGAACAGGCGACACTGGAAGCACGTATCGCGACCCAGCCGGAAGCAGTGACCCTGCATCCAGCATGGCTGCTGAAGGCACTGCGTACGGCATGGCCGGAACAGATCAATGCCATCATTCAAGCCAACAACACACCAGCCCCAATGACGCTACGCGTCAACCTGTCCCGTATCACACGCGATGACTATCAAGCGCTCTTGCAGGAAGCAGACATCGCCGCTGAGCCATGCGCGCATTCCCCCGCAGGAATACGTCTGATCGCCCCGGTGGACGTCAATACACTACCGCTGTTCAGCGAGGGCGGTGTCAGCGTTCAGGATGAAGCCGCCCAGCTGGCCGCACCGCTGCTCTATGCATCGCTGCCGAAGGACGTACCGCTGCGCATTCTCGATGCGTGCAGCGCACCAGGCGGCAAAAGTGCACATCTGCTGGAACTGGCGGCAGCCGACAAGCGCCCGCTTGAACTGGTATCGCTCGACAGCGATGCACAGCGCCTGACCCGCGTGAAAGAAACGCTGGCCCGCCTCAACGTCACTGCTGAGAACGTCTCTGCCGAGATAGTGCACGCCGATGCCAGCCAACAGGACTGGTGGGATGGTCGCCCGTTCGATGCCATTCTGCTGGATGCACCGTGCTCCGGTACGGGCGTTATTCGCCGCCATCCGGATATCAAGCTGCTGCGTACCGCACAGGACATCGTCCAGCTCAGCGCCCTACAGCAGCGCATCCTGCACACACTGTGGCCCATGCTGGCCCAAGGTGGACACATGCTGTACGCCACCTGCTCGGTTATGCCTGCCGAGAATGCCCAGCAGATCAGTACGTTCATGGCCGATCAGCCTGATGCCCGAGGCATCGCACTGGACGTTTCTTGGGGGATCGACCGTCAGGGGACCCGCCAGCGTCTGCCGGGCGAAGACGATGCCGATGGTTTCTTTTATGCCTTGATGACGCGACTGGCTGATTGAGCCCTTCGTAGTACGTAATGCTATGCCCCGTCTGCCTCTGCAGCGGGGCTTTTTAATGCCTGAATTTATGCGCGCGCGTACCACTTTGGGGACCGGATAAGAATTATTTTTTTCTCATATCCCCCTTGTTACTTATACAAAAAAGGTCTTTAAAAAGACGGTCCGTATCGTCTTAATTTTCGATTAAATATTCTACAATCGCAGGTGTTACTCATAAGGAACATGAAGTGATGCCTGACTACCACCCCACCACCCGCTCCCAAAAAGAAGTTTTTCTTGCGCTCACACAACTAAAACATTCTCGTTTCTATAACCTTGTTGACACAACGGTTATCAATGGAGATCTAGACATTGAGCGTTTCCGCCATGCTATCAACGCTATGTCGGAAGACCTGCCCTCCCTCAGGACGAACGTGCTGTACCATGAGGGCGACATCGTCTACGAACTGCGCCATGAACGCCTTGAACTCGAATACATCGACCTGAGTAACGACCCGCAGTGCGAGCAGAAGACCCGGCAACTGATAGCGGGCTATTTGGAATACGACTTCGATATCAGAAATGAAGTGCTGGCCCGCTTTGTCATTATCAAGCAGCACGAAAACCAGTGGTTATTTGTCGAGTACGGTAGTCATATTATTCTCGACGGCTGGACACATGCGTTGATGTATAACCGAGTCGTTAACTCCTACAATGGCGAAGAAAACAGCGTTCCTTATACTATTGATGACCTTATCACCTGCGAGCAGGCTTACGTCTCAGGCCCTGACTATCAACGCGACCGTCAGTACTGGCGCGATTACTGCGCACAGTTGCCAGAGCCGCTGAAACTCTCGCACGATGACGCCCCCGTCGGTCCCCAGCTTCATCTTCACCGCCATCTGGACACCCGTCTTGTCGAACGTCTGCGTGAACTCGCCCTGACGCGCAAGGTGCGAATGTCATCGCTGGTCTTGGCCGCACTGGGCATTTTCCTCAGTAAGATGTCCGGTCAAAGCGCCTTCCGCGTCGGCTTGCCGGTTGCCGCACGTATCGACAAACCTACGCGCAATGCGCCCGGTATGATGTCCACCATCCTCCCGTTCGGCTTCTCCATTCCTCCCGAAGCCACACTGGATAACGTGACCCATGACGTCAATCGGACACTGCGCCACCACCTGGTGCACCAGCGCTACCATTCCGAAGAGATGATCCGTGATGTACCGCCTGAAGAACGGGGACACGCGCTGTTCCATACCACACTGAACGTGCTGGCCTACGAGCAGGATCACTGCTTCGAAGGCTGCTCCGTTTCTTTCCGGAATGAATCGAACGGCTATACGGCCAACCTTGCCTTCGAGATCTTCGATCGCTCACCAGACGGTGCCATCGAATTCGGTATCGCTGCCAACGGCAACCTCTACAACGAACGTCACCTCAACCGCTACTACGAACGCTTCCTGCTCCTGCTGAATCACATTCTGGAAGCACCCGAAAAACCGGTTAAGGACTACTCGCTGTTGAGCCATGAAGAGTGGCAGTCATACGAAGCACGCGCCTCGCGCCCTCTACGCCACTTCGATACCTTCAATGCCTATCTTGCACGGCAGGTGCAGACGCACCCTGATACCGTAGCCGTGAAGGATGGCGATGACGTCATCACCTATGCAGAACTAGCGGACCTGTCACAGCGTCTGGCCGGACAACTGACGCGCATGGGCATCAAGCACGGGGATATGGTCGGGGTGATGCTGCCTCGCAGTGTTGACTGGGTCGTCTGCGTCATCGCGCTCTATCACCTCGGGGCAACCTACTTGCCGCTCTACGGCAACCTACCCGATGATCGTCTGCGCTACATGCTCGAAGACGCCGAAGCACATGTGGTGATCACCACTGATCCGCAGCGCCTGAAGACGCTGGCCGACGGCGTGGAATCCCTCTACTTCGAACGCAGCGCCCTCGCTCAGGAAGCGCCCGCTGCCGCCACAGCGCTGACGCCCGATACCGGCGCCTATATGATCTATACGTCGGGTTCGACCGGTAAGCCCAAAGGGGTTCTGGTGCCGCACGAAGGCATCGTCGACGAGTTCAATGCCATGCAGCGTGCCTGCGGCATCCAGCCGGGCGACCGCCTGATGCAGTGCAGCGCCATGAGCTTCGACGTGTCCTGCCTGGAGATCCGTCTGGCACTGCTGTCAGGTGCCGGACTGGTCATCACCGACCAGAGCGTCATCACAGGCGACAGCCAAGCGCTGGCTAACTTCATCAAACGCAATGAAGTGACCCACCTGTTCATGACGCCTGCGGTGCTGGGCTGCCACTCGGCAGAGGCCATTCCCGCCCACATCACAATGTTCCTGACCGGTGAAGCAACGCCGAAAGCCCTGCTGGAACGCTTCGCACACTGCAAGCAGCTGATCAACCTGTATGGTCCTTCCGAAGCAACGGTTATCACCATCAACCCGCACTTCAGCGCGCAGGACATGTCGCTGGGCAACGTCATCGACACCATGCAAATCTACGTGCTTGATGAACAGCGCCAGCTGATGCCGCCGGGCAGCACCGGTGAGCTGTTTGTGGCCGGTACGGGACTGGCTAAGGGCTACATCAACAAGCCAGAAATGACGCGCGAACGGTTCGTGCCGGACCTGTTCCGCCCCGAGGGCCGCATGTACGCCACCGGGGACCGCGTTTATCAGGATGATGCCGGACGCCTGTTCTACCTAGGGCGCAAGGACAACCAGGTCAAGCTGCGCGGCCAGCGCATTGAGCTGGGTGAAATCCGCAACGCACTGCTGACCTGCCCGGGCGTCGAAGAAGCCCACGTGCTGATCGAAGAGCGCGAAGCGGTCGGTCAGATTCTGGTGGCTTACATTCGCACCAATACGCCTTGCCCGCAGGAAGCGCTGAAACAGCAGTTGCGCAAGACCCTTCCGGTCTACATGGTACCCAACATCATCCACACACTGCGCACCCTGCCGCTGACCCCCAACGGCAAGCTGGACATGCGCCGCCTCAGTCAGTACATCGAAGAGGAAGCGCAGGACGAAGAAGCGGAAGGCAGCAAAGACACCAACAGCGCCGAAGCGGTAATCTGCGGCATCTTTGCCTCAGTGCTGCACACTCCTACGCCTGTCCATCCTGATCAGGACTTCTTCATGCTGGGCGGCCACTCGCTGCTGGCTTTTAAGGTGATCCATCAGGTTCAGGAAGCGTTCGGTGTCGAGCTCAGCGTCGCCGACCTTATGGCGAACCCTACCCCTCGCGGCGTACTGGCCCAGCTGTCGAGCGATCACCACTACGACCCGTTGATGCCGGTCCTGCGCCTGCGCAGTGGTCAGACCGACCATGTGCCGGTCATCTGCATCCACGGCGGCAGTGGCATGGGCTGGCCCTATGCCGGACTGCTGAAGTACTTCCCCGCCGACTGGCCGGTCTACGCTCTACAGTCGGAAGCGCTGCACGATGCCCACTATTCGCCTAGCTCCTTCGAAGAGGTCGCCAACGATCACCTAGCGCGTATCCGTAGCCTGCAGCCGCATGGCCCGTATCACCTCATTGGTTGGTCGTTCGGCGGACAGATCGCCCACATGGTGGCCACCATGCTGCAACAGCAGGGTGAAACGGTCGACAGTCTGGTGCTGATCGACAGCTACCCAACCAATGCGGCGTCGTTCATTCATGACCGTCTGGAAGCCGGTGATCCCGCTATGCACCATACGGTGCGGGAACGACTCGTACGGCTGATCTTCGATGGAGAAGAAGTGCCCGTCGAGGAATGGGATGCTGCCGTCAACAAGCGCTTCAACATCGACGCCGAACGCAGCGGTAACCTGCTGGATTCGATACTGCACGAACTGACACTGTCGATGGGTCTGATGAACCTCTTCCTCCCGCAGCACTATCAGGGCGACATGATGTTCATCGAAGCCAAAGAAGACGAGCTACGCGTGGAAGGACTCACCGCAGAGGCGTGGGCACCATACGTCAGCGGCAAAATCAGTGCCTGTAAGGTCGATTTCCTGCATGAAGCACTGATGCAGACTGAAGCGCTCGAATGCTACGCCAACACACTTACCGCTTGTCTAGCCGCTCGCATGACATAGCACAGACCTCGCCTTGCCGTTAAGCGCAGGCCATCAGCACGCGATCAACACACATCAGGCCTGGTATGTCTCATGGGACATGTCAGGCCTGCTACGCTTATGCAGATATTAATTATCACCTGATAAAACCTGCGCATAAGCCTTCATGTGAAGTGCTGGTTCCCACCTACGCCAATGCAAGGAAGCATTACATGCCCCATCGTGTTACGCGCTCGCAGGAAGAAGTTTTTCTCGCACACGCCCAGCTTGCGCACTCCTCTTTCTACAACCTCATGGATATCATCACCATCAAAGGGCCGCTGGATCCGGCGCGCCTGCACCGTGCCATCACACGAATGATGAGTGAAACCGATACGCTGAATTTCAACTTCACCTATCAGAACGGTGGCGTACGGCCAGTGCCGCGCACCAACATCTTTCTGTTCGAGGAGCGGGACGTCAGTGCGGAAGATGATCCGACAACCGCCGCTCAGCGGCTCATTGACGGCTTCATCCATGAAGATCTGGATATCCAGCGCGATGTCCTGCTGTATTTCCGGCTGATCAAGGTCGCTGCAGACACATGGATGATGGCCGAGTACTGCAACCATATCTCCCTCGACGGTTGGGGCCATTCTCTGATCTACAACCGCATCGTCGAACTGTACAACCATCCAGAGGCCGCTTCTTCTGCGCCGCTGGGCCAGCAGGCCGACCTGAATGCCTGTGAAGCGCGCTATGCCAGCAGCCCCTCCTACGAAAAAGACCGTACCTACTGGACGGACTACTGTGATCAGCTGGCCGCTCCGCTCCGACTGTCTTACGATGATCGCCCCGCCAACGCGTTACTACGCTTTCGTGCCCGCCTGAAAGGCCCGCTGGAAGAACGCCTGCGTACACTGGCTGCCGAGCGCAAGCTACGCCTTTCCAGCCTGCTACTGACGATGTTCAGCATCTTTCTCGGCCGTATGTCCGGTCAGCCTCGTTTCACGGTCGGCATGCCCGTGGCCGCACGCGTCGACAAGCAGGCCCGCAATATCCCCAGCATGCTGGCGAATATTCTGCCGATGGAAATCGTCACGCAGCCCGACGATACACTGGACGATGTGACTCGTCACATCAACCGCACCTTGCGTCGCCACCTGCTGCACCAGTGCTACCGCTACGAAGATATGGTGCGAGACCGCGCCCGTCAGGGAGCCTCTGGCGCCCTTTTCCACATGACCCTCAATGTCGTGGCCTACGATCAGGATCAGACCTTCGAAGGCTGCACGGTATCGTTCCAAAACGTCGCTAACGGTCCCGCGGAAGACCTTGGCATCGACGTGTTCGATCGCAACCCCGATGGCAGTCTAGAAATTGGCTTCAATGCCAACGGCAGCGTCTATTCCCCCGAGCTACTGCAACAGTACTATGACCGCTTCCTGCTGATGGCCGAGCGGATCACCGCAGCACCGGAGACCCCCATCGGCCAGCTGTCGCTGCTGACCGATCAGGAATTGGCCGCCATCCGTGACCGCGCTCAGCGCCCGCTTCCGCCGTTCGAAAGCATCAACGACCGCTTTGCTGCCGTATGTGACGCTCATGGCGCACGAACCGCCATCGTCGCCGACGGTCGGCAAATCAGCTACGCTACGCTGGCCCACCACGTCAATGCCCTAGCACACCGATTGGCCGAGCAGGGTGTCCGTCAGGGCGACCGCGTAGGGGTCATGATGCCGCGAGGCATCGAGTGGGTCACCAGTCTGCTGGCGCTCTATCACCTGGGCGCGACCTATCTGCCCATCAATCCGGAACTGCCGACTGCCCGCATCCGCTACATGCTGGACAATGCACGGGTACGTCTGGTGATGGCCCAGCACCCTGAAGCCGTCCACGATATCGACGCCAGCATCACCGCCTTTACCCTGCCCGATCTCTCAACGCTGCATGCGCATCAACCCGCTGCCACGCTGACGCCTGATACCGAGGCCTATCTCATCTATACCTCCGGTTCGACCGGCCACCCCAAAGGGGTCATGGTGCCTCACCAGGGGCTTGTCGATGAATACACCGCCATGCAGCAGGCCGCCCACGTAACGCCCGATGCCCATGTCATGCAGTCCAGCGCGCTCAGCTTCGACGTGTCCTGCTTGGAGGTCCGTCTGACGTTGCTGTCGGGTGCTACTTTGGTGATCGCTGACACCCCAGTGATGGCGGGAAGCAGTACCACCCTGCGTCAATTCATCGACCGCCAGCGCATTTCGCACCTGTTCCTGACCCCTAGCGTGCTGGCGTCTCACACCGCAGATGCTCTGCCAGACGACATCACACTAATCCTGACCGGTGAAGCTACCCCACGCGCAACGCTTGAACGCTTCCAGCACTGCCGCCACGTGCTCAACCTCTACGGTCCGTCAGAAGCCACCGTCATCTCAATCAATCCCCGCTTCAGTCCTCAGGACACCTCACTGGGCCGCACGATCGACAGCATGCGCACCTACGTGCTTGATCCTCAGCAGCAGTTGCTGCCCCCGGGTACGGTCGGCGAACTGTATGCGGCCGGCAGTGGCCTTGCCACTGGCTATCTAGGCCAGCCCGATATGACACAGAAGCGCTTCGTGACCGATCTGTTCTGTCCCCAGCAGCGTATGTACGCCACCGGCGATCGAGTCTACCAGACGCTGGATGGCCGCCTGCTCTACGTGGGACGCAAGGACGATCAAGTCAAACTGCGAGGTCTGCGCATCGAGCTAGATGAAGTACGCAATGCACTGCTGCAGTATCCCGATGTGGAAGAAGCGCACGTCACCATCGAGACTCACCCCGAACATGGCCAACTGCTGGTCGGCTATGTGCGTGCGAATAGCGCCATTGCTCAGAATGCGCTCAAGGCCAGCCTGCGCCGCACACTGCCGGGCTACATGGTGCCCAGCATGATCCATACGCTGGACAGCTTGCCGCTGACGGCCAATGGCAAACTGGACAAGCGCCGCCTGCGCGACGTACTGGCCCAACAACGCGTCACGCTGGATACTCGAGCCGACGCCGCCAACGACCAGAAAATCACGGCAACGGAAGCCATGATCTGCGATATCTTCGCGTCTGTGCTGAAATGCCCATCTCCCATTGCACCGGATCAGGATTTCTTCCTGCTTGGCGGCCACTCGCTGCTGGCCTTCCAAGTGCTACAACAGGTGAAGGCGGCCTTCGGCATCGAACTCAACATCGCTGAATTCATGGAGCACGCTACCCCGCGCGACGTCGTCAGAATGATCTTCAGCGACCACCAGTACGACTCCTTCGCGCCGCTGCTGTGTCTGCGCCCCGGCAAGCCCGGCCACACCCCCATCTTCTGTTTCCATCCCGCCGGGGGCATCGGCTGGCCCTATGCTGGGCTGCTGAAGTACTTCCCCGCGGAATGGCCGGTATACGTGCTGCAGTCCCCATCGCTTAAGGACAGCGACTACCAGCCCAGCTCTCTGGATGCCATCGCCAGCGACTACATCACACGCATGCGCAGCATCCAGCCCAGCGGCCCGTATCATCTGATCGGCTGGTCCTTCGGTGGACATATCGCCCACACCATTGCCTCGATGCTGCAAGCAGAAGGTGAACGTGTTGATAGCCTAGCGATGGTCGACAACTACCCGCGTCCCAGCACCAAGTTCACCGCCGATGACGTGGTGATTCTCAGCCGACTTGCGCAAGCAGTGCTGAACAAAAAGGCCGAGGAGATCACCGACTGGGATGCCGATCTCAGCAATGCAATGGGATTGCCCAAGACCCAGCAGAAGATCCTCGACATGGTAGTACGCGAGTTCAAGACGGCGCTGGGGCTGATGCAGAGCTGCAACATCCGGCATTTCGACGGCGACATGTTCTTCATTCGCGCCAAGGAAGACACCCTGCGCGATGCCGATCAAGTGCCGGCCACGTGGGCACCGCATATCAGTGGAGACGTGATCGTCAAGGAAGTGGGCTTCACGCACGAAGCGATCATGCAGACGCGCGCACTGCCGTCGTTCGCTCCCGAACTGACGGCCTATATCAAAATGCGCCTCGACGCTGGCCGCGACAGCTCCGCCGCAAGCGCCTGATCTTCGCGCAGATACAAAAAACCCCCGACCGAAGTCGGGGTTTTTTCATCACTATAAGTACAGGCTATGACCTTGCGGCCATGGGCACTGATCTTACAGGAATTTCTGCATCGCCAGAGCGTTGTCGAGCATACGAGTGGAGAAGCCCCATTCGTTGTCGTACCACGCCAGGATTTTAACCAGTTTGCCGTCGCTGCTAACACGCGTCTGAGTCGCGTCGAAAGTAGAGGAGTTGGCATTGTGGTTGAAGTCAACAGAAACTAGCGGTTTTTCGTTAGTGCCGAGAACCGGAGATTTAGCAGCGGCTTCAGTAACGACTTTGTTGATTTCTTCAACAGAAGTTGCGCGTTTCGGTACGAAAGACAGGTCAACAACGGAAACGTTGATAGTCGGAACGCGAACAGCGAAACCGTCCAGTTTGCCTTTCAGCTGCGGCAGAACCAGAGCCACTGCAGATGCCGCACCAGTTTTGGTCGGGATCATGGAGTGAGTGGCGCTGCGAGCACGACGCGGATCTTTGTGGTAAACGTCGATCAGGTTCTGGTCGTTGGTGTAGGAGTGGATCGTGGTCATCAGACCTTCAACGATACCAATCTCTGCATCAATCGCTTTAGCAACCGGCGCCAGGCAGTTAGTGGTGCAAGAAGCGTTGGAAACGATGTGCATGTCGGACGTCAGGACGTCTTCGTTTACGCCGTAAACGACAGTAGCGTCAGCGTCAGCACTCGGGCCAGAGATCAGAACGCGTTTAGCGCCTGCTTCCAGGTGCAGAGCGGCTTTTTCACGTTTAGTGAAGATACCGGTGCATTCCATGACCAGGTCAACGTTCAGTTCTTTCCACGGCAGGCTAGCCGGGTCACGTTCTGCCAGGCAGACGATTTTGTCGCCGTCGACATACATTGCTTCTTCGTCATGAGAAACGGAGAAGTCAAAGTGACCATGAGTGGTATCGTATTCGAGCAGGTGAGCGTTCAGAGCAGTGTCACCCAGGTCGTTGATGGCAACAACCTCGATGCGATCACGGTAGCCGTTTTCGTACAGTGAACGCAGGGTGTTACGGCCGATACGACCGAAGCCGTTGATGGCGACTCGCAAAGTCATCACTTCTCTCCTATTTAATGGACGGCCTGGCCACCATTGACCAAGTCGATTTTTCGCCACTACCGCTGGCGCTATTCGAAAACCCAGTGTCTGGATTAACGACGCCTGCCGCAATGACTTGAATGGCGGTGTCCGTAAAGCACCGATATACGAACGCCCTTTGCCTTGGTTACAAAGGCTACCCCAATAATGGGGGCATAGTCACCTGTTGCAAGGGGATTGTTCGCATACAGTCTTCAAGCATTTTCTCTGGATGCCGACCCTTATGTACACGTGGGCCAATGCATCCCGACGACCCCCAATGTGCACATCAACCAAAATAATGCCTCATCGAGGGGTGCTCCACGTCAGGAGGTGTGTCAAAATTAACCCAAGCCATCGAAAAAGTCAGTTGTTCGAAAGTGGGACATAAAGCCACGGCGGGCCGCTATTTTCGCGTAAATGCTGGAGTTCCTACCCTTTCCGGGCGATGAAATGGGCATTGGCTGCGACAAAAGCGCCCTTTTGGCCGCTAAACGGGTATTTTCATGTACTCCGTTGGTAGGACTCAATGGCCCTGACCTTGCTCATCCGGTAGTATCACGGAACATTCCAGGGCTCAGCCACCGGAACCTTGTGTGCAACTTCCGAATACCATTTCAGGAGTAACAGCAATGACTCGACCCGCTCTGGTGGGAGACATCGGCGGCACCAATGCGCGCTTCGCACTGGTGACACCAGGCGAATACAATCTCCACGACATCAAGAAGCTACCGACAGCGGACTACAGCACGCTTTCGGAAGCGGTTCAGGCCTATCTCGAGATGGTGGGCGGTGAGCGTCCCCGCGAGGCGTGTCTGGCCTTTGCCTGCCCCGTTCATCACGACATCATCAAGATGACCAACAATCCTTGGACGTTCAGCAAGAGCGCCTTCAAGGAAGAAATGAAGCTGACCAACTTCAAGGCCATCAACGACTTCACCGCTCAGGCGCTGGGTCTGCCACATATCGAATCCGGCGATCTGCACAAACTGGGCAACGGCACTAGCCAAGACGGCTGCGCGCGTCTTGTCGTAGGTCCGGGTACAGGTCTTGGTGTTGCCGGTCTGGCACCCAGCCAGCGTTTCTGGATCCCGCTGTCTGCTGAAGGCGGTCACGCTAGCTTCGCACCGACCGACGACTTCGAAATCGAACTCTTCAAGTGGTTCCGTCGTCGCTACAACCGTGTTTCTGTCGAACGCATCCTGTGCGGTCGCGGCATTGCGGACCTGTACGAAGCTCATGCTGAACTCGAAGGCACCAAGCCGCAGTTCGCAACACCAGCCGAAGTCACCACTGCCGCTCTGGCAGGCGATCGTCTTGCGCTCGAAACCGTCATGCGTTTCTGCAAGATCCTCGGTGACGTTACGGGTGACATGGCACTGACCCTCGGTGCTCGTGGTGGTGTTTACCTGTGTGGCGGTATCCTTCCGCGCATCCTCGACCTCGTCGTGAAGAGTGACTATCGCCAAGCCTTTGAAAACAAAGGCCGCATGGGTGCTTACACTCGCGAAATCGCCACTTGGGTCGTTACGGCCGAGTGGACCGGTCTGTTGGGCGCTGCCGAAGCGCTGCACAACGAAGAGGTTGCTTGATCCATGTCTGATGCGTCGAATTCATCCACTTCTGCGTATGCACTGCCTGTTTCTCTACAGACACTTGTCGACGAAACGCAAGGCCAGCGTGATGCTACGTGGGAGGGGCGCCAAGTACTGATCCTCAATCAGGCATGGGGATCACTGGTTCTGTCCCGTGAAGGGGGGCAGGTGTTGCATTTCGCTCCCCACGGACAGGCACCGTGGCTCTGGATGAGTTCGACGCCCAAACCGCTTCCTGCCGCCATTCGGGGAGGAATCCCTCTATGTTGGCCGCGGTTTGGAGACGAGGCTTCCGATATCGACCTTCCCTTTCATGGGATCGCGCGCAAGATGTCCTGGCAGATCGATGCAGTGGACGGTGACGACGAGGGGGTAGAGATCCATATCTCGCCCGCCGAAGCCGTGGACCTACAGCTGTTCCCTCGTTGCGTCATTTTAGCCAGTGCACAGCGTCTGCGCGTCGAGTTGATTACCGAGCACCGTGGTACGACCCCGGTTCGTTTCACACAAGCGTTGCACACTTATCTGGCAGTCCAAGACACGCATTCCTGCCGCGTGGAAGGGCTGACGGGTGCGCGGTATATCGACAAGATGAAAGGCGGTCAGGAAGCCGACCAAGTGGGTGAACTGGTCATCAGAGGGCCGCTGGATCGCATCTATCACTCGTCTGTCCCGCTGGTGCTCAATGACGGCCATCGCCGCCTGCGCATCGGTAAGGAAGGCAGTGATTCAAGCGTTGTATGGCACCCCGGTGTCGAAGGCCGTCCGGCCGACGTACCGGAAGCAGAACTCAACGGCTATCTTTGCGTTGAAGCGGCCTGTACACGCCTCGATCCGATCTGGCTCCCGCCGGGTGGCCAGCACCTGCTGGCACAGGAACTGAGTCTGGCGTGATCAAGGGCGTCCAAATGAGACGTCCCCGCACTCACTGATCCGACTCCAAGAAACAGGCGCCATGTTCGTGACATGAGCGCCTGCTTCTAAATGCCCACATTCTAGGTGCAGATACTCCCCACCTGTCCCTCCCTCACCCGACCTATTTCTTCTGCAAGGCCGAGAGGCACCGTTTCGCTGCGCTCTCTATCGCCTTATCATGTGGTGGATCTTCCTTTCCCGCCGCAAGGACAGCTTTTTCATGCCCGCTTCCCGCCCGCTCATCCGCACACCGCAAGGCGTTGCGCTCTACATCGGCTCTGTGTTGGGAGGTGGCATTCTGGTGCTGCCCAGCCTAGCGGCAGGACAGTCAGGCCCCGCATCGCTACTGGCATGGGCCATCGTGACCCTGTTCAGCCTTCCCGTAGCGCTACTGTTCGGCTTGCTGTCAGCCCAGCACCCGACCAATGGCGGCCTGAGCGACTTCGGGCGCGCCGCCTTCGGACGCCACGCAGGCAATCTGGCAGGATGGCTCTACCTGTTCGTGCTGCCCTTCGGACAACCAGCGGTTATGCTGTCCGGCATGTATTACCTTGCCTATGTGCTAGGGCTGCCTCGTTCAGTCACAGTGCTATTGGCGTTCGGCGTGATCACCACGGCCGTGATCGTCGCACTGGCGGGAAAGCGGCTCGCAGCGCGAGTGCAGATGCTGATCGTGATGGCCATCGCGCTGATTCTGGCCTGGACCTTCTTCATCGGCATTCCTCATATTCGCCCTTCGCACTTCACCCCATTCATGCCGAACGGCATCAGCTCGATTGGTGCCACTGTTGCCCTGGTGATGTGGTCATACATCGGCGTCGAAAACCTCTCCTTCATCTCTGAAGACTTTGAAGACCCCAAGCGCGATATGGTGAAGACCGTATTGATCGGTACCGCCCTCGTGACCGTGCTGTACTTGGGAGCGGCCTGTCTTACCATTGGCGTTCTATCACCTGAGCAGTGGGCGACAACCCGCGCTCCGTTTGCAGAGATCGCGCTTCAATGTGCGGGACATGCCGCGATGGTAGCCGTCACATGCGTCGGCCTGTTCATTGTCAGCGCCAGCGCTCTCGCGTCTATCTGGGGAGGCTCCAACCTGTGCGCATCGCTGGCCCATCAAGGCGCGCTACCGCGCATACTGGCTTACCGCATCGGTGGCATTCCCCGCCCCGCCATCATCGCCATCTGGCTAACCTACGCGGTCACTTTTACGGCTATTTTACTGCTCGATTTTGATATCGACGCTATGGCACGTCTGGTAGGAGCATCAACGCTGTGCACCTATGTCATGGCGGCCGCATCGGCCTTAAAACTGATGACCCGATACCGCTTTCTAGCGTGGATCACGCTGATCCTGTCCGGTAGCGCCCTACCCTTCTTCGGTTGGGCACTGCTGCTGCCCGCCACAGTGACCCTACTTTATCTGCTGTATAGTCTTTGCCGTCGGCAACCCTCAGCAGTAAAAGAAAAAATCGCACGCTCCTAGTCACTCAAACAGAAGAAAAACACCATGAGAACCAAAGCAATCATTGGCTTGAAAGCATTCAGCATCGCCATCGCATGTTCCTCGGCATTTGCATTTGCCCAGCAAACGCCTCCTGCACCGCAACCTCATCACACAGCCCCCAACGCGCAGATGCCCAGCAAGAAAGCGCAGGGCCCCGCGACACCCCACGCGCACAGCAACAGCCGGGTACAGCCAGACCACCACGGTGGTAACGGTGGTAACGGTGGTAACGGTGGTAACGGTGGTAACGGTGGTAACGGTGGTAACGGTGGTAACGGTGGTAACGGTGGTAACGGTGGTAACGGGGCTAACGGGGCTAACGGGGCTAACGGGGCTAACGGGGCTAACGGGGCTAACGGGGCTAACGGGGCTAACGGGGCTAACGGGGCTAACGGAGCCGATCATAGATACCGCTAATGAAGATGCCAGAACAATGAAGCTGCAAAAGTTCGCCATTGGGCCCGCGAGTAGCAGAGTGCACCTGAGCCAGCCCAAGACGACACCCGCTTCATTGATAAAGGCCAGGGCAGACACCCTGGCCTTCACATCCGCGACGTTACCATATCATCATTAGTTGTATTCGAGATGTTCCGGGCTACGGCGCATGATGATGCTACCGTTTCGGATGGACATTCTCGCCTTGGCATGACATCGCAGTACTTCATAGTCGTTTTCCGCATCCAGAATAACCAGGTTTGCAGGACGTCCTATGGCAATGCCATAACGATCCCCTAGATTCATTGCTTTGGCACCATTGTCCGTCACAAAGTCTAGGCTTCGCTGCAAGTCCTCATAGCCCATCATGTGACAGACATGCATTCCCACGTCCAATATATGCAGCAGATTACCGTTGCCCAACGGGTACCACGGGTCCTTGATAGAATCCTGACCAAAACAGATATTCATGCCCGCTCGATCAATTTCTGCAACACGCGTCAATCCACGTCGTTTGGGATAAGTGTCAAAGCGCCCCTGCAGGTGAATGCTTTCTGTTGGACAGGCAACAAAGTTGATTCCTGAATGTTTCAGTAAGCGGAAAAGCTTGGAGCAGTAGGCATTGTCATAAGATCCCATTGCCACGGTATGGCTCGCAGATACGTGTTTGCCCATGCCTCGGGAGCGCGCTTCCTCTGCCAGTACTTCCAAGAAACGTGATTGAGGGTCATCCGTTTCGTCGCAGTGTACGTCCACCAGCAGGCCTTTTCGTTCGGCCAAGTCCATCAGGAATTTTATCGAGCTCACCCCCTGATCACGCGTGTACTCAAAGTGGGGTATGCCGCCGACGACATCGGCCCCCATATCAATGGCACGCGCCATCAGCTTGCGCCCATCTTGAAACGATTCAATACCTTCCTGAGGAAAAGCAACGATCTGCAGATCAATCAGATCCCGAGCCTCGTCCTTCACCTCCAGCATCGCTTTCAAGGCTGCAAGCGATGGATCCGTGACATCCACATGTGTACGCACATGCTGAATGCCATGATCACGGAGCATGCCGATGGTTTCATGAGCACGGCGCTTCGTATCATCGTGAGTGATCAGCGCCTTGCGCTGAGCCCAGCGCTCAATGCCTTCGAACAGCGTACCGCTCATGTTCCACTCGGGCTCACCTGCGGTCAAAGCGGCATCAAGATGGATATGCGGCTCGACCAGCGGCGGAATTACAAGATTGCATTCCGCATCGATATCACCATTTTCAGGCGCCACGGGGGCCTCCTGCCGTTCGATAGCGGCAATGATGCCGTCCTTGATCCTTAAAGTGTGAAGGCCGTTCTGGTGGCGAAGTACCGCGTTGACGATATTCATGACAATTCCTGTTTTTGCTGTGCATCAGACATACGCCAGATCAGCAATGCTACTGATGCATTAAGACGAAATTGGGGGTCTCCCAATGACTGTTCGGTCTGCTGCTCAATGCGCTGCACACGTTGATGAAGCGTATTGCGGTGGATATGAAGACGTTCAGCGGCCTTGATGAGGTTCCCGTTCTCCTGAAGTACCGCCTCCAATGTTTCTATCAGCAGGAAGGGGTACTTCCGATAGGGTTCATAGAGTTTGCCGAGCGTGTCCTTCATGAACTTCGTCACCATGGCAGGGTCGCGCACGGCGGCTAGAAGTTTGAGCACGCCAAGCTCGGCGTAATCGCATAGCCCGGTGGCAGGCTGCATGGTTTCAGCGATATCAAGCGCCCGCCGAGCTTCCATCAACCCTTGGCTCAGTTGAACGATGGAGCGCACCGATGATGAGATACCACTGCGCAAAATGAGTGGAGAAAAACCGGCGACAGCCACTTGCTGGATATGTTGAAGCCACTGTTTCTGCTGCTGAAGACCTTCTATCTCGTTGCCCAACACCAAGATGAAAAGCTCACCCAGCTCAATCAGCGGTAATTTTTCGCCTCTCTGGACAAGGCACTGGGATAAAAACTCACGCACATGGTGGCTAGCCTTCTGCAGTTGTTCTTCTGCCAGCTCGGGAGAGAGCGTGCTAAACAGTGCCTGGATATGAGACAAGCGCATCGCTACGATGCGATGGGGGCTATCTACAGTGAGGTGCAGGTTTTCGGCTCTCCGGCGCGCAATGTCGAGACTGGGGTACTCTCCCGTCAGCATCTGAATCAAGATGTCACGTTGCGAGCGCAAGGTAGACGTCTGCTGAACCAGCGCCGTACCGATAATCTGGGTCACTAGCACCATCTTGAGAGAGTAAGGCTGCTCGACCAGCGGAATGCCTAGCTCGTCGGCAAGGGAGACAACCGAAGGGGGGATGACTTTGATGAAGTCTTCCCCGGTCAGGATCACCATGCCAGCAATCCCTTTTTCATACCCTTCATGCAGCAGGCGCAGCAGGTTCCTTTCGTCACGAGGGTGATTAATACCGGTCACGAACACCAGTTCCCCCCCCATGATCCACTCTGCAATACCTTCGTTCTCTGCAACGTAATACCAACGTACGCTTTTATGGATATGAGGCAAGCCTGCCCTCAGCGACATCGGCTCCAGACCTTCGAGTTGGAGCACGTTCTGGACCGTAAGACTCATTTACGCTGCTCTCCTCGGCAACGCATGCCACACAGCCCCAGCACGACGTAAGCCACAGCGGCCACAAGAATGCCCACAATCGGAGCGACCCAAGGCGACGCACACGCGAACACCGCCCCAATGGCATAAGCCAGCAGCCCCTGCAGATTGAAATTGGGCAGAGTGATTTCGTTCAGCTGAGGGTATCGACCACGGTGGCCCACCCAGAAATCAGCCATAATCACACCACCAATGGGGGGAATGATGGATCCCAGCAGCTTGAGGAAAGGCACCAGCATATCGGACATGCCGGCAACGGCCAGTAGAATGCCCGCGATGGCACTGAGGAGTGTGACGGAACGACGACGATCCGTGCGTACCAGATTGCATGCCGCAGCCGAAACGTTATAGATAGTTGGCCCTTGGATGGTCCACAGGTTGAGGCAGAGCATAATAATGGCGACAACGGACAATCCCTGCAGCATCATGACATCCACGATGTCGGCATTCTGATAAACAATGGCGCACCATCCACCCGCGATAATCATCAACCCATTACCGGCAAAGAAGCTGAGGAATGATGATGCAATAGCGACCTTTCCGCTGCGAGAAAGTCGAGACCAGTTGGTGGCCTGCGTTGCACCACTGGCGAATGTCCCGAACACGATGGTGATGGCGACAGACCAGCTCATCGAATGCCCAGGCTCAATCCCCAATAGCCCCGGCCAACCGCCTGCGTGCTGAGTAGCCTTGGTCATGGACACCACGAGCAGTACCATCATCAGCGGCACGGAAAAGCGCGAAAGCAGATTGAGTCCTTTAAATCCGACCAATGCCGTTATGCAAAAACCCAATCCCAGCAATACCATCAATGGGTATTTGACCCACTCTGGCCAGCCCAGCAATGTACATAATGAAATAGCTAGCGTTGCGGTCCCCCACGCGTACCAACCCAGTTCAGCAAAACCCAATATCAGGTCAGAAAGCTTGCTGCCCACCTCGCCGAAACAGAACCTCCCCATCAGAACAGCATTCAAACCGCTACGAGATGAAATGAATGCCAGTGCAGCTGCATAGATGGCAAGCAATACATTACCGAGAACAGAGATCCACAGCATATCTAGGAAGGAAAAACTCATCCCGATCTCACCCCCGGCAAACATCGTTCCGGTAAAGAAAGTGAAGCTAAACAGTACCAGAAAGATCGACATCAACCCCTTCCGCTGGTTTGTCGGCACTTCGCACAAGGCAAATTCTGTAGATTGAGACATGCCCATCTATCCTTTTTTTAATCCGAGAGCATTCTACTTACAGCATTTTTATAAATGCCAGTTAAAGTAGTCCGTGCGATATTATAAACATCTTGCCGACAACTACGTACTTCACATATCAAATAGAAAGCCCTTAGATTATGCACAAAATAAGCACAATAATGCACAGTAAATGCACTAACAAATGAGTTGCTTGTATTTCATATAACGATGGCACCACGCGGTAATAAGGAAAGTGCTGATCCAATACCTTTGACTCATTTTCGCGTGCATTTTCCAGATGCGAAAAAAAGGGGAGGCTTTTAGCCTCCCCTTTTTTATTGGGTAACGTCTTACCGGTAACGCAGCATCACCGATGAGCTGCCGCCTGCTGTTTGCCCTTGGCGATAGCGTCGACAAGGTTGATGCGCTGCCAGAAGTTAGCGTTTTCACCGCCATCTGACAGAGCATAGCCACTGTCGATACTGGTAGACACCAGCAGCTGGCGACGCTGTTCGGCACTGAGCTGGGGAAGCGGTGCTTCCAGCAGGACTTCAGCCCCAGCCGGGACCGTCACCGGCTGCGCCGTCTCATTCACTTTGGGCAGACCGTAGGTCATCGTGTAGCGATAGAAATTGCGCATTTCGGGGCGAGTGTAAGGGTCATTCTGTGGAACAGGCTTGGCACAGCTTTCAAGCGACATACCGCATTCCTTCTCAAGCGCGGTACGCACCTGCTGACGCGCTTCATCGAACTGCTTGCGCCAAGCGGGGTCATTCATCATATCGGCGATATGGTGTTCAACCACCATGCGCGACCCCATCACATCAAGCGGGTAATGGACACCCAGCACGACACGGGAATAGCCATAACGCGCGCCTTCCGTTACCAGCGGTTCGAAGCGTTCCGGCAACATTTCAGCCATCAGCAGCGCTGCCGTATAACCGGTATTGGTATGGCCGCTGGGGAAAGCCGCGCCGTCTACCGTATAGGTACGGTTGTCGCGATAAACAATGTCATCCTTAACCGGCGTTATCGTATTGCCAGGCTGAAGGAATGGGCGCGGATAGTTGAAGTGCTCCTTGGCAACGGAAGTACTGATCGTCGATGCGTCAATCAGAGCAGCCGCTTTGCTGATTTCGCCAGACTGATAGGCTCGCAGGAAAGCACCGCCCAGTTTCGGCCCCATCGGTGCCGCCAGGAAATACAGATAGTGGTCACCATCAGCATCGACCAAAGCCTGCCGCGTCACAGCAGGAGATGCCGCATGATGAATGGCTTCAACAGTGTGCAGGTTACGATCAAGAAGCGACTGCGGAAGCTGAGAGAAGCCTTTTAGTAGCTCAATGCCCTGTCGCTGGCGCTCGGCTACCTTCATGTTGTAGCCGCTGGCCTTGAACCACTGCTTGTCGACGGGCGGGCGAGCCTGGTCCTTATCCACACCGGGCACGGCACCCAGTGTCTTGCGCAGCAGATCGACTTCCTGCTGCTTGAGCGCATGCCACTGCGGCGCACTTGCTGCATCAGAGGTCGTCAGGGCCTGCGCCTCGGGCAGCGGCGCAGGGGCTACGTTCTTGGCATGCGAGGATACGGCGGCTACGGATGAACAGCAGGCAACAAACAGTAGGAAGGCTTTGAAACGCATGGAGAGAAACTCCTGTCATGAGCATTACGCGGGATAGGGACTACCATGCCGCGGGCACATGACAGGCAGATGTCAGTTACATGACGTCTATGTTTCAGAGCGATGACGGTTTTATGACACTCGTACGCATAGTGGCATTTACTCGCATGCCGTACTAGAAGTCATCATCTTCTTCAGGACTACGGTAGCCTAAGCAATAGAAATGATGCGGTTGCGGGCAGCCTTAGAAATGCGCCAAAGCGGATACAAGAGCACGGTTCACATGGCGTTAAATGAGTGAAGGGTCGAAACTCCCCAACCGGCAACGATCAGTAACGATTCATTCGCTATCGTTGATATGCGCTTGAATGGGAAAGTCTTCACGATTGCGGTAACCGGGACGATAGGAGCGATGCTGTTCCTGCCACAACCATGAACGTTCGAGCGCGGTATTGATCTGTTCTGGCGTCATCGACGTGGCAATACGCTGCTTGTCTTCTTCACGAGCATCGCCACCCAGGTCGTAGTACATGTAAGCCTTTACAAGATCTTGAGGCACAAGCTGGCCTGTTTCATAAAGTTCGCCCAACACGTCCCCATCGAACTCACGCTCGTTGAGCAGAATCCCTTCAAGAAGAGCGACCCCTTTTCTATCGTTGGACTCGATCAACACCTGACCCAACATCTTCTGGTAATCGTTTCTGTCACTCAGGTCACTGTCACGTTCATAACGACTCGCGTCATCCGTTCTATCCGCCAGTGTCCGAAGCCGAGTATCAAGCAGCCTGATTCCGTTCTGCAAAGCGACGCTGGCCGCCTTCAGATCAGGGTGAGCCTTGAAGTAACCGAAGGCGTTATAGCGACCGGCATAGACGCTCGCAGAACGAATGCAGGCCTTCAGGACGCCCTCCATACACGAGGATTGAAGAAGCGATGCTCCGCGCAGATAGTCATCGTCCGTCCTATCGCCTTTTTCTTCCCACAACACCCGCTTCGCCTCCAGATAGCGGGCGTAGGGATAGTAGGTAATCGCGGCAAGCAGCACGCCTGCTCTGTCGGTGTCGACGCGGATCTCGCCGTCTGCGGTCTTGGCGCCATACAGATAGGCCTGCCCCAGCTGCATCCTACACGCGTCACTTCGTGCCGCACAGGCTTCTAGCGCAGAGGTACTCATGCGCGAAGTGCGCTCGTACATATCATCGCCTTCGTCAGCCCACACGGGAGACGCGCCCAGCCAGTGCCCGGCAGCCAAAGCGACGACGGACGATAACAGAATTGCGCACTTACGGATCATTGTGATGCCCCTCTTGTGCTAGTTCTTTCTGCCGTCACCCATGACGAGTACCAGCGTGTACTGTGACTCTACGGAATCGTCTTCCGTCTGTACCGAAAATGCCATGACGACATTCTTCTGACGAGTGCTTTCGGTAAGCTCCACAGTAAAGTCCTCTTTGATCTTTATGTCATGCTTGCCAGCCGTGACGTTCTCAAAGCAGACGACCTTATCCTTCGCATAGGTTCTTTCAACATTATTGCCATCCCTAACCACCAGAAAGTTGCCTCTGTTGGACACTCGGCCATTGACAACAGAGGAGCCGAGTTTCAACGCCTTGGTCGCATTGAGGCTATCGTTGTCACTGGATGGCTTGGAATCGATCACCAGTTTGGCAACGTTTTGCTCGCTGTCTACAAGATAGAGGTACTGCGTACTGCTGCCCTTTTGGGACAGAAAAGCAGAGCCGCTGAAGGTGCGAGGAAACGCCATCGTGACGGCCACATGTTTCTTTTCCTTCGAAACGGTCATGACCTTGTATTCCGTTCCGGGAAGGAGGCCCGCCCCTTCCGAAGCGGCCTCGGATTCCGCCAGTACTTCCATCCACGACTTCTCTTTCTGAGTCTTCTCGCGCAGCGACTGCTCGCTGGTGATAGAGGCCGTGAAAAGAATGCCCTTCAAGAGCATGGACAACGCGTCCTGCTCGGCCTGCATGGAAGTGAACGGGCGGCCCGGAGCGGTATCCCCTTCCTTGCCGAACTTACTTCGACGCAGCCAGTTCTGGATATGTTCAGGTACGATCCTATTCACATTAAAGAAGAACAGTACCGCGATGGCAGCAAGCGCTATGATCGCGCCGAAGAACAGGCTGCTTATAAACAGCCCCAGTACGATGGAGCTGACGAAGGAGATGCCGGTAGCGGCCATCTTCTTGTTGTAGTCTTCGGACAGTCCACCCACATTATAGATATCAACGGCCTCGACCGTTCCCTTAACCGCATCATAGACGGCCATGAGGGAGATGAAATGCCCAAGCGCTTTGGAAAACAGCATCGCCTTCTCTGCCGTCAGTGCCTGACGCTCGGCACGCTGGATCAGCACGGAAGGTAAGGCCGCCTCGGCCGTAAGCGAGCGCTCAACGGCGCTTTCTGCCGCCTTGGTGAACTGCCACGAAATGACTTCCGACAGGTTCTGCACAGCGCTCAGCAGGCTAGAAATCAGTTTCCACAGTGATGAAAAGTCATCCTTTGTCCGATAGGTATCGACAGCGCTAATTAGCGAACAGATACACCCCACCTTGATCAGGGACGCACTAAAGAAGTTCACCTTGCTCATGGCCTTCGTCTGAGCATCGTATATCTTCCTCGGGCCTTCGTTCATCGCATCGACGCCCTTCGCGGCCATGGCCCCTTCGATCCTGTTCGCCGTATCCTGATCGAAGACCATGTACATTCTTACTTTCTTGCTGGGATCGCTCTCACTGAAATGATAAGCCCCACCGACCGTCTGGCCTTTGTCATATAGCCTGACATGGCTACCGTTTGCCGCCTCGTTCTTGGCCATAGCCTTGTTGATGATGGTGACATACTTGTTTGCCTCCGCCACCGTGAACTCGGCCTCTACCATCTTGAAGAGCGGCGCACTGTTGCCATAAAAGGCCTTGTTGACGGTATTGCCGAAGTTATGCAGCTCAAGCACCCTCTTCTCATATTTCAGAATGACGGCAACGGAACGCTTACCTGTTGAGATACCGGTCTCCATTTCCTTGCCAACCTGATTCACCAATAGCGAACTAGTCGCATTGAGTGAAGCATCGTGCAATGTTTCGAAAGCCTTAAACGTTGAGATGAATGGCATTGTCTTCACTTCGAAGACGCCTTTGTAGTCCTTGCTCTTCATTTTTGAGAAGAACTCTCTAACCTTGGCAGCGTTTTTCTCTACCTTGGCCAGCAACTCAACGTTCAGCCCTTCTGCCGGCCCCCACAGCCTGCCCTTGCTCTCTTTCTTCTCGTAGCTGTCGATGGCCTGCTTTACATCCGCGAAGACGACGGCACCGTTCAGAGAAAGGCCGCGGTCAACCAGGCTATCGCTTGTCGCCAGCAGACTGTCCCACAGATGCTGACTCGACCCACTCAGAATACCGTTTCGCAGAATGTCAGCGATGATCTGAGTAACATATCCACAGTGGAATGGATCCGTCGTATCGTATTTATCAAGATCATGAGAAAGGCCATTCTTGACCCACAGCACATAGTCGGAATCGAAGCTAATGGAGAGTTTCCTCGCCTCTTCGTAGGCTTTTTCGAAGAGCGCTTTTACGCCTTCCCAGTCCTCACGGATGATGTAATCATTCAATATCTCGTCGTTTGCGTCCGCAATATGCTCGGCAGACTTGGCCTTTCGCTTGTTCCACGCTTGCTGATAGGTCAGCAGAGACTCCCGAGCCCAGACCTTCTCATTGCCGTACTTGAACTCTTCGCGCACCCTCCTCTCCGCCTGTTCCTGCGGCGAGAGAGATGCGCTGTCCTGCATAGCGCTCGCTATCTTGTCACTGGCGTTCTTATCAAAGTTATTGTAATCGTCCAGCGCTTCCTGATAAGTCTTGCCCTGACAGGCTTTCCACTCGAATGCGCTATTACAGTCACTTTCCATCAGCGTGAAATTCGCCGGAACGCCCGGAGGCAGCAGCTCGCCGTCATACATCTTGGAAGGATCAAGGGACGTCGCCATCAGCTCTCTCAGGCGGTCAACGGCAAGGTACCAGCGGTAGTTGCGCTCGTTCAGAGCGTAGCTGCCTTTGTTGGGCACCCGGACTCCATGCGTGTGAGCACCCGCGCTATAGCGGTAACGCACCTCCTTGTCGGCCCCTTCATCATCCGGTTTGAGCTGCTCAGCAAAGCCATATGCGGCGGACTTTCGGTATAGATCAAGCTGCCTGATAATACCCGTCGCATCAGGTACCGACACGGCATAGCCAGAAACAGGGGTGCCTGCCGTGGCATCAAAGGCCTTGATCAGACTGCTATAGGTGTCCCTGTCGCTGTTCTTGTAACTCGCATATTCCGCCGGATTCTCGAAACGGCCTATTTCCAGATCGTTCGCCAACAAGACACAGGGATTTTCTTCACCATATTCGATGACGTGCTGCTGGATCTCATCTTCAGAAAAGCAGAATGGCGACGAGGCCATCGCGCTTATTTTGACCTGCTGCATGTGCTTGGCACGCCACTCCGGGTGCTCGGCTATCCAGTTCAGGCGAGATACGCTGAAAGGCGCTTCGATGAAGATGAGGTTGATCATACGATCCGTCTTCTGATCGCTGAGGGCGACAAGGCTCGCAATCGTATAGTTCAGATCATTGGTGCAGCTGACCTTTTCTGACGCCTTCGGCTTGCCGGCAGGAAACTGGGTCAGCTCACCGTTATTCCCCACCGAATAGCACAGCCAGT
Source organism: Zymobacter sp. IVIA_12111.31 C1 (assembly GCF_047495495.1). GTDB lineage: Bacteria > Pseudomonadota > Gammaproteobacteria > Pseudomonadales > Halomonadaceae > Zymobacter. The sequence goes on from NZ_CP179930.1 coordinate 2,684,658, forward strand.
GCGCGTGCTGAGGGTGCTCATCGTAAACATACAGATAGCCATCCCGCAGTTTGCGCAGTACATACCAAGTGGTGGGTGACTTGCTGGTCAACTTGCCATCAGCATCGACCAGCTTATCCAGATGAATATCGGTAAAGGCGTTGATGCGGTTCTGGGGAAGCGCCTGATGCTTTGCCCGTTCATTGCGCGAGACGGCATAGCGAACAGGAAGGAACGATAGCCCTTTGCGATTGCAGTGGTCACATCCCCCATGCGCGTCGACAGAGGTACATGTTGTATTGACGACATTTCCGATATTCTGAGCCATTGCAACGTTCTCTTCGCTTGAGCTAGCTGACGCCCATCATTTTTTTATGAATGACACTTATAATAATCGCAACACACACAAACCACTATATTTATTCAATCATGTTGATCATTTTAAACACGCAGAGTTCAGCGAAAGAAACGTTCCTTATAGAAACTTTTCTATAGCCACTTACATTTTGAAAACATCCTTCCTTCTTTTTAACGACTTCTGTTTATATTTCCAAAACGAAAGTGATTATAGTAAAAGAAAGACTGCATGAGACAAGGAGGATCAAAGCAACCTGTAAAGCAATCCGCTAAGATTTATAACAACTCTAATAAGAGTTATATATTGAACGAAATATTTCTCAAACTATCACATATTCTCTTTGAAAAAACAGAAAATAAAAGCCAAACAATGCATCATATAAACCGTAAAAAACATTAGTCTAGAGTAGGCTTCTAGAATATCCTGGCAATAGTATTGAGTATATTTGTACGGACGAATAAATAGCCCACCTGAATACAAAAAACCCGCTCACAAGGAGCGGGTTTTTCTTACATCACCTACGTATGAATCACGGTGCCCAATAAAGCGCTACCGGTGTATCCATGAACGAACGAATCGGATATTCACGAATATCGTCACCGCCAAACGCTTTGGTGAACATTTCACGTTTAGCAGCGCCACTCAGGTGAATGAAGTGACGGCGTGCGTTCTTCAGCTGTTTACGGCTGAAAGTGATGCGGGACTTCGTTTTCATACTCGGTGCCGTAACGGCCAGCAGCGGGGCGTCAGTCGTCAGACCTTCTTCCAGCTGCGGGCTGTCCGGGAACAGCGATGCCGTATGACCGTCGTCACCCATACCCAGGATGACAACGCTTGCCGGCCAGCTCAGTTTCTGGGAAACGGCTGTCAGCTCGGCGACGCCTTCTGCAGCAGTGGCGTGCTGAGTCGTCAACGGAACGAAGTTCGCTTTCGCGGCTTTGTTCTGCAGGAAGTGACGTTTCAGCAAACCAGTGTTGCTGTCGGAGTCGGTTTCCGGCACCCAGCGTTCGTCCGCGAGGGTGACGTCAACGCGTTCCCACGGCAGGTCGACCTGAGACAGTGCTTCGAAGAACGGCACCGGAGTAGAGCCACCGGATACGATCAGCAGAGCGCGCTCTTGCTGAGCCAGATCCGTACGCAGGGCGTCAGCAACTGCTTCTGCCAGCGCCTGACCAATGCGGACCTTGGGGGTCTGTTGCATGTCGATCATGGCTTAGAAGAACTCCTTCCAGGCGTTACCGTCGCGAGTCACCATTTCATTAGCAGATTTGGGACCCCAAGAACCAGCGGCATACGCTTCCGGTTTCAGGCCCTGTTCTGCAAAGCCGTCCTGGAGCGTGTCGATCCACGTCCATGAAGCTTCGACTTCGTCACGACGTACGAACAGGTACTGGCGACCACGCATGACTTCAAGGATCAGGCGTTCGTAAGCATCCGGGATACGGGCTTGCGGGAACGCTGTTTTGAAGTCGAGCTTCATTTCGCCGGTCACGAGGTTTTCACCTGCGTTCAGACCACCGTCTTTTGCTTGGACTTCAAGCGTCAGACCTTCATCAGGCTGCAGACGGATAACCAGTTTGTTGCCCGCTGCCGCGCCCGGGAAGATGTTGTGTTCCTGCTGGCGGAAGTGGACGACGATCTGGGTTTCTTTGCGCGGCATGCGTTTACCTGAACGCAGGTAGAACGGCACGCCTTTCCAACGCCAGTTGTCGATTTCGGCTTTGATGGCAACGAAGGTTTCAGTGCTGGATGCCGTGTTAGCACCTTCTTCTTCGAGGTAGCCAGGAACAGCCTGACCGTCGATCTGACCGGCAGCGTACTGACCGCGAACCACGTTGGTACGCAGTGCGTCGCCAGTGATCGGACGCAGTGCTTTCAGCACTTTGACCTTCTCGGCACGAATGCTGTCAGCGTCAAGGCTTGCCGGCGGTTCCATGGCCGTCATGCAGAGTACCTGCATCACGTGGTTCTGCAGCATGTCGCGCAGCTGGCCAGCGCCATCGAAGTAACCCCAGCGACCTTCGATACCGACGGTTTCCGCCACAGTGATCTCAACGTAAGAGATGTTGTCGCGGTTCCACTGGTTGCCGAAGATCGGGTTGGCAAAGCGCAGCGCCAGAAGGTTCTGGACGGTGTCTTTACCGAGGTAGTGGTCGATGCGGTAGATGCCGGTCTCATCGAAAACGCTGCCGATAGAATCGTTCAGCTCGATGGACGTTTTCAGGTCGTAACCGATCGGTTTTTCTACGACGATGCGGCTGGTGTCATCAAGGCAACCTGCCGTCTGGAGGTGCTGGCTGATGGTGCCGAACAGGCTGGCCGGAACGGACATGTACACGACGAGCGGTACAGTGCGGCCTTTACGCCATTCAACGATCTGCGCATAGGACTCGACGTTCATGAAGTCGAGGCGGATGCTATCGATACGTGCCAGGAAGCGCTTGATGACGCTTTCTTCACGTTCGTCAGCCTTGACGCGTTTTTCCAGCGTCGCGGCGACCGTGTTACGGAATTCTTCGGCGCTCATTTCATGACGAGCGAGACCCGCAATGCGCGTCCCTTCGTTCAGAAGACCCTCGCGATCGAGGTGATAGAGCGCAGGAAACAGCTTGCGCAAGGCAAGGTCACCCAACGCACCGAACAGTGCAATATCAACTGCAGGCGTCTGTTCAACAGCCATGAGGCGCTTCTCCCCAGTTCAAATCCAAAATGAAACGGCAACATTAGCCAGCATATCCAATGCATGCACTGTCGCTGCCTGTCCACAGTGCTTGGACGTAAATCTACCACGGATGACATCATTTCCCCAGTCATACCATAGGGTCAGCGGGCAGAAGCAAAGCAGGCTTCAGGCCGTATTAACGATGTCATTCTGGATTACGGCAAGAACGTATCCGTTTATGATGACACTATTATGACCGTGTCGCACGGTCGACGTCTTCTGACCGCGACCATCCGACGCTACTTGACAGCTTGTCGCACCCAAATGGGCGCAATGCTGCCCTCTTTCAAGTAAGCAATGCAGTCGTCGGCTGTCGCATTACAGGAACTATGCCCATGATGGCCCTTGATCTCATCAATACGCTTCGTGAGCGTCTCGACTCGCTCAACCGCTCGGAACGCAAGGTGGCGGAGGTGATTCTGGCCGATCCCTCTGCCGCCATAAGTAAGAGCATCGCCGCTTTGGCTCAGGCTGCCAGCGTCAGCGAACCTACCGTCAATCGCTTCTGCCGCAGCTTTGATACCAAAGGCTTTCCCGACTTCAAACTCAAACTGGCGCAGAGTCTGGCAGGCGGCACGCCCTATGTCAGCCACAGCGTCAGCAGCGGAGACGATGCGCGCGCCTATTCACAGAAGATTCTCGGCGCAACGCTTAACGCACTAAACACGTTCAGCCGCGAACTAAATCCAGCCCTGATCGAACGGGCGGTCGATCACCTTTCGCAGGCCCGTCAGCTCACCTTTATCGGACTGGGCGCTTCGGCACCGGTCATTCAGGATGCCCAGCACAAGTTCTTTCGCTTCAACCTACCGGTCATGGCCTACGAAGACATGCTGATGCAGCGCATGGCGGCGGCGGCGGCACATACCGGTGATGTCTTCGTGGCCATCTCGCATACGGGGCGTACCCGTGAGCTAAACGAAGTGGCTCAGCTGGCCCGTGACAATGGTGCTGTCGTGATCGCTATCACCCAGCCGGGGTCACCGTTGGATGCCACCAGTAGCCTCTGTCTCGGCGTACCTTCGCCAGAAGATACAGAACTGTACATGCCGATGACGTCTCGAATCGTCCATCTGGCCGTCATCGACATTCTGGCCACGGGCGTCACGCTGAGGCGCGGCGAGGATTTTCTCCCTCACCTCAAACGGATAAAGGACAGCCTGCGCTCAACCAAGTACCCGCGCGAGACGACTGACGAAGACGAAGGTACACTGGACGAATCATAAGCGGGAGACGATTGGCTTTTCTTCCATATCGGCCAAGGCAAGCGTCTTCTTTGCATGGCGTCAGCGCTTCTTTACGGAACTCCCCGCTTTCTGCGGTGATTTCCCTTTTATCGGGCCTTCAAGATGAGCAAGCAGTCTCTGTGCTTTCTGATACCGGTGTACGACCATGCCGATACGGTCGCCGATGTCTGTGAACAGCTACGACAGTACGAGTGCCCCATTCTTCTGGTAGATGACGGCAGTCACCGAGAATGCGCAGAAGAGCTGAACCGTCTGGGAGCCCAGAGTGCCACTCACCTCGTGCGTCTCGTACGCAACAGCGGCAAGGGAACCGCGCTGCGCGTGGGCATGGCGGAAGCTCAGCGCCTAGGCTACACCCATGTGCTGACCATAGACCCCGATGGGCAGCAGGAAATCGACGACCTTGACGGAGTGCTCGAAATATCGTCACTGCACCCCGATTCACTGGTGATCGGCAGTACACGTGTAATGGGGCACGTTCCCCCCATTCGTCGCTGCGCCATTATCTTGATCAACATCGGGACCTGTCTCTGCTGCTTGTCCGGTGCAGGCCGCTTCAGTGTCTGTGCCGTGCGGGTTTACCCGCTGCAGCAGATCAACCACCTGCTGTCGCGCTTCCGCTGCGGCAACCGGGTCGAATTTGATATCGAACTGCTGGTGCGCTGGATCTGGCACGGTGGCGATTACCGTCACGCGCCCATTCGCACTTACTACCCTCGCGGCAATGTCTCTCACTACCGACTGCTGCGCGACACTCTGCGCATGGCCAAAACACTGCTGCGCCTCACGTCGGGCATGTTGATTCGCATACCGTGGCTGCTACAACGCGCTCAACGCATGCGTCGCATCGAACGGATGGAACGCCGCGAGGCTCAGGCTCAGGCTCAGGCTCAGGCTCAGGCTCAGGCTCAGGCTCAAGCAGAGCATCCTCCCCGCGACGACTGATCCTCGCAACCGAATACGACAAAGGCCTGCGTCGGCCATTCCCGAGCAGGCCTTTTTTCATGCGTCAGCGTTCAGATATCAGCGTGCGCGCACTCAGCGAGTATAGCGACGACGCTCCGGCGCGGGCGGCAGATACTGGTAGAGCCAAGTTTCGCTCAGGGCGCTGTCGTCATGCACTATGTAGAGGCGCATCGATACGGGGTCGGTCTGCTGGCTGGTCGGGTACCAGTCGAACAGCACGCGGTAACCGTTATCAGGCAACGGCAACACCTGCAGGTCGCGTACTTCCCCCCAAGAGACATCCAATCGGGGGGTGATCGGCGCATTGGCCGGCAATGCTTTCAGTGCATCGCCAGAGAAGTCGACGGCAAAGCGACGGCACCATTCATTCGGGAAGTGATCACCCGGTGCCCAGCCTTCAGTGAAGCCACCCATTCCAGTGCGGGTTGCCATGACCGAAGCCAACGGTGAGCTCACCGGCGGCAGCGCGCTCCAGTACAAGCGGTAATGATATTCCAGCGTATCGCCTGCCTGTGCGGGCGTTTTAGGACGCCAGTAAGCGACAATGTTGTCGGAAGTTTCGCCGGTCGTCGGCAGCTCAGCTAGGTCGATGCTGCCTTCACCCCAGCTATTGAGCGGTTCAATCCACAGACTAGGCCGGCGGCTGTACCAGTCGACGGTATCCTGATAGCTGTTGAAGTCGTGATCGGTCTGTACCAGCCCGAACCCTTTGGGGTTGGTATCGGCAAACGCGTTGTACTGCAACGTATCTGGGTTGTTGAGCGGACGGCAGACCCATTCACCATTGCCGCGCCACATCGAAAGGCGGTCGGAGTCGTGAATCTGTGGGTGGATGGTATCGCAGACCTGACGTTCGTTGGTGCCGCAAGCAAACATGCTGGTCATCGGAGCGATGCCCAGCCGTTCGATCGGCCTGCGCACATGCAGCTTCATGCGCACGGTCATCACTACCCGCTCGCTCTGGCAGTCGATGTCGAACTGATAGGCCCCGGTCACACTGGGGGAATCGAGCAGCGCATAGACCGTACAGGTAGGGCTGTCAGCAGCAGGCTCGCGGAACCAGAAGTGAGTGAAGTACGGGAATTCTTCAGGCTTGCCACCAATGGCCGGATCAATCGCCAGACCCCGTGCTGAAAGGCCGTACTGGCCGGTCTTGTCGACGGCACGGAAGTAGCTGGCACCGAGGAAAGCGACGATATCGCCCGGGCCACCGAAGCCCGAATTGAAGATCTTGAAACCAGCGAAGCCGAGGTCACCCGCCTTGTCGACGGCCTTTTCGTCTACGCCTGCACCGCTGTAGTTGAACAGCTGGGTACTGAAATTGATCTCATGGGCACGATCATCCTTATCGAGCGCGAACATCCGTACGCGCTGACGGAACCCCATACCGACATGGAAGAACTGCGTCGACAGTCGATTGCGCCACAGCGCCTGCTGAGGGTCGAAACGGATGGCGGAGTACTGTTGCGGTGTCAGGTTGGCCAGCGTTGGCGGCAGCTTCTCTTCTGCGCCCTTGTACGCGGCGTGCGACATACCTGCCGCCATGACATCCACATAGTCGAAGTCAACGTGATCTCCTGCGCCTCCGGCGGCACATGCACTCGACATCAGCATGCCTCCCAGTGGCAGCCCATAGGTTCCTAGGGCCAGCGAGGCTTTAAGCAGTGATCTGCGCTTCATCAGCGACTCCTCTGTCGTTTCCGGTCAAGATCGTGGTCAGGCAACTGCATAACAGCATGCCACAGTGACTTTATCCATATTCGACTACCCGCCATATGAAAATAATCACTTCCGGCACGCGCTTTCTCATTTGCTTCAAGATGATGGGGTTACGGGAACGCTCGACGGCCATTGAGTAACCGGCAGATACATAAGCTACAGATACAAAAGCGCCACTGACAGGCAGCGGCGCTTTTGCATGCGGACTTAGCCGAACAGCTTTCCTTTGATCAGCTCCCAGCCCATCGTCAGGAGGTTGCCATCTTTCGGCGCTTCTCCCTTGGGCGACAGCAGATCAACCACCTTCGGCAGGTACTCGGCCAACAGTCCTGAAGCCTTGCTGACATCAATGCCCAGCCGACTTGCCAGCGATTGCAGTGCCTCGCTGCTCAGTACTTGCTGAATCGTGTCGGCGGAGATCGGGCTGTTCTCACCCGAACCGATCCACGACGAGACTTTGTCGCTCAGCCCGTTCTGGCGGAACTTGTCCAGCAGGCTATTGATGCCGCCTTGGTCTTCGACCCACTGCAGCGTTTTCTTGTAGTCCAGACTCTCGTTGAACTGATCCATCAATCCCATGGTCATCTCTCCCTGATATTCCATGCCGCTCATGCTAGCGGACAACGTTCATGCACTCTGTCATGTCATACACATTCCAGTGTAGACGCGCCCTCGCATCCTGACAGCCTCACGACTGTTCGGGTACCGGCGGAACATCGTCGGCATGCGGTGGTGCCGTGTTAGGCTTCGGTTCTTCTGCCAACGGCGGCAGTGTGCGGTCGCGTTCGCGCATTGACTTATAGCTGACACTGAGTCGAATGCGTGGGGCTTCGGCACCGTCATGGAAAGCCAGCACTGTATCGAGAATGTGCTTGTCGGCCAGCGTCATGCGGTCCTGCATACGCAAATGCTGGAGCCAGTTGCGAACGAGGAAGACTTCCTGCCACAGCGCTCGCTCCTGCGTGTCGCGGTACAGCCACCAGCGCTCGGCACCGTTGCGCAGGCGCAGCTTGCGCTGGCGTCGCATGGCACGAATGAACTCGTGCGTCCGTTCTTCGGGAATGTTGTACTCGATTGTGACCATCACCGAACCGTGTTTCGGATCGAACGAGATGGCCGGTGCCGCATTGGCCGGGCTGCTGACATGCAGCATGTCGTTGGCATCCAGCGAGGGCAGCTTCGACTGATACAGAATGACCGCGCAGATGATCATCAGGATACCCGCGCTCAGCAGCGCCCCTTGCACCGTCATGGTGGTGGCCATATGCCCCCACAGAAACGATCCCAGCGCCAACCCGCCATACAGCGAGGTCTGATAGAGCGCCAGCGCGCGCGCCTTGACCCAGTCCGGCACCAGCAGCTGAACGGCCGCATTGTAGGTCGACACCGCGGCGATCCAGCAGCTACCTGACAGCAGCAACGCAAAAAACACGCAGAACAGATTGGTGGTCGTGCCCAGAATCATCAGCATCGCGGCACATACCGCCCCTGCCAGACTGATCAGACGCCCCGTGCCCAAACGCTGGCGCAGACGATCCACACCAACGCTACCAATGATTGCCCCAATCCCGAGCGTCCCGAGCATGTACCCGTATAGAGCCGCGCTACCGTCCGGGTTCTGATCCGCCAGCAGCGGTAGCAAAGCCCAAATGGCACTGGCACAGATGCCGAATGTGAACGAGCGCAGCATCACGATGCGCGTCACGGTCGAATAATGAGTGAACTGAAGTGCCGCCTTGACCCCTTCACGAATCTTTTCAGGCGGCAGCGTGCGCGCAGGAATGTCACGCTTCCAGCGCCAGATGGCATACATCAGTACCAAGCTGCACACACTGTTGAAGAGGAACACCCACTTGGGCGCACAGAAGCCCAGCATAATCCCGCCCAATGCCGGCCCGAGCGCGCGCGCTACGTTGTAGTTGACGCTGTTCAGCAGTACAGCGCTGGCCACTTCAGAACGTGGCACTTGCTCGTTGACCGCCGCCTGCCACGCCGGTGTCAGCAACGCTGACCCTAGTGAGATGCCCAGAATCGACAAGATTAGCCATTCAGGTGTCAGAGTGGCGAATTCAGCGATCCCGGTGATCACTACCCCGCCGATCGTCTGGATACCCATACCGATCAGCATCAATTTGCGTCGATCATGATTGTCGGCCAGCACGCCTGCGACGATCGACAGCAATACTAACGGTATCGCTGCAGCCACCTGAATCATGGCCACCATCAACGGACTGGCATGCTGTTCCGTCACTACCCAGGCCGATGCCACGGACTGGGCCCACATTCCCAAGTTGGCGAACAGGTTCGCGATCCATATGGCACGATAGGCCCGGAATTTCATCGGGCCCAGCAGGCCGCGATGCGGCGGCACGGTCGTGGAACCGGCCGGAATTTCGAAGCGTGAGTCCTGTCGAGACATGGGTGCCTCTTCGTCTACGATGAGAAATGGAAAATGAACGCAGGCGCGATGCCCGGCACACGCATTCCGCCTTCGGCAAATACCAAGGGCGGCGCTCAGCGAGCATGCTACAGATGCAGGAGCAGAAGTCACCTCGAATACTTCTGCCCCGACCACTCAGTATCTAGCGATCACCGTTGCGGATGGTCACCACTGGTACTGACGCCGTACGGACAACGGCTTCTGCCGTCGAGCCGGCCAGCAGGCGCTTGACTCCGGAGCGTCCCTCCGTCCCCATTAGAATCATGCTGGCATCGACCAGTTCAGCCTGATGAACAATTTCGGACGATGTATGACGCGCAGCGACGATATCCCACGTGACGGTGAACGGCTCCTGATCCAAGTTGGGGAAATATCGACCGATGAAGCGCTTCATTTCACGTTCGATGTTCGCCTGCTGTGATTCAGGTACAACCAGTTGGTCTGACGCCTGCAGCGGCCAGCTATCACCTTCCGCCACGATGTGCACGATATGCAGGCGCGCACCGCTCAGGCGCGCCAGGGTACTGGCCATACTGCAGCATCGTGCTGCACCGGTAGAGAAGTCCGTAGCAAACAGCAGCGTCTTGAGTTCAGTCATGGGGTCTCCGCGGGATCATGAATGGCGTAAACACGAAAGCACGTCTTCTATAGTGTACCTTGCAATCACCTTGCAGGGCGCTTCGACGATAGCCTCTGTGCGGTAAAGGTTCACCCGAAATCGCATCGGCATACATAGAGTATTTAACGTAGGGCCCAGAGCCATGATAGTCTCGACAGAAGGGCAGCGCCCTCGCTCGAAGACACTACCCTTCATGGATCTACAAGCACAGTACAATCATGCGCCAGAGAGTGCATGCTCACATAGAGCGGTCATTGTCATGGATACAGATAATTTCGATTGGAGTTCCCTCGGGTTCGATTACATCAAAACGGACTATCGCTACCTGTCACAGTGGAAAGACGGCAGCTGGGACGACGGTGTACTGACCGAGGACAACACGCTGCACATCAGCGAAGGCTCTACGGCCCTTCACTATGGTCAGCAGTGCTTTGAAGGCCTTAAGGCCTATCGCTGCAAAGACGGGTCCATCAACCTGTTCCGCCCGGACCGCAATGCGATCCGCATGCAGCAGAGCTGCGCGCGCCTACTGATGCCCGAGATCCCGACAGACGTGTTCGTCGAAGCCTGTAAGAAGGTCGTGCTGGCCAACGAACGCTTCATTCCGCCTTACGGTAGCGGCGGCGCACTCTACCTGCGCCCGTTCCTGATCGGCGTCGGCGACAACATCGGTGTACACCCCGCACCGCAGTTCATCTTCTCGATCTTCTGCGTACCGGTAGGCGCCTACTTCAAAGGTGGCATGAAACCGGTCAACTTCATGGTGTCGTCCTACGACCGTGCAGCTCCTTACGGCACCGGTGCTGCCAAGGTCGGCGGTAACTATGCTGCGAGCCTGCTGCCGAACAAGGAAGCGCACGAACGCGAATTCGCCGACTGCATCTACCTTGATCCGGCCACGCACACCAAGATCGAGGAAGTGGGTTCCGCTAACTTCTTCGCCATCACGCATGACGACGTCTTCGTGACACCGTATTCACCGTCCATCCTGCCCAGTATCACCAAATACTCGCTGCTCGAACTGGCACGCGACTACTTGGGGCTGGCCACGCAGGAAACCGACGTACCGATCACCGACCTTGATCAGTACAAGGAAGCCGGTGCCTGCGGTACAGCCGCCGTCATCACCCCGATTGGCGGCATTCAGTACAAGGACGATTTCCACGTCTTCTATAGCGAAACAGACGTCGGCCCGGTGACGCGTCGCCTGTACGACACGCTGACCAGCATCCAGGTCGGTGATATCGAAGGCCCAGAAGGCTGGGTCGTCAAAGTGAAGTGATCCCCGCTTCACGCGCAGTACTTTGCTTCAAGAGACCGTGATCCGGGCTTGAAGCGGCCCATCGGGCCACTTTCCATGACATGACCTGTCTGACGCGGTGGGCACTCCAACCCACCGCGTACTTCTTTTTAGATACATTTTTAATATATATGTGGCTCACGCATGCCAACAAGAAGGTAGTGGTATGCTATGTCGCATGGGAATATTTCTCTACACATGTAATAATTTATACGTGCAAGCCTCTAGTCATCGCATCCCCAAAAAGCAATAACTAAAAAGAGCCCTATTTCAATAACAGGCTTGCTGAAATTTTATTACGTTTATTTCCTCTATCAAGAGACACCGACATCAATGCTTGGAAAAAAGTTCTCCAAAATAGTCAAGATCTATCCTTCTAAAAATATGGAAGGCTGCAGAGAGATTATAGATATATTCACGGATACGTTTGTGGAAAACAATATATATCCGGGATTTGAAAAGATACTTAGCGAAGCTTTTCGTATTTGCGTAGCAACATGTGGCCAAACATATCTCACTATTGACCGGCCTGCTGGCGTATTTTATTCAGAACTGCGCCGCTATACCATGACGTTAACAATAGGAGACTACCATAGCCCTAAACCTTCTTATATCGTATTTTCAAAGAGAAAAAGCAATGAAGAAAAAAAATTAGCTCAAATTATTGGTGGAATATTCCTGTTATCGGAATACTTTAAAACTCTATTTAATGAAGAAAACAACCGACTAGAGTTCAACAATTTAACACTGAGAAGCATAGATCACAGTTTTATTTGCGCCCATTTGATGGAATATTCATCACAGTCTTCGGACCTTTTCACAACGGAACACGATATCGAAGTAAATTTTAATGATATCGATCAAGAAAAAGTACTTATTATTTTCCATTGCATTGACATAAAAAAAGTACGTTTCTTTCTGCCGGGGGGAGAAGAGCGCGTTGTCTCCTATTCAAAAGAATCCGAAGAAAAAGACCAACCTCTGTTTTTGTTCATGAAACAGTGGCAGAAAGAGCTGAAACGCTATATGGAATATCCTTCAAGTCCGCTTCGCTAAGGGAAAACAGACGAAAGCAAGAAAGGGAGGCTTGATCCCGCCTCCTTTCTTCTTCACACCTTATATAATCTTCAGCTAACCGCATTGACGGAAGGCTGACAGCGACGCAGTAACCCTTCCAAGGCTTCGTCAGGCATTTCGGCATTGCGCAGCGCGACAGCGGTCTGTGCCACATAGTCGTACGTGGTACCGCACTGACCGCGTGCGGTTTCAAACACCTTGCGGATAATTTCATCGGAGAGCTGCCCGACATACGTCGGTTGGCTGCGCGCCACAACAAACGCCAGCGCGGGCACGGTGCGCCCATTCTCCAGCGTACAGGGTACCCAAGTGGGTCGATAGGAACAGTCCGGCATCTCGCGCTTCCACAGCGCCAGCAGATGACATTGCAGATCCTGAGCGGATAGTTTGAACGCCACCCCTTCGCAGGTGCCGCCTTCATCCAGCCCGAACACTAGCCCCGGCTGTTCAGGTGTACCACGGTGAATGCGCGACCACAGATACAGCCCACGATGAAAGCCTTCGATGTAACCGCGCAGCGACTCGATAGCAGGACACTCGGGACGCCAGATCAGCGAACCGTATGCGAACAGCCAGATATCCTGATCCTCGTACCCTTGCCGCCGACGCAGCTCCAGCATTTCGGCGATCGAACGTTCATGCGCCTCTGCCGTCATCGGCATCACGGCGTCCAAGCGAGGAGGATACGTCTGCATTCCGCCACCGCAGCACATACGCTGGCTATCCGTCGTGGACGACGTGGGGACAGATGATGGCGCGGTATCCTGCTCGGTTGTCATATGAACTCCTGGGACCTCGGGTCTCCTGAAAGGCCTAGCGGGAATGACGGACAGCGAACGCGTTCGGCCCGTCATTTCACGATAACGGCGCAACGTGGGTTATTAAAGCCACGCTGCTTATTCCATCCTACACGTCTCGCTCAATTTCTTTCCAGCATCTTGCGCACATGGCGATTGCTGAACAGCGCATTGAGGATGATCGCTGCCAGCATCGAGGTGCCAATACCGTTGAGCTGGATCACCCCCATCGACAACGAGAAGTTACCTGCACCGAGGATCATAGTGACCGAAATCAGGATCAGCGTGGCATGATCATTCAGGTCAACGTTGTTCTGCATCCAGATACGTACACCGGCAGCCGAGATCATCCCAAACACCACGATAGACGCACCGCCCAGCACCGGTACTGGCAAGGTATGCACGAGGGCACCAAAGCGCGGAGAGAAGCCCAATACGATAGCCAGAATGCCAGCGATCAGAAACGTGAGCGTAGAGAACACACGCGTCACCGCCATCACCCCTATATTTTCGGCATATGTCGTGACCCCTGTACCCCCGACGCTCCCTGACAGCATGGTCGCCAGCCCATCGCCGAGGAACGCTCGTCCCATATAGCGATCAAGGGGAGTCCCCGTCATTTCACCCACGGCTTTGACATGACCAAGGTTTTCGGCGATCAGAATCAGGAAGACAGGAGCAATGGTGAGGATAGCCGTCCACTGGAACGTGGGCGTATGAAAGGTCGGTAGCCCGAACCACGGTGCCGCTTCCACCGGGGTGAAGTCGATCGGCGTGCCCCACCCCATCAGGTTGGCGGCAACGAAATAGAGGGCATAAGCGATTAGGATGCCGATCAAGAGTAGCAACCGTTGCACAACACCGCGCGTCAGCACGGCCATGCTGCCGATGCACAGTACGGTGACCAGCGCCATGATGCCGTTGAACGTCGAGCCGGAGACACTGCCCACGGCACTAGGTGCTAGGTTCAGACCGATAGTCGCGACCACGGCCCCCGTAACGGTCGGCGGCAGCAGCTTAACGATCCACCCCGTTCCTACCCACATCACGATCAGCCCGCACAGCGCATACAGCCCCCCGCAGACGATGATGCCACCAAGCGCCAGATCCACCGCGGGATTGGCACCGTGTCCGGCCACGTATCCCGTCGCGGCACAGACCACCGGGATGAAGGCAAAGCTCGACCCTAGGTAGCTGGGCACTTTCCCCCCAACGATGATGAAGAACAGCAGCGTGGCAACGCCCGACATCAAAATCGCGAGGTTGGTATCAAACCCCATCAACATCGGCGCCAGCACGGTTGAACCGAACATGGCAACAAGGTGCTGAACGCCCAGCGCCAGCATCTGCCCCCAGGATAAGCGTTCATCGGGCCTGACCAACGTTGAATCAGACATCGAGGTATAGCGCCAGCGTACGGCCATGAACTTCTCCCATAGCGAGTCGTGGATGGAATCGGTAAACGGGGGCGAATTCCCCCCACGAGGGTCAATCTTACCATTCGCCCCCTACCGTAGGGGGGAGTGTCACTGTCGCATGCGCTATTTTCCCATCCATGGATGGATTAGACTGGTCATACACCTGTACAGGTATGCAACTTGACGTTTCTATTATGAAAAGCTTTATCCAGCGTTTGCTTTGTCCCCTTGTCGTTGGGGGATCGATTATGGCCATCGGTTACGGCTTCGCCAGCCTGCTGCGCGGCGACTACCATTTCTCCACTTGGCCCCTCGCCCTGCAAAGCGTGGTCGTGATTTTTGCCCTCTTCGCCGCACTGATTTCAGGGCTGATCATCTTCGGCGGACGTAACGATCGCTGACAGAAATGCTTGAGTATCACAAGGGGTTGCCCATCACGGCATGTCGGCGCTAGAATGCATGCCGTTGCCGGTGTAGCTCAGTTGGTAGAGCAGCGCATTCGTAATGCGAAGGTCGTAGGTTCGACTCCTATCTCCGGCACCATGAATTCAAAACACCCCCGCTGCTTCACGGCAGCGGGGGTGTTTTCGTTTCAGGAATCGACGGGGCAGCATTGCCATATCACGCCCCGCTTCATCTTGGTGGATGCCTTTTCTAGCTAGCGGTCCAGAATATCGAGCGGGGGCAGACTGTCGATGATATCCAACGTTTGCAGTGGAACTGCCATTACTCACTGGAACCAAGTTTTTCCACCCGATTTCTTATCCTCAAGGGTGGTGCTGATCACAGCAGCTCGCTGATGCTGTTGGCTACTCTCTCCGGCCCAGTGCGCCTAGGTCTACGCTGTAAATGGCATCAAGCCCCTCGACCATATCAATGAAGTAGCCAAGGTCGCCGTCCTGCCCGATCAATAGCAGTGTCGGTGCAACGTTCTGTACGCCGTAGGTGACATTGCGCTCTTTCAGCAGTGCATACCCATACCAACAAACCCAGTCGCCTTGGGCGCTCTCACGCTCCATGATGTCGGCGCTCCCTATCGTCCGATGGAGAAACCCGCGATAGCGGCGTGGCAGTCGAGCACCCCGCACCTGCTCCAGCATGTGGATACCGCGTTCAACGTCATCTGGTAACTGGGCATCTTTCATGGGTTTCTTTCCGTACGGTCATTGCTCATGAGCACGCTACTTCTGCCGACAACAGAGATAGCATGCCGAAAACGGCTGTCACGATTTCTTGCTCTAAAAAAGGGGATGATGAGGTTCCGGCTGCGCCATTTCGTCATCCCTGTGGTCCAAGGATGAGGATAACCTTGGCGGGAACCGCCTTGTTATCTACCTTTATCAAGGCCTGTACTAAAGTTTAGTACGTTTTGTACGTTAGTAGTGATTTGCCATACCAGTGGCAGCGTTATACTAGCGTCAGTGAGTCGGTCCGACGGTCACGCCAGCCGCTCACCTCACCACCTTATTTTCCGGCGTCTGTTTCGTTCCAGACAGGTCATCGGTACAACTAAAAAAGGTATCTCGTCATGAAAGCAGCAGTTGTAGGCAAAGACCATAACGTTGAAATTCAGGACAAAAAACTGCGTCCGCTGGAGCACGGCGAAGCCCTGCTGCAGATGGAGTGCTGTGGTGTGTGTCACACCGACCTGCACGTTAAAAATGGTGATTTCGGTGACAAGACTGGCGTTATCCTGGGCCATGAAGGTGTAGGTGTCGTCAAAGAAGTTGGTCCGGGCGTGACCTCTCTGAAAGTAGGCGACCGTGCAAGCGTTGCGTGGTTCTTCCAGGGCTGTGGCCACTGCGAATACTGCATCAGCGGTAACGAAACGCTGTGCCGTAGCGTCAAGAACGCAGGCTACACCGTTGATGGTGGTATGGCGGAAGAATGCATCGTCACTGCTGACTATGCGGTCAAGGTACCGGACGGTCTGGATTCCGCGGCAGCCAGTAGCGTAACGTGCGCGGGTGTTACCACGTACAAAGCGATCAAGGTTTCCAACATCAAAGCCGGTAAATGGATTGCCATCTACGGTCTGGGCGGTCTGGGTAACTTGGCGCTGCAGTACGCGAAAAACGTCTTCAACGCTAAAGTCATCGCGATCGACGTCAACGACGAACAGCTGAAACTGGCTCAGGAAATGGGCGCGGACATGGTCATCAACCCGGCCAAAGAAGACGCTGCCAAACTGATTCAGGAAAAAGTGGGCGGCGCTCACGCAGCGGTCGTTACTGCCGTTGCCAAAGCCGCGTTCAACTCTGCGGTTGACGCTGTTCGCGCCGGTGCTCGCATCGTAGCGGTTGGTCTGCCTCCGGAAGCCATGAGCCTCGACATTCCGCGCCTGGTACTGGACGGTATCGAAGTCGTCGGTTCTCTGGTCGGTACGCGTGAAGACTTGGCTGAAGCCTTCCAGTTCGCTGCTGAAGGCAAAGTCGTGCCGAAAGTGGCCAAACGCCCGATCGAAGACATCAACGATATCTTCCACGAAATGGAACAAGGCAAGATCAAAGGCCGCATGGTTGTCGATTTCTCTCTGTAATCGCACATCACGCACGCGGCAGGTTTCTGCCTAGCAATGCAAGGGCTGCGCATCACTGCGCGGCCCTTCGTGTATCTGCTCGATCACTTTTCGCTACCGTTACTGACCCGCGTTTCGTGTGCCCTATGCGATGGATGCCATGAGAGGATGCGGTCTGCGGTCTGCGGTCTGCGGTCTGCGGTCTGCGGTCTGCGGTCTGCGGTCTGCGGTCTGCGGTCTGCGGTCTGCGGTCTGCGGTCTGCGGTCTGCGGTCTGCGGTCTGCGGTCTGCAATAGCAAACGGCACCGTCCCCTGTCATGCAAGGAACGGTGCCGTTTCAATGTCGGGAGGCGGCAATGGCTGCTGCCGTCTGTCCATCACCGCCATTATGGTGCGATCGGTGTCACACGCTTATGCGAGGTCATTACGCCGCTGCGATCAAACTCGAAAATGACGGATTCGCTCGTATTGTTCTGGGGCGCTGAACGGAACGTGTGCGTGTAGTCGTAGTACCACTGTTCGCCGTTCGTCGACTGCACGGTGCGCGTGGGCTGGCCGAGTCGGTTGGTCACCGCCAATGTCGTCGAGTAGCGATCCTTCAGACCCGTCATCTGATCATCACGTACCTGAACCCCTGTCGTCTGTTCTTCAGGTGCCGAAATGCTGTGTACGATGCTGCAACCGCCCATGCTCAGCGCGGCGCCGAATGCCACTGCCGTCATGATGTTTTTCATGGATATCCCTTTGTTTGTGTGTATGCCTCATCGGTCATCTTGGCCGACCGTGACGATCATGTAATATCGGGAACGTATGGTGACGAAC